>PLQY01000053.1 GCA_003160265.1 Peptococcaceae bacterium | reverse complement strand
ATCATCTGTCCCATGCCCCAGACCGCGCACATGACCTTTTTCGCCTGGCCGGGATACTGCTTGTCGATGGCAACCACGGCACAGTTGTGAAAAACGCCCTCCAACGGCAGATTGTAATCCACCACCTCTGGGAGGTTTAACCTGATCACCGGCAGGAAGATCCGCTCGGTGGCTTTGGCTATAAAGCAGTCTTCCATGGGCGGCTTGCCAACCACGGTGGCCGGATAGACAGCATCCCGCCGGTGGGTGATGCATTGTACGTGAAAAACCGGGTACCAGTCAGCCAGGGAATAATAACCTGTATGATCGCCGAAGGGACCCTCCAGGCGTTTTTCATCCAGGTCGACATATCCTTCGAGGATGATCTCCGCCCCGGCAGGCACCTCCAGGTCTACTGTCAGGCACTTGACCATTTCCACCGGCTGCTGGCGGAGAAAACCGGCGAACAGCATCTCATCGAAACCGGGAGGCAACGGAGCGGTGGCCGCATAGGTGATGGCCGGGTCCCCTCCCAGGGCCACGGCCGCCTCCATGCGCTTGCCCAACAGACGGTGCTTCTTATAATTTTCAGCGCCGTTCTTATGCATATGCCAGTGCATCCCGGTGGTCCTGGAGTCGAATACCTGCAGGCGGTACATACCGGCATTGCGCAAACCGGTCTCCGGGTCCTTGGTGAAGGTAATCGGCAGGGTCAGGTAGCGCCCGCCGTCGCCCGGCCAGCACTGCAAGATCGGAAATAGATCCAGGGAGGCGTCTTCGTGATGCACTACCTCCTGGCAGGGGGCGCTACGCACCGTCTTGGGCACCCAGGAACTCATCTCGGCCAGGCGCGGCAACATCCTGATCTTCTCCCAGAGGGTGCCGGGCAGGTCCTTCATGTTCAGCAGGCACTCGATTCTGGCAGCTATTTCATCGACGTCCTGAACCCCCAGGGCCAGGGCCATTCTTTCCTTGCTTCCAAAAGCATTGATCAACACGGGGTGATCCGATCCCCTGACTCTTTCAAAAAGCAGCGCCGGGCCGCCCTGCTTGCTGATCCGGTCGGTGACTTCGGTTATTTCCAGGACCGGATCGACCGGAATCCGCACCCTACGCAACAACCCCCGGCTTTCCAGCACTTCAATGAACTCCCTGAGATCACGGTAAGCCACTAAGATCACTCCGCTCAACGGCCAAAGTACGACAGCCAACCACCGCTTCAAACGTTATCAAGCGTTAAGCGGTGGGTGATTGACGTAGAACAGTGTAGCGCATTTATTTTAATTACTCAAGCAGCCTCACTTTTAAGGCGTCGCCACAAGGCGGTTAACTGTTCATCCGGCCGTCAGGAACCTGTTGCCGGCTGATGATGCCAGCAGCTCCCGGGCAAACTCGCCCAATTCATCCCTGCCTCCTGCAACCGTCAGGGAACTCAGGCAATCAAGCGCCCGTTCGAGAAAGGGTGTATAGACACCGGGACCCAGGCCGGCTTCCTTAAACCCGTAAGCAATCCCGAATTCATGGCCGAACCGGCGCAGAAGGGGTGTCTCTTCCTGCCGCAACCCGGCAAAAAGCCCTCCCAGGTCGCAGCATTCTGCGAAGAACAGGCCGTATTGCTTGCCCAGGATCTCCACCAGGCCGCTGCCGGTCTCGGGCAGATCCCCCTGCTGGTAGAACTGGCGCATCACAGAACCCTCGTTCATCCCCCTGATCAGCCGGGAGAACCTTTCTTGCAAGTGAAGGCAATCTGTTTGGCAGAGGATGAGGGACAAATGGGCGAAAAGGTAATCTCCTTCCAGGATGACCAGTTGCCGGTCGCGGCCCCGGATCTGCCGCGGCAGGCTATGCAGGGTCACGGCCAGGTAGATGAACGTCATAAACAGGGCGGGGAGGACGGCGCAACCAGCGCTGTCGAACAGGCGGGCGCTGAACAGGACAAATGCCGGTGGCGTCACCGGATCGACGCCAAACAGCGGCAGGTATCGGTCCAGGAGCACTGCCGCATCAGGGCTGAGCCAGGTCCTGAACTTGGCAAAGACGGCTTCCAGATCTTTTTGGATACAGTGTACGCTGAACGGACGCTCCTCTACCATACAGCGCAGCCTCCCCCTAACAAAAGAGGTTCTTGAATGTTTATCAGAACCTCTCTCNNTGAAGCCGAGGGCCTTGGAATCGAGTCCCATCGCCAGTCCGATCAGTTGCGTGAAGAAGGGGACCGGCATCCGGTACTGCAGTCCGTACTGCTTCTCCACCGTGACTTGGCGCATGTCCAGGTTCTGTTGACACATCGGACAGGCGGTCGCGATGCAGTCCGCCCCGGAGTCCTTGGCAATCTTCAAGATGTCGTTGCACAGCTTGGTGCAGACGTCCTCCTGCGTCAATGCCGACGAAGCGCCGCAGCACTCGGTCTTATACGGCCAGGGCAGCGGCTCGGCGCCGATGGCGCTGATGATGTTGTCCATGGACATGGGGTTCTCCGGATCATCGAAGAAATCCACCACTTTAGGCGGTTTCACGAACAGGCAGCCATAGTAGCAGGCTACCTTCAAACCGGTCAGCGGCCGGGTGACCTTGCTCTTGATCTGTGCCAGGGTCTCAGGGTTGGAGAAGATGTCGAGGAATGGCCGTATTTTGACCTTCCCGGTGTATGGCGCTTCCAGCAGGGAGTTGATCTCGCCCAGCAGGTCCTTGTGCTTTCCTACCTCGTACTCCACCGACGCAAACCTGATGTGGCAAGCAGCACAGGGGGCAACCATCTCCGTCACCCCGGGGATCGTTTCTGCCTTGGCCAGCACCCTGGCGGGGAGAGCGAGAGACAGCAGGTGATCGGTCATGTGGGCGGCAGAAGCCCCACAACAGTTCCACTCGGGTACTTCAGCAAACTCGATCCCCAGCGCATGAGCTACGGCGTGGGTCGACATTCCATACTCGAGACCGCTGCTTTCCAGAGAACATCCCGGATATAACGCATACTTGGGCATCTATTTCCCCTCCTGTTTGGTCTTCTCGAAGATTTTTTGGACTTCCTTCGCCCCCTTGATCTTGTGGGGAATCGGGATCACCGGGGACTTGCCTCTCATCATCATCGGAAGGGCAAACTGCATATCCTTCATCGGATTACTGGTCTTCATGTTGTAGATCATCAGCAAGCCGGCATCGAACAGCCGCCCCCAGGAGCGGACCGTCCACAGGAAAGTGTTATTGCAGGCGACCACATTCGCGGCGTTCTCCATATAGCCGTGCCTGATCGCTTCCTTGCGCAAGTCATCCATCACCGCAGCCACGTCGATGTCGCGGACGCACCGGGTGGTGCAGGTGTTGCAACTCATGCAGACCCAGATGGTCTTCGACTTGAGGGCTTCATCCACCATCCCCAGCATCAGCATGCGGATAATCTGGTTCGGCAGGTAATCCATCGCGAATGATCCAGGGCAGCCACCGGAGCACTTGCCGCACTGGTAACACTGACGGATATCCGACCCGGTTTCCTCAATGACAGCATCCACGAAAGACCGATTTTTCTCCAGAGTTTGAGATACGTCCAACTCTCCCATGGCAACCTCCCTTAACATTCATAGTCATCGTTAAGAACACTATTCTCCCTTTTTGTAATAATTCCTCTTTGGCCTTGGAGAAAAATTTATGTGTTTTTTAAAAATAAACGAGCCTTACAAGATTTTTGCAAGGCTCAAGCTACCACTTCGATATTTTGTTATGTAGGCGGTCTAAAATAAATATCCCCCCTAAAGGTTTGCCGCCGCTTTCTGGCCGGTCTCCATGATCCCCCGCTTGATCTCGTTGGCTGTCATGTATTCTGCTCGAAATTTGTCGACGAGGTATCTACAGGCATCCCAGGGGTCGACTTTTTCTCCGCAGGTAAAGACATCAACTGCTGCGTAGCCTAATTCAGGCCAGGTATGGATCGCCAGATGGGACTCCGAAATTACCACTACACCACTTACCCCTTGAGGGCTGAACTTGTGGAAGACGCATCCCCTGATCTCGGCCCCTGCTGCCAGCGCTGCATCCTTCATGTGCTTCTGAACCTGCTCCAGGTCATCCAGGGCCTCGAATGCACAACCGTACAATTCAGCTAAGACATGACGCCCCAAAGAGTTCACCATCGTCATTAATAGTCTCGACCTCCTCCAATTTTAGTTATTTCGGCAAAATAAACGTAAAAAAAGGAATCTAACCGGTACCTGATTGCACATCTCGGTACCTTGTTCCAGGCCTCTTAGATTTTAACACTTCGTCAATAAATGTCAACCACTGTTTTTCTCTTGTGCCGCAAGCATCTCAAGATTATTGATCACATACTGATCACAACGCTCATTAAGCTTATATCTGGTACACCTGCTCGATCGTTCTGACCGTATCGGCCTGCATCCGGGGCGTCACGTGGCCGTATGTGTCCTGGATGGTCTTCGGCGTGTCCCCGAGGCGCTCGGCGACGACATTCGCCGATTTGCCCTCCTTGAGCAGCATCGTGGCGTGAGTGTGGCGCAGGCCGTGGATGGTGATGTAGGTGAGGGCGGCCCCTTTCTGCAGCACCTCTCGAAGGCGTAGTAGGCGCTCATGTAGAGGACCCGCTTGCCCTTCGGGGTGGTGAAGACCAGGTTGTCCGGGTCGTAGCCCTCCCCGAAGGCGAGCTTCTCCTTGTCCTGGCTCACCTTGTGCCTGGTCAGCAGCCTCATCGTGCCCTCGTCGAGTTGCACCTCCCGAGAGCCGCGCTTCGACTTGGGGCTTCCCTCCTCCCCGTTCCTCCTGACCGTCTTGTAGATGTGGATGGACATCTTGGCGAAATCGACGTCCATCCAGCGCAGGGCCAGGATCTCACTGACCCTGGCGCCTGAGGCGAGCAGCAGGAGAAATAGAGTGGTGTACCGGTAGAACCTGGGATACCTGGCGGCGGTCTCCTTGCAGAAGCGGATGAACTGGTTGGGCTGGTCATCATCCCAGACCGGTTTCACAACATCATCCGGCTCGGGAATCTTGACACCCTGGCAGGGATCTTCCATCGTGTAGCGGACGGTGGGCAGGCAGGCCCAGCGCATCGCGATGTGAAACTTCGAGAAATACAACTTTACGGTGCCACTGCCCATCTCTTCATCACGCATCCCGTTTACCGCATCCTGCACCTGCTTCCGGTCCAGGCTGGATACCGCGCAATCACTTCCCAGCCGCTTTCTGAATGCCTTGAAGGCGCTGACATAGATCTCGTAGGTACCCGAGTTGATGCCCCTGATGTTGTCGAGATACTCGTCCAGGAACTCGCCGACAGTCTTCCTGACCGGCATCCAGGAGAGCTTGCCCTGATCGATCTGGCTCAGGAGCTCCCGCTGCCTGCGCTCCGCATCCTTGTAACTTCCCCTGACGGTCTCCGTCTTCTGCTGCCGCTTGCCGTCGGGATCTGGAGGGAGATCATAGCGGAAGGAGTAGGAATCTTTGCCGCGCCTCACAATCTTGCTGCCTCGCACGGCACAGCCCCCCTCCTGGGCAACTGGCTCAGTACTTCGAACCGGCGCCTTTCGGCATCCTTGAGGCATCCACTGACGGTCTCCGTCCTGCGCCGCCTCCCGCCGTCTTCTCCTCGAGGCAGGTCATACATAAACGAAAAGGATACCCTACTTCGTCTTACAATCTTGCTTCCCCGCATCTATTATTTCCCTCCTTTGCCGGGCGGGGCTTTCTACTATATTCTACCTCGCCCGCGCTTTTTAAATCAAGCGGACTTCTGACCGAAGTTGACGATATCTTCGCGCCTGAACCAGAGAAAATGGCCGACCTTAACCGCCGGAATAATGCCTTGGGCGACGTAGGCGTAGAACGTGGACCTCTTGAGCCGCAGGATTGCCATCGCTTCGGCTGCAGTCAGGAATACAGGGTCGCTATTCGCTGCCACTGGCTCGTTCATAAAAATCACCTCCTGTTGTATAGAGTAGTACTACAGCGAGGGTTAAAACCTTCTAGTTCCTTGACAACCTTATAACGGCATCCTCAAGCTCGCATGTTAACTTTCATGTGGACCAGATACTGCGATCCTTAAAAAGCAGTGGACAGGGCGACCATCTCGTGCCATAATGTTTCCAGGGGCACGGTAACGTCGTTTAAATACGACAATCAAGGAAGTGCGACATGCGGACGGTGAATGAACCTGTTCTTATTGAAACATGCCCTCTAGCAGGGAGTCTAAAGGATTTTCAGCCGATTGCTATTTATCTGGTCAACCGCACGGATCTGGAGCCGGTCTGGGACCACATGGTGAGAACCTATCATTATCTGGGGTTTAACCGGATGATCGGCCCCCGGCTCAAATACCTGGCCTGCTTCGGTGATGTGCCCATAGCAGCCCTGAGCTACAACCGGGCCGCCCTGAGGGTAGGGACAAGAGACAGTTACCTCGGCTGGGACGAGGAGCAAAGATTGAAGCTCTTGCCTCACGTGATCAACAACAACCGGTTTCTGATTCTGCCGTGGGTGCACATCCGCTACCTGGCCTCCCATCTTCTTGCACGTACCCTGAAACTTCTGGCAAAGGACTGGCCGGCTCTGTTCGGCGCCCAGCCCTATCTCGTGGAAACCTTCGTGGATACTGACAAATACCGGGGTACCTGCTACAGGGCCGCCAACTGGCGCTACCTGGGCGAGACCCGGGGCTTTTCCAAAGAAGGCAAGACATTTGTCTATCACGGACGCAAGAAGGCTGTCTATGCGTATCTGCTGAACAAACGCTTCTTATCTTTAATTGCAGAATGCCCCAGCCGTTACCGAGCCCCCAAGGTGCGGGAGAGGGTGGTATGCGTGCAACTGGCCAAACCGGACTGGAACCAGGCGCTGCTCAATGATGTGGGTCTTACCGCCGACCAGGTGCCCGAACTCGGACGTTTACTGAACGACTTTCTCGATTCCTTCCGGAAATGCTACGTCAGATCTGACCAGCGCGAAGACGGCGAGGTCTTCGTCAAGGGACTGCTCTCGAACCTCGATCGGAAATCGATCGAGCCAATCGCCCTGCGCTATGAGAAAAGCCCCCGGGTGATACAGGATTTCATGCATGACGCCCGCTTCGATCATTCTGGGATGGTTCAGATCTATAAGAATGAACTGTCAAAAAGGGTCAATGAGCCAGATGGCATGCTGAGCTGCGACAGCACGGAGTTCGTCAAGAAAGGGAAGCACTCGGTCGGCGTCTCCAGGCAGCACTGCGGACGATTGGGCAAGACCGAGAACTGCCAGTCCGGGGTCTTCATCGGCTACGCCAGCGAGAGGGGCTACGGCCTAGTGAGCTACGAGCTGTTCATGCCCGATAAGTGGTTCACCGATGAATACCAGCCACTGCGAGAAAAGTGCGGCGTTCCGGGACATGTCGCCTTCAAGACCAAGCCGGAGATTGCGGCCGGGATGCTGGGCGATGCGATCAGATCCGGTCTGTTCCAGGCCAAGTGGATCGGCTGCGATAGCCTCTTCGGCGCCAGCAAGACCTTCCTGGACAGTTTGCCAAAGGAGTGCTACTACTTTGCCGACATCCATTCACCCACTCTGGTGTGGAGAGAGAGGCCGGATGTGGATCTTCCCAAGGGGCGGGGTAAGCGTCCCACCACCAGGTTCAAGGCTTCCTGTCCACCGGTTCCAGTATCCACGATTGCAACGGATGACAACATTCCCTGGGAGCGGGTGATCCTGGCGGAGGGATCGCAGGGGCCCATCATCGCCGACGTCAAGGCGCTCCGGGTAATCGAATGCCGGGACAACCTGCCTGGCGCCGAGGTCTGGCTCTATATCCGCCGCTTCATGGATGGAAAGCTCAAGTTCTCTCTCAGCAATGCTCCGGCCGATATTGAAAGAGCGGAACTACACAGGGCGGCGACCCTCCGCTGGCCGATCGAGCAGTGCTTCGAGGAGTGCAAGAGTTTCCTCGGACTGGGACACTGCGAGGCCCGTTCCTGGAATGCCTGGCGCCTCTACATCCTGTTCATCCTGATTGCCCATCTCTTCATTTTGGAGGTGCGCCAGCGTTTTAAAAAAAACGGGAGAGCCGGTGTTGACGCTGCCACAGGCACAGAGACTGATCATTGCTGGATTGTCCGGTGACGAGGAAGCGGTCAGAAAAACCTTGAATGACGTCAATTACTACATGAAGCGCAACATGGTCGCCTATCGGTCCCACCGGAAGACCAGGCTCAAGATGCTAAATGATGCCGTTTTATAAGGTTGTCAAGGATCTTAGCCTAGCTCCCTCATCAGAAATGTGATGGCGGGGACTAACTTCAAGCATCATCGTTGCTTTTTAAAACCTCGCTGTAGTAGTAGTTACGATCCGGCATTACGGCCTGCTCAGCCCGATGAACAAAGCAACAAAACTTAAGCTGTGCAAAAGGCTTACCAATACGCCGATCAACGATGTTCCTGAAGGGAGACTGTCGGCGATCGAGCTCTTGAAGCTATTGACCGGCAGGGACGTTACGTTGTGCCCCTGCTGCGGGGTCGGACACCTCGTCAGGTCTTCTCCCTGAAGAGAGACCGCATAGTTTTTTAAAAATGCCCATTTATTGGGGAGGGGGGATCTCTGTGTATTTGCTTGCCATTGATATGCCTGGGCGTGTATCTCTGCATTTGAAAGGTCTTTCTGTGTAAATAAATGGCATGCGCACATGGTGTGGGCCTTTTAATTTCCCCATAGAAGAAACTTGGTGCCAGTGGTTTAGTCCAATGAAATTATCCAAAGTCAGCTCACGTTATCTTAGAGCTGACTTTATTTTATTGACTTTGGATAATTTACTATTCAATATGTAACGCGTTACATATGCGCAAGACCTGAGCATACCACGCCTACCGCCAGGGCGCGGACATATTACTGCTGATGAAGGCGCTGAACCATTCGGCGCCGGCGGTCACGCTGCGGTATATTGGCATCCAGCAGACGTAGACAGCATTTATATTGCTACCTGCCTGTAGCTGTAGTCTGACACAATGTAGCGTTTTTATAGCATTGTGTCTGATTCACAGCCTACCGGTCACGGCCTGGTCCGGAAGCAAACACCGGAATACCTTGCGACGCCTGATATAGAGGCATGCGGAATGCCGGTCTACCTGCAGTATCAGCCATTATCGTAGAACCTGAGACGCAGGTGCGACTTGATACCGCTCTTAGACTTCCTGAACTCTGCCCAGATTAATTGGTCAAGCATAGACTGATGGTAGCGGAGTTCATTCCCCCCTGAATACCGGCACGCTCTTCTCTAATGAACGCCTTTAAACCTTCTTTGTGATCTGCCGTATGCATGGCGATCCCCATGAGAGCGGCTTCGAGGTCGCAATAGGCGGCCATATCGATCTCGCCGAGGCGGTTGCCGATCTGCTTGATGAATCCGATAGCCAGCGGCACCTTTCCGGCAAGCTCCTGCGCAAACGCCATCGCCTCCTCGTACAGCCTGCCTGAAGGGACGAGCTTCAAGATCATCCCGTACCTGAGGGCATCTTCGGCTCCAACCAGACGCCCGGTTATGGCAAGCTCCTTGGCGCGGGCGACTCCTACGTGCTTTGCCAGGGACCACATGCCGCCCGTATCCGGGACGAGGCCGATATTTATGAAGGCCTGGCTAAATTTCGCATTCTCGAAGGCGATGACAAAGTCGCAGGAAAGCGCCAGGTTCGCTCCGCCGCCCGCGGCGGCGCCGCCGACGGCGGCAATCCGGGGCTTGTTCATCTCGCATATCTCGATAATCGTGGCGCCGATTTTCCTGATGGCAGCTCGTGCTTTAGGAGCGGTATCAAGCTTCTTGAGGAGTTCGAAATCCCCGCCTGCCGAGAAAACCTTACCNNCAGCCCTGGCCTCCCTGTCTGCAGCCGCCTCGTCAACGACCTAGGCAAATTCCTCAAAGAATTTCGGGGTCATCGTGTTCAATTTGTCGGGGCGGTTCAAGGTGACCACACCAACTTCGCCAATCTTCTCGTACAACATCGTTTCGTATGCCGCCCGAATGTGCTCCTTTCATGTCTCAGGATCATGAGGTAAATACTACTGTACCCGTCTTAATCATACACCAATCATCCATCCGCATCGACATTCCGTACCCCTGCCTGGTAGAGAAGCTGGCTTCCTTGCAGAGCATCGCTTGATTCGGTATTGTAAAAAATATTTCTATGATGTCGAACGCAGAATACTTTTACCGGCAGGAATGCCTGAATCGGTGTGGAATAACGATATTAATAATAAGTTGACCTGCTCCGGAAGCTAGCCGGCTCGATCAGTAAGTCGTCTGACAGAAATATTTAGAAAGGTATTCGGCATTGCCGAATGAGGTGATGGGTAGTGGCTGGTAACAAGAATGAAGCCTCAAAAATTCGTTCGGTGGCTAAGGCATTGACGATCATCGATCTTTTAGCAGCCAAACAACGGGAGATGTCCCTGGCAGAATTAGCCCGGGATACGTCGCTGCCCAAAAGCACCCTGCACGGCCTGTTATCTACCATGCGGGATTTCGGTTATATTGAGCAATCGTCGTTTGATGGCCGTTACCGGCTGGGGGTACACCTTTTCGAGGTTGGTAACGTAGTAGCCAATAACTGGGATGTCCGGCAAACTGCGGTACCCTATATCCAGAAACTCGTGGATGATCTGGAAGAAACAATTCACCTGGCCATTCTTGATAAGGGCGAGGTGCTTTATGTCGACAAACGAGAAAGCAATCAATTNNCGCTTACCGGCCCACTGTACCGGAGTGGGGAAGGCGCTCCTAGCCAGCCTCCATCACAGCGAGGTAAAACGCATTATTGCCGACAAGGGTCTGAAACGCTACACCCGGCACACCATCACCGACCCGCGCGAGCTGGAGGCGGAGCTGGAGAAGGTGCGCGCCCTGGGGTATGCCGTTGATAATGAGGAAATTATGGACAGTTTACGCTGCATCGCTGCCCCGGTAAAGGACAATAATGGTAAGACCTGTGCCGCCATCAGCGTTTCCGGGCCTGTGTCCAGGCTGGATGGAGAGAACTTTCGGCGGGCGTTAGAGACGATCACACAGACGGCGCTGGAGATTTCGGTCAGTCTGGGTTACTCGTCCGTCGTCGGGAGTGAAGCCAGTGGAGCTTAGGGAATTCCTCTTTGACCCCCTGGCGGGGCGGGAGTTTGCGTTTCAGATCACGGCCCGGGAAAGGGGGATTTTTTCAGGGGCCGAGCGGCTGGCACAGCAGGCTGCGGAGCTGGGCCTGGATGTTGCCATCCCGGTTGCCGAGGGAGAGGCCCTGGAACCGGGAACCTGCATCCTCCATGGCCGGGGGCGGGCAGAGGATGTCATCCGTGCCGAAGAGGCACTTCTGGGGGCCATCGGCAAACCGTCCGGGGTGGCCACAGCGGCGGCGGCTTTTGTCCGCAGGGCCGGCGGGCGCTTGAAAATAGCCTGTGGTTCCTGGAAGAAGGTCACCCCGGAGATTAGGGCCGACCTGCGACAGGCGGTAGCGACCGGCGGGGTCGCGGTCCGGATCACCGACCACCCCTTCATCTATCTGGACAAAAACTACGTCCGCCTCCTGGGGGGTGTCGGTCCGGCGGTCACCCGCGCTCGGGCCTACGACCCAGAACGGTTGATCGCTGTGCAGCTCCGGGGTGAATCCCAGCCGATCCGACTGGAGGCCGCTGCAGCTGTAACAGCGGGGGCTGCCATCTTCATGGTGGATACTGGGGACCTGCGGGACCTGGATGCTACGGTAAAGGCGGCCCGGGCCGGAGGGTGGCGCAACCGGATTCAGATCGCTTTTGCTGGTGGCGTAACCCAGGACAAACTGGAGGCAGTGATTGCGGCCCGGGCCGATATCGTTGACGTCGGGCGGGCGATTATTGACGCCCCCATACTTGATCTGAGCCTCGATGTCGCAGGGGGGAAGCAGAAATGAGCGGGATAAGTGATGGCATGCCGGATTGGGACCTGCTGGAGAAGACCACCTTCTGGATCAGCGATATCGATCTGAACGCGGCCGACCTGGGAACAGTGGCCGCAGTGGCCGCGGCGGCGCTGGGCCTCGCGGCGCCGGAGGTGATGGTCGTAGACGTACGGCCGGAGCTGGTGGCCTTCGATATCCTCAGGCACCAGATCCGGCCGGAATCCGTGGCAGGCAAGGAGCGGGAGCTTCTGGAGCGGTTGGCGGAGTTGGACGGAGTAACCCTGGGACCGGAAGCGGGCGTCCACTCCGAAGGTATCCTCGGCCTGATCGCCATGGAGCCGGAAGAGGCCAACCGGGTGCTGGCTGAGTCGGCCGCCCTGGCACAAGACATCAGCCGGACGGTGGCCCGCCGGGCGATCGTTTTTGCCTCCGGCGCCGAGGTCAGTGCAGGAAAGATCAAGGACACCAATTCGCCCTATATCCTGGCGGCCCTGGAAGAGGCCGGATACAAGGCCCGCTTCGGCGGCATTCTGGAGGATGATGTGATCGCGGCGGCCAACCACCTTGAGGGAGCGCTGGGAGAGGGATACGGCCTGCTGATCACCACCGGGGGCGTGGGAGCCGAAGATAAGGACTGCAGCGTCGAAGCCGTCCTGCGCCTTGACCCTCAGGCTGCTACCCCATGGATTCTAAGATTCAAGCCCGATTTTCGACGCCACCATAAAGAGGGGGTCCGGATCGCCGTTGGCCGGGTAGGACAGGCCAACCTGGTGGCTCTTCCCGGACCCCATGAAGAAGCGCGGCTTGGCTGCAACAGGCTTCTGGCCGGCCTGCAACAGGGCCTGGCACCCGGACCTGTGGCCGAATATATCGCCGGCGCCCTGCGGGAACGCTGGCGTCGGGTAATGACGGAAGGAGGATCTGAACATGGATTACCAGACCATTGCCACTGAACTTCTGGAAGCGGAAACAAACCGCCGGCCAGTGGAACCCTTGACCGGCCGCTACCCGGGCCTGACGCCGGACAAAGCCTACCAGATCCAGTTGGCCGGCATTAAAACCAAGCTCGCCGCCGGACGCAGGGTCATCGGCAAGAAGATCGGCTTGACCAGTAGAGGGATGCAGCAGCTTCTGGGGGTTAATGAGCCTGATTATGGGCATCTCCTGGACAATATGTTGTTGCTGGAGGGCGAACCCTGTCAACGGGAAGAACTCCTCTGGCCGCGGGTGGAAGGCGAACTGGTGTTCATCCTGAAGGAGACCATCAAGGGCCCGGGGGTGACCATCGCCGACGTCTTCCGGGCGACATCGGGGATCATGCCAGCCTTCGAGATCGTGGACAGCCGCATTCGCGACTGGAAGATCAAGCTGCCGGACACCATCGCCGACAACGCCTCCAGCGCCCGCCTGGTCCTGGGCAGTCGTATGCTTCCCATCAACGACCTGGACCTGCGCCTGATCGGCATGGTGCTGGAGAAGAACGGTGAGATGGTGAGCAGCGGCGCCGGCGCCGCTGTGTTGGGCCACCCGGCGGCAGCCGTAGCCTGGCTGGCCAACAGGCTGGCCGCTTTTGACATTGCCCTGGAGGCCGGGGAGATCGTCCTTTCCGGAGCTGTTACCGCTGCCGAGGATGCCCAAGCGGGCGATGTCTTCACCGTTTCCTTCTGCGGGCTGGGGAGTTTGAACCTGAAGTTTGTTTAGGATTATCAGTCACATTACGTTAAGGAGTAGGAACATGAACAAGGTAAAAGTGGCCGTGATTGGCCCGGGCAACATCGGTTCCGACCTGATGTACAAGATCCTGCGCAGTCAGAATCTGGAGATGGCACTCATGACCGGCGTCATCGAGTCCGAGGGGATCAGACGGGCGCAAGGGTTGGGTATCCCCACCTCAATTGTTGGGATCGAGGCCGTGCTGGCGGAGGATGACATCAGGATTGTCTTTGATGCCACGGGAGCTAAGCCTCATTTGCGGCATGCCCCGCTCCTCAAGGCAGCGGGAAAAATCGCCATAGACCTGACGCCGGCGGCGGTGGGACCGTACGTGGTGCCGTGCGTCAACCTGGAAAAGGTCAAGGCCGAGCCCAACCTGAACATGGTNNCATGCCGATTGCCTATGCCATCAGTCGGGTGGCCGGGGCAAGATACGCCGAAATCGTCTCCTGCATCGCTTCCAAGAGCGCCGGGCCAGGTACCCGCCAAAACATCGACGAATTTACCCAAACTACGGCCAAGGCCCTGGAGGTGGTCGCCGGCGCCCAAAAGGGCAAGGCGATCATTATCCTGAACCCGGCTGAGCCTCCGATCATGATGACCAACACTGTTTACGTACAGGTAGAAGAGATGGACGAACAGACCATTCGGGCCTCAGTGGCGGAGATGGTTAGGGAGATCCAGACCTACGTGCCCGGCTACCAATTGCGGGTGCCGCCGCTGATCGACGGCGATAAAGTGACGACCATCATTCAGGTCGAGGGTGCAGGCGATTTCCTGCCCAAATACTCCGGCAACCTGGATATCATTACGTCGGCGTCCGTGGCTACAGCAGAAAAACTAGCCAGACAAATGCTGTCCGAAGAGGAGATGTCAGCATGAGTACCGGTTCATTCGTTCACATTGTAGACACCACTTTGAGAGACGGAAGTCATGCCGTCAGCCACGAATTTACAGCCGCACAGGTGACTGCCATTGCCGGCGGCCTTGATGATGCCGGGGTGGAATATATCGAAATCTCCCATGGCGACGGCTTGGCCGGGTCTTCCTACAACTACGGCTGGTCGACAACAAGTGAGGAGGAACTGCTCAAGGCTGCCAGCAA
>PLQY01000026.1:11898-21661 GCA_003160265.1 Peptococcaceae bacterium | reverse complement strand
TTTCTATTGACATTTGGCGTGCTGCAGCAACAGCTTCCTGCATTTAAGACCGGTCGGGACAGGCAAAATAAAAAAGCGCTGTTTGGCGCCGCCTGGCTTGCTCTCATTTGGCTGACCATGCTTGATCCTTCACCTGACCGCTGTGCAACGAATAGCCATAAACCACAACACAACTAATATTATAACCCGAAGACAGACTATTATGCAATAGCCAATCTGAAAATAATTAGCAGGATNNGTGCATAGGGCGGCAGCCGGGCCAATATATTTTGAGTCCCTGCTCATTCAGGAATACCTTCGACTGAGCCGCGTACACTTTGTCATAGAGTTCCCGGATGGCTCGGATGCGTTTGAAGGTAGGCATTCAGCGCAGAATTTTTCAAGACATCATTTGCGGCCGGCCTGAAGCTTAAATCGCATCCACGCCTGTTTATTTATTACATCTTATGTAATATAATATTACACTAAGAGTAACATTGCGGAGGCGCGCCGATATGCCGGGCAGACTATTTCCTGTTGGGGGGCCTGTTTCAGAGAAAGACATCGTGGACAGAGAAGATTTTATCGTTTCTGTTCAGACAAGGCTGACCGACGGCCAGAGCATCATGCTGGCCGGCCCGCGCAGAATAGGAAAAACTTCTATTGCCTATGAAGTCCTCAGGCGTCTGAAAGAACAGCGATATTATACCGCCTCGGTCGATTTTTTCCGACTTTCAGACATACGGGAGTTCGCAGTCTCCCTGATCAACGCCTGTCTGGAAAACAGAACAGGGATTCGCAAGACGTTGGATGTTTTGAAAGACCGTGCCCGAACCATTGCTGGTATGGCAAAGCTGACAGTCAAGTTTCAAGATCTGGAGTTCGACCTCAACTTTCTCCAGGATAATCCAGACGAAAACCTTTTGCTGGATTATGCCCTGGAACTGACAGAAACCCTTGCCAGCCACGACAATAAAAATATGGTTGTCTTGTTTGATGAATTCCAGGACGCCTCCCGGGTGGCCAATCAAAGTGAAATTTATAAAAAAATGCGGTCGCATTTTCAAAATCATCAGAACGTATCTTACATGTTTCTTGGCTCCAAAGAAGGGGTGATGAACACCCTGTTCGGCAACCACAAAGAAGCGTTTTACCGCTATGCCACTGTTCTCCCCATCCCTTCTATCCCAGAGGATTCATGGCTGGGGTATATCACCCAAAAATTTGCCGGACAGCACATTAAGGCTGATGATAGGGTTGTCAGAGAGATCTTGCGGCAGACCGGCGGTCACCCTCAGGATACCATGCTGGTCTGTTCGGAGATTTACTATGCCATCCTCGAGGCAGGGGAACAAACTGTAACTCCGGAATACGTCCAGCTTGGACACAGCCGTGCTCTCCTGACCCTGACCCAGGTTTATAATGAAATTTTGGATGAGATAGGACAAAGAACCCGTGCCCGCGAAGTGTTGAAGCGACTTGCCACCGGAAAGACAATCTACATTCAAAGCGATAACTCCAACGAAACTAAAAGAGCGTTGGATTACTTGGCTACTAAAGCGATTATTGAAAAAGGCGGACGCGGGTCGTACAAATTTATCGAGCCCATGTTTCAAGAATACATTTTGCGTGAAGATTGAAGAACTTAAAGCTTTTTACCCCCATTTTCCGCATCAAGGGAGCTCTTATTTATTCTGACTCCTGACTCCTGAGCAGTTACAAATAATGATTCCACTGCGGAAACCCCCTGATAGATTCCCAGTAATCGCGTAATATAAGAAATATTTCTATATCTAGCAGGATAATTGAATATGCCGGGGCGAAACGAGCATGTTGACCGGCCGGATTGTGCAGGCTGACCGCCGAAATTGTGCATGACCCAATATAATGGATTTATGTGTCGGATTCCGGCGCAAATAATTCATTAGGAGGTCCTGCGGTTGACCAATTACAGAGAGATTCTGAGACTTGGAGGCCTCGGGATCAAAAAACAAGACATAGCCTCCGCCTGCGAGTGTTCGAGAAACACGGTGGCAGGGGTTCTCAGGCGAGCTACGGATCTCCAGTCGATGTCCGAAGGCGCGTGAGTGTACGACTCATTGCGGAGGAACTCAGACCGAGTCTACGGGCTGCTCCAGTTACGCTGCCTTCCGTAAGCAGCACATCCAGAGCTGTGAGGAGATTTAGGTCCACGCTTTCCATGAGTGGATAATATGGTCTGAAATGAGCCACCGTTCCGGTGGATGAGAGCCACGAGTCCGGTAAAACTGAGCCACTGTTCCGGTCAGAGAGCCATCGCCTCTGTAGAATGTATCTATGTACTGTCCAAGATAGCACATTATAGGATGGTCATTTCATAGCCAGCTACCGGGAACTTTCGGGATCTGCAGAGACTTTAGCAGCGATCTTCAGTATGTTTTGCAGCGACAGCAGCAGCAGGTTCAGGTCGTCATCCGACAGGTTAGACAATTTGGATTTGAAGATGTCCGCATTGGCCCTGTACAATTCATCCAGGCGTTCAAGGCCTCGGCCGGTGATGGCCACATTGATCACCCGCCGATCGCTCTTATCGGGGCGCCTTACAACCAGCCTTTCATTGATCAGTTTATCGATCAGCGGGGTCGTGTTGGACGGGGAGATCATAAGCTGTTTCCCGATCTCGGATACGGGCATCGCTTTTTTATTCTGCAGCAGCATCAACACATACGCCTGCGAGTTAAATGCCAATTTGTTGCCGGTTAACCCGTCTCCTCTTGGCATCTTTTTCTGTAGTAACGGAAGTATCCCTATCCAGGCTGTGGCAATTTGCTCCACGGTTTCCGCCCTCACCATACACACCCCTTTGTAAGCCAACTTAGTTATTATATAACAATCCTTTGACTGTAAGCATATAAACCCAGAATCCTTCCTAAGGGAAGAAAATTAGTGACAATTATAATTATATGTTTATAATAGTTATATAAGCATAATTATTATAAACATGGAGGTGTGGTCATGAAAGTAATGGCATTCAACGGGAGTCCCAGAAAGACATGGAACACTGCTACGCTCCTGAACAAAGCGCTGGAAGGCGCAGCGTCGCAAGGAGCCGAAACCGAGCTGATTCATCTCTACGATCTCCATTACAGTGGATGCAAAAGCTGCTTTGCCTGCAAGTTGAAAGAAGGGGCGAGCTATGGCAAATGTGCTACAAAAGATGAGCTGACACCAATTCTCGCCAAGATTAAAGATGCCGATGCTTTAATACTTGGCTCGCCAAATTATATCGGGTCACCAACCGGTGCGATGAAATCTTTTTTTGAAAGATTGATTTATCCGTACCTCGTCTACGATGAAACTTTTTCAACGCTCTTTACCAAGAACATTCGCACCGGGTTTATCTATACGATGAGCTCGAACGATGCCTGGATGAAACAAATGGGCTATGACCAGCCCGTTAGATTTATTGAACAGGTCATGGGGCTGGTTTTCGGTATGTCTGAATTGCTTATCGTCAATGATACCTCTCAATTTGATGATTATTCGAAGTATGTTGCAACGAGATTCGATCTCGTAGCAAAGGCGAAAAGACGCGCAGAGGTATTTCCCGATGATTGCAAAAAAGCCTTTGAGATGGGGGTAAGGTTCTCTCAGCGTCAATAAGAAGTAGGATCAGGCCGTTCATTTTCAAACGAGTATTGAGGAAACTCGATGATCAAGCGGCTCCATTACCAGAGCCATGGCTCATTCACAAACGGAACAGTGGCTCTGGATGACCGTAATATCCAATGTAACACTAATAGCTGAGCGGATAACTCACTGACGATGCTTCTTCAATAATTGAGTTCATGCAGCGTTATCTACAGTTTAAAAGTTGACAGTGTACTAGTCGCGCGCGTACCTCGCTGTATTAACTATCTTGTGAATCGTGGGTGATTGCCATTGAAGAAAATTAAAGCCTGTACCTCCCTTTTAATGTATTGGCCACATCCTGCAATATCGCAAAAGAATGCTCCACGCCAGTCTCGTCTCGGTTGACTAGGCAGCAGCGGGCCGGGGCCAGCCAGGCTTGGGCCAGCACCTGCTCCTTGGGGATCCCCTTGGACGCCAGGTAGTCCCACAACGCCTCCAGTCGCTCGATCATGGCCGTGGCGGTCACCCCTGCCACCTCCTCGTCCAGCGTGGGCGTGATGCCCCAGGAGATGATACCGCCCCGGTCCAGGAAGCGGCGCAACTCATCAGTGTAGCGGGTGAAGATCTCGCCCCAGGCCAGGATGTCCACCGACAGGATATCAAAATCGAGATTGAGCAAGAAGCTCCAGTCCGGATTGCCACACAGGTGCAATCCCTTGGGACTGGGAAGCTGTTCCAGAAAGGCGGCGTAGTCCTGGCTCGCCCGCTCCGAACTATAGCCGGTAAAGCCCATGAAGATGAACTGCAGACCGGGTTCATCGAGCCAGACAAACGCCCGGGGATGGTGCTGCGCCATTTCCTGCTGCTGGGCTATGATCTTCCGGGCCACGAAGTCGTATAAGACCTGCCGCACATCATCGTTGTAGATGATCGGCTTCTTCTCCTCGTCAGTGATCTTCAGCCCGAAGCTGATCGGCCCGATCACCTGGCCGCGTATCGCATAGTAGCGGGAAAAATCCTGGTTCAGGAAGGTATCATACACCAAAGAATACCGTGGGGATAGATTAAAATAGGCGGGATCTTCGGCGTTTTCCAGATAGACCGCCAACTCTTCGTAAAACTGCGGCAGCGAGAAGTTGACCTGTTTGGCGGCTTCATCGACGCTGAGGCCCGGCATGTGCTCCGAGAGTTGGACGTACATATCCTCGTAGATGCTCACCCGGGGCAACTGCGGCCAAAAGGGAATGTCGAAGCCCATGGCCAGTTTTAAAGCCCGATCCACATCGCTGTGCGGCATGATCCCCATGGCCGTAGTCTGGCAGTTACCGACAAGTTTTTCTCTCATCACAAACCACCTGTCTTGGCGTCAATATTTACTCCAGCAACGGTACAGCCTGTGCCTTTCGCTGTCTGCTCGCATTGAAAACAAAACATCTCCGACATTTACAAGCCTCCTTTGGGTGATTTAAAAGCGTGTCTGTCTTGACCTTACAAGTCCAGTATAGTATGTTTCCTATTAAATGGAACCTGCCACCTGCAGAGGTGGCGGACATCAAGGCGATGCTATAGCTAAGCCGGGACAACCCGGCTTTTCTATTTGGAAAATATGTGTAGTATATTCCTCCGTTCTAATATATAATATAGTAAGAAGTCAGAAAGGGGGAAATAAGAATGTCAGAAGTTCAAAAGGACTTGCGTATAGGTTCCGCAATCAAAAAGGTGCGGCTTCGTGGTAAAGGGCAATTCACTATCCCTTCAGAAATCAGGGATAACTTAGGAATCGAAGAGGATACGATACTGGAGGTGTTTCCGATCGGTAATAGCTTTCTAGCCACACCGAAAAAGTTGACCGTAAAAGAGTTGGCTTCGGCCGTTCGTAAAGACATGGAGCACAGTCAAATCGAACTCAATGATCTGCTAGCCGAGCTAAGAGAAGGCGGTCATGAGTATGAGGAAGATTAGAGTCTTCCTGGATAGCAGCGTGATTATCGCAGGATTGGCTTCTGCCAGCGGGGGATCTCATAAGGTGCTGGCTCTGGCCGAGCTTGGGATTATCGCTCCATATATATCTGCAGATGTTGAAAATGAAGTACTGCGGAATGTTGCGAAAAAACTTCCACAGGCAGTTGCTCATTTTGAAAGACTCATGAGAGAACTTCACTTTACAGTGATTAAAACTTCAGAACAGGAGATTGAACACGCGAGGTCAATCATTAACGAACATGACGCCCCAATTATGGCGGCAGCTATATCCGCAAAGGTGAACTGGTTATTGAGCCTTGATAAGCATTTTCTTGCCCTCAAAGAAAGGGGGAAATTAGATTTTGCTGTTGCTGCTCCTGGTGAATTTCTACAACAGCTTGCCGATATCTTGCAAGAGGGCAGGGCGAGATCTATGAGGCGGGTTGATCGCTGAGGTCATTCTTCGTCAAGCAGGTCTGAAGAAAGGATGGAAATAGGGTGGAATATTTAGTTATCCTCGAAAAAGCCGAAAATAATTGGGCAGCATATAGTCCCGATGTTCCTGGTTGCATCGCTACCGGCAACACTTCAGAAGAAACACTGCAGGAATACCAAGAAGCTTTGCGGATGCACCTCAAGGGTTTGATCGAAGATGGGCTGCCGCTTCCCGAACCTTCTGCAAAAGCTAAGTACGTTAAAGTTTCTTAAACCAGAATTCTTCTAGCGTTCACTTTTCCTGGCCGGACAGGTTCGACCGGTGATAAATAGATCAAAACGCTTGGTGATTAGCTGCCAAGCGCTTTGCTTGATGATTTCCCGGCTGCATTTCCTGAACTGGCAACTTCATATTGTAGTTTATATATCAAAACTACCGCGATCCGCGGTAGTTTTGTTTTCTCGCTATTCTNNGCCCGGCCTTGGGAATCATGAATATTTTTGAACTGGGCCAATATATTTTATAAGGTTAGCCCTGTCAAATAAAGGGAGGTTATTGATATGCGCAAGAGCCGTCAGTTCAAGTCACTTTCCGTCATCAGCCTGGATGAAGGGCGGGAGATCGGTCACATCCGGAACCTGGTGATCAACCCCCAGACCTCGGAGGTGGCGGCGATCATCGTGCAACGCCGCGGCCTGTTCGGGGAGCAGAAGGTGATCCCCTACGCCCGGGTGGTCAGCGTCGGCAACAACGCCCTGACCGTACAGAAGATGGCCAACGCCGAAAGGATCACCAGCCTGCCCCAGATCCTCGGCCTGGTCAAAGAAGATGTGCGTCTCAAGGGAGTGCGGGTGATCTCCGAGGGTGGCGCCGCCCTTGGCCATGTGGAGGAGTTTTACGTGGATACGACGACCGGCAAGATCACCGCCTTCGAGGTAAGCGGCGCTCCCGGGGAGGGCTTCCTGAAGGGGAAGGCCGTACTGCCAGCCGGGGAGGTGCGCACCATCGGGAAGGACATCCTGATCGTGCGGAACGGGGCCGAGGAGAGCCTGACCCGCAGTGAGGGCAAGCTGGCCGAAAGCATGAAGAACCTGAAGGAGAGCACCAACCGCCTGGTTCAAAAGGTGCGGGACATCCACATCCCAGGCGAGGAGAAAGAAGAACCTTCAGAGCCTGCAACCCAGGTACCGCCTGAACCCGGTGGCGCCATATCCAGCGGACATGGCACGGAACCAGAACCGCCCCAGAATGGGCAAAACGGCAGCAGCGCAGCCAAAGAGGCCGAGCCGCCGGAAAAATAAAGGAATCTTGGTTGGGATCACTCGAATAGCTTGCTGACGGACAGGTCTTCGTGGATCCTGATGATCGCCTCTCCCAGCAACGGCGCCACGGTCAGCACCTTGACCCTGGAGAAGGGCTGAACGGGGATGGTGTTGGTGACCACCACCTCTTTCAGCGGTGAGGCCTCGAGGCGCTCCTTGGCCGGCTCCGAGAAAACCGGATGGGTGCAGCAGGCGTAGACCTCCTTCGCCCCTTTTTCCAGCAGGGCATCTGCTCCCTGAGCGATGGTTCCGGCGGTATCGATCAGGTCATCGATGATGATAGCAGTCCGGCCCTCCACCTCGCCGATGATGTTCATGATCTTGGAGACATTGGGCGCAGGCCGGCGTTTGTCGATGATGGCGATGGAAGCCCCCAGCCGGTTAGCAAAGTCCCGGGCGCGGGTCACGCCTCCCACATCCGGGGAGACCACCACCACCTTGCCCAGGTCGAGGTTCTGGAAGTATTCGGTCAGGATCGGCACCGCCGGCAGATGGTCCACCGGGATGTCGAAAAAGCCCTGGATCTGCCCGGCGTGCAGGTCCATGGTAACCACGCGGGATGCTCCCCCGGCGGTGATCAGATTGGCCAGCAGCTTGGCGGTGATCGGCACCCGCGCCTTCAATTTGCGGTCCTGGCGGGCGTAGCCGTAATAAGGAATGACGGCGGTGATGCGCTGCGCCGAGGCCCTGCGCATGGCGTCCATCATGATCAGCAACTCCATGACGTTCTCATTGGCCGGATAGCAGGTGGACTGGATCAGGAAGATATCTGCCCCCCGCACGCTCTCCTCGATGTTGACGTTGATCTCGCCGTCGCAGAAGCGGTCGACCTTGATATTGCCCGGAGCGATGCCCAGATAGTCGGTGATCTCCCTGGCCAGCCCCGGGTTGGCATTGCCCGTAAAGATCTTGAGTTTCTTGGCGTACAGAATCACTGCCGTCCCCCTCTTACCTCTCCGGATACCCCCGGATTTACTCCTCCAGATTCAAACCCTATGAACAGGCGTCAGATGCCTTTAGCCTTTTTCCGGCTTCTGACCACTTGCATCCAACATCCGTTTCCGCCTCCAGCCCAGGACCACCGTCTGGTGGCTCCGCTCTACCGCCAGGGACCCTTCCGGAACGTCCTCGGTGATCGTGGAACCAGCCCCGGTGACCGCCTCGGAGCCGATGATCACCGGGGCTACCAGGTTGGTGTTGCTGCCGATAAAAGCCCCGTCTCCGATCTGCGTCCTGTGCTTGCCGATGCCGTCGAAGTTGCAGGTAATAGTGCCCGCCCCGATATTGACGCCGGCGCCGATCACCGTATCCCCCACGTAGCTGAGGTGCGGGATCTTGCTCCCAGGGCCCACCTGGGTCTGCTTCAGCTCTACGAAATCGCCGACCTTGACCCCCAAGGCCAGTTCGGTGCCCGGTCGCAGGTAGGCGAAGGGCCCGATCTGGCAGCCGTCGCCGGCGGTGCTTCTTATCAGCAGCGAGGACTGTACAGTCACGCCATTGCCCAGGGTCGTGTCCACCAGACGCGTCCCCGACCCTATCACACAGTCGGCGCCCACCCGAGTGACGCCCTCCAGGAAGCAGAACGGGTAGATCACGGTGTCCCGTCCCACCTCCACCCCGCGGTCGATGTAGGTGACCGCCGGGTCGATGATGGTGACGCCGGCGTCCATCAACCGCTCGCACTCCCGCTGGCGGAAGATGCGCTCAGCAGCGGCCAGTTCCCGGCGGGTGTTGATCCCCGCCGTTTCTGCAGACGGGGCCGTCAATGCGGCCACCGCCCGGCCGGCCCGGCGCAACAGGCCGATAACGTCGGTCAGGTAGTATTCGCCCTGGTTATTGTCCGGGCTCAGCTCCGTGACGGCTTCTTCCAGGGCTGCCCGGTCAAAAGAGTAGGTACCGGTGTTGATCTCCTTGATCTCTTTCTGCGCGGGCGTGGCATCACCGTCCTCGACGATCGCCGCCACCAGGCCCGAGGGGTCCCTGACAATACGGCCATAGCCGGATGGGTCGTCGAAGATGCTGCTCAGGATGCAGGCGCCGGCTGATGCCTCCCGGCGGGTTGCCAACAGCCGGGTGAGGCTGCCGGGGGTGAGCAGGGGGGTGTCACCACAGAGCACCAGCAGGTCGCGGCAGTCGGGCGCCACCTGCGGCAGCGCCCTGGCCACTGCATCACCGGTGCCCCGCTGCGGTTCCTGTAATACGTACCTGTAGCCATCGCCCAGGGCCTCCCGCACCAGGGCGGCGCCGGTGCCGATGACGATCACCACTTCTGTAATACCTGCCGCCGCTACGGCATCCAGTACATATCTGATCAGGGGCGCCCCGGCGCAGCAGTGCAACACCTTGGGAAGAGCGGACTTCATCCGCTTCCCCTGTCCCGCCGCCAGGATCACTGCTGCCGTTGAACTCATAAAAAACGAGCCACCTCTCATGTTCAACTGGGTCTTGGCTT
>PLQY01000026.1:8954-11880 GCA_003160265.1 Peptococcaceae bacterium | reverse complement strand
TCAGGCCGGGCTGTAAGCCCGGATGCGGAGGAAGCGGGGGCATTAGAGCGGGTAGTCATCTGTGCAAAACGTGTTGACAGGCTTTTCCCCATTATTTTTCTCCAACTGGCAGTAAAAATCCTTTTATAAATGAAAAACAAAAAAAAGAGAACATATACCCCCTTAGAAAGACTGGGCACTAAATTATCTGGCAGGTGTTTAGAACTCCGTGTCGACAACATGCGACAGAATACTACACGGCCTCGGCGTAAGCCTTGAGCACGGCGCTCTGGATCACATCCCGCGCTCCCGCCGAGATCGGATGGGTCTGTGGTTTAAGGGGCGAGCAAGCGGCGGGCCAGGGCGAGGTCCGAGATCTTGTCCACGTCCACCCCGATCTCGGGATAGTCGCTGATCACCGCCGCCCCGCGGTAACCCACCAAACCGGAGATCCGCCGCTCCACCATGGCGATGGTCAAAAAACCGAGGAGATAGGCAAACAGGAAGCCCGGACCGACCAGCCAGGCCATGGCCAGCGGCTTCTTGCGGAGGCGGATGAAGTCCTCGGCCTTTGGCAGGGCCTCCCCGATGATCGACCGGCGCGCCAGAAACAGGTTGCCCCCGGTGAACACCCCGTCCCGCAGCCTGGCATAGGTGCGCTTGACCCCGGAAAAATGGGCCTCGGCATCCTGCCGGGTGATGATCGGGTAGTAGAAATCCGCCTCCCGCCGGCAGCACTCCCTGAGAAAACCGCTCACGGCGCCGGCAGTCAGAAAGGGGATGTCCCCGGTACAGGCCAGGACCCAGTCCGCGGCCGGGTGCGCGCCCAGGGGGCGCCCGGCCGGCGCGGCGGTCTCCAATGCCGCAACACCGGAGGCCAGGCTACCCAGAGGCGAATCTCCGGGTGCGACGGACAGCACCCCCAATGGCTGACAGTAGGCTTTCTGCAGCGGGGCATCCCCCACCAGGACGATCTTGCCGACTTCCGGACAACCCCTCAAGGCTTCGATCACGTAGTCGACCATGGGGCGCCCCCCGATAGTCAGCAGGGCCTTGTTCCCCCGCGCCACGTCCTCTGGATACAGCACCGCCTCCTCCGCATCCAGGCTTACCGCCCGGCCTTGTACTCCGCATTCTTTCAGGCCAGGGTCCTGTGCGCCGCATTCTTCAGGCCGGGCGTAGCCCNNGTGCTGAGCCTTGGAGATGTTCCGGTCAGCCACCGCCTCCACGATCTTGCGGTGCTCATCCAGGGCCTCCTTCGGCCGGCCGGGGAAAGCCAGAGAGACCGACCGGAAGCGCTGGATCTCATCCCGCAAGTTGTTGAGCATCTGGACCAGGCGCTGGTTCCGGCTGCTCTGGTAGAGATAGTCGTGAAAATTGGTATCGAACTCCACGAACTTCGGCGGATTGCCCTCGTCGATGATCTCCGCAAACTGCGCCAGAAAGAGCTCCAGATTCTCCAACTCCTCGCCGGTGATCCGCTCCGCCGCCAGCCCGCAGGCCAGAGCCTCCAGGGAGGCCCGCACCTCGAACACGTCGGCGATATCCTTCAAGGAGATCCCCGCCACGTAAGCCCCCTTGCGCGGCACCATGACCACGAACCCTTTNNCTTCCAGTTCCAGCTTGCGGATCGCCTCCCGGACCGGAGTCCGGCTGACGCCCAGTTCCTCCGCCAACTGGATCTCCATCATCCGTTCGCCCGGTCTCAGGGTGCCATTGATGATCGCCTCCCGCAGGCTGTCAAAGACGACCTCCCGCAGCGGTTTGTATAAGTCCAACCTGACCGGCACCAGCCTGCGCTCCTGCTTTGCCATCGTTCCGCCTCCTCTCGTCTTCCTTCTGATCTGACAGTTGCTACATCTATTATGTCAGTCATTCTTCGCCTGATTATATCTAAAAATAAGCTTCAAATAAAGAAAAAAGCGTCTCCTAAAATATTTTGGACGCACTTTCGCCTAAACGTATTGAAGTTTTTTGTGNNCAAATAGCAATGCCCATCGGGACATTTATAGCTCCCCGGGCCTGGTCATGCGGCAGACGAAGACCTGCTCGCCGCCCCCGTCCAGTTGACGGGCGGCAACCCGGGCCTCCTCTTCCCCCGGAAACACGCCGAACACCGCGGGGCCGCTCCCGGACATCAGCGCCCGCTCCGCCCCCAACCCCTCCAGGCGTCTGATCAAAACGGACACCTGCGGGTGGGCGGCAGCGGTCACGGGCTCCAGGTCGTTGCCCATGTTGGCCAGCATGCCGTCCCGGTCGCTCCTGGAGACTGCGGCCATAAACCAGGTCGTCCAGGTCCGGTTCTGGCCCGGCTGGTAGCGGGCGTAGATCTCCGCCGTGGCCACCTGNNAACTCCGGCTTGACCAGGACCAGCCACTGCGGCCTGATGGTGGGCAGCACCGTAACCGTCTCGCCCCGCCCCTGGGCCAGGGCCGTGCCCCCGCGGATGAAAAAGGCGACGTCCGAGCCGAGGCGTGCCGCCAAGGAGATGAGATCTACCTCTGTCAGGTTGAGTCTGAAGAGAGCGTTGGCCGCCTTGAGGGCAGTGGCGGCGTCGCTGCTGCCTCCGCCCAGGCCGGCAGCGGTGGGGATACGCTTGATGATGCGCAGATCGACGCCGGCAGGCGCGATGCGGTCCGCCAGAGACTCCAGCGCCCGGTACGCCAGGTTGGCCGGCCCGTCAGGAGCCGCTCCGGACGGGGTGCAGCTCACCGTGATCCCCTCTGGCGCCGCCGAAAGGATGAGGGTATCGGCCAGGCTGATGGTCTGCATGACGGAGTTGATCTCGTGATAACCGTCCGGCCGCAACCGGCCCACGTCCAGGGTGAGGTTGACCTTGGCGTATGCCGGCAACTCCAAGCTTGTCTGTCCCTGCTCCACCATGGTTCGTTTCTTCCTTTACCACACTTTTTGCTCCATATTAATGTTACATATAGAGGTCAGAAAA
>PLQY01000026.1:189-8901 GCA_003160265.1 Peptococcaceae bacterium | reverse complement strand
CTCACAATCAAGGTGGCGCTGGACATGGCGCCGCCCGGCGCGGCCGCCGGGGTATGGCTGCTTTCAACCGCATCCAGCACCGCCAGCACCCCTTCCAGGTTCTCATAAAAGATCACCAGCACATCTCCGGGCTGGGCGCGGCGGAAGGCCTCCTGGGCAGCCTCGGCCTCGCCGGGAATCAGGTTCAGGCAGACCTGCGGCAGACCTGCCCGGCACGCCCCTTTGTAGAGCAGCCCCGCAGTCTCTCCCGGGGTCCGGCCACGGAGGTCATTGTCCTCCTTGATGAACAGCTCGTCGAAGGCCGCCCCCAGCGCTTCTCCCGCTACCTCTATCTGGTCGTCGCCCCGGTCGCCGGGTACGCCCACCACCCCCAGCAGCCGGCGTGGCTTCAGGGACCGGGCAAACTCGGCGATGCGACGGAAGGCCGAGGCATTGTGGCCAAAGTCCACGATCACCATCACCCTCCCCATCCGCCTCACCATCAAGCGCCCCGGATTGTGGGCGAGTTCGGTGCCGAAGGTGCGCAGGCCGTGCCTGATTACCGCCGGATGCAACCCGCAGACACAGGCCGCCGCGGTGGCGGCCAGGGCGTTCTCCAGGTTATGCAGCGCCCGGCCGCCCATTCCGGCCCGAATGGCCTTGAGGCCGATAATCCTGACGGCCTCTTCGCCCCGGCAGAAATAGACGCTGCCGTCCTTGGCGAACACGGCGCAGCCTCCGGTACTCAGGTGACGCCGCACCAGCAGGTTGTTCCCGTACATGCTGAAATAGACCAGGTTTGCCCGGGTTCGCTGGGCAAACCTGGCGGCAAAGGAGTCGTCGGCGTTCAGCACCACGTAGCCGTCCTTTTTGACCGCCTCCGCTACCAGCGACTTGATCCAGAACAGGTCTTCCAGGGTCTCGATCCCGTCCTGGCCGAGGTGGTCCGAGGCGATGTTGGTGACTACCGCCACGTCAGCCAGGTCGTAACCCAGCCCGGCCCGCAGGATACCACCCCTGGCAGTCTCCAGCACCGCCACTTCCACCGCCGGGTCACGCAGCACGGTCCGGGCGCTGTTGGGGCCGGTGGTGTCTCCCTTGCAGACACAGCTGGTGTTGATGTAGATCCCCCCGGTAGTGGTCATCCCAACGGATTTCCCCTGCTGCTGGAAGATGTGCCCGAGGAGACGCACGGTGGTGGTCTTGCCGTTGGTCCCGGTTACCGAGATTACCGGAATACTTGCCGCACACCCGGGCGGAAACAGATAGTCCACCAAGGTCTGCCCAACCGGACGGGGGACGCCCCCGCTCGGGTTCAGGTGCATCCTGAAGCCTGGAGCGGCGTTGACCTCGATGATCCGGCCGCCGGTCTTCCGGACCGGGGCGGCAATATCCGGTGTGACCAGGTCGATCCCGGCCACGTCCAGACCCAGCAGCAGAGCGGCCTGTACCGCTAGATAGGCATTTTCCGGATGCACCAGGGCGGTGACATCCTCGGCAGTGCCACCGGTGCTGAGGTTGGCATTGTCCCGCAGCAGCACCGGCGCCCCCCGTGGCGGTATGCTGTCCGGAGCGTACCCCTGACGCGCCAGCACCAAGATGGCGGCCGGGTCTATGCTCAGCCTGGTCAGCGCCCGGGTGTGACCCTCGCCGCGGCAAGGGTCCTGGTTAGCCAGGTCCGCCAATTCCCGGACGCTACGGGCGCCGTCTCCGCGCACCGCGGCCGGAAATCGCTCTGCTGCCGCCGCCAACCGGTTGCCGATCACCAGCAGCCGGTATTGCCTTCCCTGAACGTATTCCTCCACCAGTACCTGCTGATCATAGTGCTGGGCAATCCGGAAAGCAGCCGACACCTCTTTTAAATTGGCCAGGTTGAGGCTGACTGCCTTTCCCTGGTTGCCGTGGCAGGGCTTGACAGCCACCGGATAGCCCAGGGCCAGGGCTGCTGCCTGGGCATCCGGCAGGGTGGTTGCCACCGACCCCCAGGGCACGGGCAGGGAAGATGCAGCCAGCAGTCTCTTGGTCTGTACCTTGTCACAGCAGATGCCCACGGCGATCGCCGAGGTCCGGGAGGTCATGGTGGCCTGGATCACCCTGCCACAACAACCGTAGCCCAACTGGTAGAGGCTGTCCTCGCCCAGGGAAAGGACCGGGATCCCTCGCCGGCGGCAGCCCTCCAGGATGCTCCCGGTGCTTGGCCCCGGGCAGGAGGCATCTCCCACCGCCTCCAGGCGTTCGAGCGCCGCCCCGGTCTCGTAGGGCCGCCCCTCCAGCACGGCGGAGACCAGGCCCACCGCAGTCTCCAGGGCGGCAGTTCCAAGTTCCGGTGTTCGGCAGGAGATGATCAGGTCCCAGGTGTCGGGGACATTTCCCCCCAAGGTCTTGCCGAATGATACCGGAAAACCGGCGGCGGACTGGACCTCCAGGGCCACATGCTCCACCACGTGGCCGAGGTAGGTTCCCTCATGCAGGCGCTCCAGAAAGCCGCCCGCGTAGCCCCGGGAGCAGGCGTGCTCCGCCAGTCCGGGCAAATGGACTGCAAGGGTCTCGTTAAAACCGGAGATCTCGCTGGTGGGTACTTGTTCCCGCAGGCTTAAAAAAAGCTGCGCTTGAAGCACCGGACGCGGGCTCCAGATGTTCCGGCCTTCGTAGAACCGGCTTTCCAAGATCTTCACTTCAATGCCCTCCTGTAGCTGCAAGAGATAGCGTATCTGTCCTTTTTATAACGACTGCGGCAGAATCCCTGACCCCAAGATTCTTTTATTTTTCCAGGATGTGGCTGTTCTATACGCTTGAACCTTTCAATCCAGATTGTCCCACGGCGCCCTAACCGGATCCCCCCGGGAGTATCAGCAGCCGCTGCTTCTTGTCAAACCTGTAGCCTGCCGGCAGGGTGTGCAGGATCACGTTGGTCAGGGCTAGGGGCGCACGGGGGCCGGACTCGGAGATGTTGGTCTCCCGGATCTGGGTCCCATCGATCACCGTCACCGCCTGTGAGCCGATCACCTCGAAGATATCGTCCGGCAGCAGCACGATGGCGGTATCCTCATCGATCCCCACCCCCAGCATGTAGGGGTGCTGGGCTACTGCGGTCAGCAGCCGCCCCAGCCGGCCGCGCTGGGCGAAGTGCTGATCGATGACCACCTCCCGGATCAGGCCCATCCCAGGGGCCATCTGCACGATGTTCCGCTGTGGGGCCTCAGCATCCTCCCCTTCCACGATCATGGTCTCGCTCATGACCGACGCCCCGGCGCTGGTGCCGGCGATCACCGCCCCGGCCCGGTAGGCGTCATGGAGAGCCTCGTCGCACCGCGTCCCCCCCAGCAGGCTGGTGATCCGCAATTGGTCGCCGCCGGTGAAGAAGATGCCGCTCGCCCCGGCCACTGCCTCATAGGTAGCAGCAGCATTTGCCTCCTGGCGGTTGGCGACGTCGAGGACTCCCACCTCCCCGGCCCCCAGCTTCTTGAACAACCGGAAGTAGGTCTCCCCCACCACCTGTGATTGATTGGTAGCGGAGGTGACGATGACGACCCGTGCACTGTCGCCCGCGCGGCGGGTGCCCGCCGCCAGTTCCACGAACCGGCGCAGGATCACGCACTCGCCTTCCTTATCTTCGGAGCCGCCGATGATCACCAGCGTACCCCGTCCGTTCCCGCACAAACTGACCACCTCCAATTGGCATAAACCACACCTGGAAGCATAGATTGTCTTAAAAGGCAGGTGATACCATGCACGCTCTGCTACCCAGCCTCCTGGCCGGCCTGGCCACGGTCCTCGGCAGTATTGTGGTCCTGATCTGGAAAAGCCGGAGTCGCCGCACCCTGGCCATTCTGCTTGGAGGAGCTGCCGGCGTGATGCTGGCGGTAGTGCTGCTGGACCTGATCCCCGCCGCCCTGGACCAGGGTACGCCTCTGGAAGCCGGAATCGGCTTCGGGGCCGGGGTTGTCCTCCTCTGGGGTCTTGATAAGCTGATGACCAGGTTAATCGGCGGGAACACTTACAGCCGGGAGGCATCCTACAAACGGATGGGCTACCTGATGGCCACCGGCATCGCCATGCACGACCTCCCGGAAGGCATCGCCATCGCCGGGGCCTATGCTGCCGGGGGCGCCCTGGGGCCGCTGCTGGCGCTCTCCATTGCCCTGCACAACATCCCCGAGGGAATCGCCACCGCCACCCCGCTTTACATGGGGGGCGTCCGGAGACGCCAGGTGGTGCTGGTCAACGTCATCATCAGCGTCTTTACTCCGCTGGGCACCCTGCTCGGCCTGTTCCTGCTCCGGCTGTCCCCGGAACACCTCTCCTTCATGCTCGCTCTGGCCGGGGGAGCGATGACCTACCTGCTCAAGGATGAACTGATTCCCGCCGCCCAACAGCAGAGCCCCTTCTGGAGCTGGATCGGGCTGGCCGGCGGCTACGTCCTGCTCTGGATCGCCCAAATCATCCGCTGATCTTTGCTAACCCCCAATATGCAGGAAAGCCAGGGAAGGGAACCTGACGCCCGTCAACCAGACGCCAATCTTGGTGGTCAGACGGGGGTACCGGGTCACCTGTCCGCCCATACCTGCCGCGCTGGGGACTATCTGCTGGCCGCCCGACAGGTCCTGGGCAGCCATGGTCAGGTCGACGTAGCAGAGAGGCGGAAACAGCACACACCACCAGTTATGGCCCTGCCCGGACCCGATCACGATCTTCAAAGCCTCGTAGTTGCCTGCGGGGAAGAGTATGCTTCCGTAAGTCTTGTCCGGAAATGCCGTGACGCCGTAGAAAACCTGGACCGGTTTATCCGACCCGGAGGACTGCACCGTCTGCCGGGCAACCTGCCGGATCCCCGGCAGCCGGCCGGAGATGAGTGCGGCAGCCGCAGACTCGCTGCCGGTGCCCTGCAGTTCCGGATGCAGGTAGGCCAATACGGCATCCCGCACCCTGAGCTTCACTGACTGATCAAAGGCACTATCGCTGGCGGCGATCACCCGGAACCGGATAATCCGCCCCAGGCCGATAGTGTCCCCCTCGCGCTGGAACATCTCCGGGGAGACCGCGGGAACCGCCGGCGCCTCCGTTTTAGGCTGGGAGGTTGACGCCCCCGCCAAGGCCATTCCGGCAAACAGGGCGGCCCCAAACAGCATAACCAGACCCGCCCTGACAATAATCCTCTTCATGCCTTGCTTGGTATCGCGACTGCCCGCACCGTTCTTCTTCATGCTTGCCACCCGCCCCCACATCTCTCTTCTCAAGTCTCAGGATTATGGCAATATTACCCATCTACAACCACTGGTTTTATTCTTTCCAGTTTATGGCGCTCTTAACCGGGCGGCAGCAAAAATAAACCCCTGTCCGGCGCTTGCGGCGCCGAAAACAGGGGCCGTTTTGTCCTCTGGGCACCAACCACTAAGTGGCGCTACACCACGCCCAACAGGCCGTTGAGGAAGGAGCAGGTGCTGGTGGACAGGATATTCGCGCAGGTGGTAGTCGGCGACTGGAAGAAGTTCGCCTTGACCGGCACGTTGGCCGTGACCGTGATCGACCTGGACTCGTAGTTGCCGGAGATGGCGGCCACGATCGTGTAAGTGCCCGGCGCTATGGTTTGGAACTCATAGTAGCCACTGGAGGTGGTGAAGGTAAAGGCAACCAGCACCCCGTTGGGATCATAGAGGGCGATGATCGCGTTGGCCTGGGCGACCCCGTTCAGCATCACCTGGCCGGAGATGCTGGAAAAGAGCGGGACGCTGATCGTGACCGACTCGGTGACCGTGATAAACACGTCGAGCAAGACGTGGATATCCACGCGGGCATGCTGATCGGTATCCCAGGTCACGCCGCGGACCTTGACGCAGACATTGACGTTCTGCCCGGGCACCGCCTGCGGAATAACGCCATAGTTGGCGTAGGAGACGATCTCGTCCCGCCGGTCCCTGACATAGTGTTCCCCGGTGACATAGAGGATTTCCGTGCGCAGCTTGCCATGAAACATCACCTTGCCCGCGATGACGTCCCATTCCACGTACATCGGCCGGACATCGATCGACTCCACCCTGAGCACTCCCCGGTGGAAGTGCATGGTGTAGTCCACCTCGGTCTGGGCATTGACATCCCCGATGACCTGGGGAACCGTCAACGTGTAATAGGCAGACGTCATCCCAGTCGTAGTGATTGTAGTCGGGGCGGGAGCCTGGCAGCTCTCACCCATCTGCTGAGGACTCATTTCGTTACCTCCTTTAAAAATGGTAGTTAACTCACACACTGAAGATTAACCTGAACTGGGCCCCGGGGCCTGGATGCCGCAGCGCCCAGTTTTTCTTTTCAGCAATTTACCGGCGCCATCGAGCGGACTCAGTCGCCAGCCTCTATGGATCGCACGGGATGTTCAAGGGGCTGCCGACCACCAGGTTGTTGGGGTCGATACCCGGATTGGCGGCAATGATCCGGTCCATACTGACGTGGTACTGCATGGCGTACTGGAAGATCGTATCACCGGGCTGGATAGTGACCGTAGTCCTGATGGTGCCCAGCGGGCAGGTCGCTGTAGGCATAGGCGACGGAGCAGGAGCAGGCATCGCGCCGGAAGGACACAACACCGTGTTGACCTGGCTGATCACCACCACCCGGCCGATCAACTGCAGAACGAGTTCGACCTTGATAAAATCGGGCGCCTGGACGTGTCCCGTGGCGTGCTCCAGGATGGCATTGACATAGCCGACCATATCAGGCAACGTCCCCGGAATGGCGATAAAGCTGCGGAACTTGACCCAGGCCTCCACGGCATGCACCGGTTGGCTGTCTAACAAGGCGACGTAGATCGCTTTCAGATGAACGACACCGCCCACGACAACCTTGTCATTGAGGAGCACGATCTCCTCCCGCGGCACATGAATCCTGATAATCTTGAGATCGACCAGGTGCTGGGCGCCAGGTTCACTTTCGGGGACGCGGATCTCATCCGTCACCAGCGTCTGGGTATGAGCCTCGCCGACTACCTGCTCCAGGGTAAGGGTCTGCACCAGGTAATCGGGAGCGGTGTTGTCGGTGATGGCGGTGACAATATCGATATCCCTGGTTTTTGTGACGATGACGTTGAACTCCATGACCAGTTCCACTCTGATGGTGTCCGGGCCGTGAGTATCGAACGACAGGTATTCGATCAGTTCCTGAACGCAGACGCGCAGGTCCCTGGCATGGAGATGCCTGTATTTGGCGGCCAGGTCCGGCACAGGCACAAACTCGGTGAAATGGTACCTGTGGTGCATGTGGTGTACCGGTTGGCTGTCCGGATAAACATTATGCTCTCCATGATCCCCATGGTCTCCGGAACCGCCTGCTCCGCATTGTTCACCGCCATGCCCATGACCGTGTTCATCCCCACCGCCGGTTAGTGCAACATACATGACCTGCAGGTTGGCATCGGCTTCGATGATCACCTGGCCGTCGATGACCTTGGTCTCCGCTATAAACACCTCGGCGCCCACGTCCAAGATCCGTTCAATGCCGGGCTTCTCATCAGGCACCGTAAAGCTTGCCTGAATGATATCCTGCAACTGCCCCGTAGTGATGATCTCTTCCACCCGGACGCGTTGTGTTATTGCCGAAACCCCAGGATCGGGCTCGACCAATACATTGATCTCCTGCACCTGGGTTAGCCTGGCGTTGATTTCTATCAGGGCGACAATTTCGTACATGTCCGGTGCAACATGATGATGCGGTNNATTGCCCCTGGAGGTCCAGGATCCGGGCATCAACTCGCGCCACCATTCCGGGCATGCAACCGGGAATTTCCGCAAACTGGGTGAATTCGACCCTCTCGTGAGTGTAGTGGACTGGCTTGGAATCAAGCAGCCCCACGTAAACAACTCCGACATGCAGCCTGCCATGCACGATAATCTTGTCTTCGATGACCTCGATGCGCCTGATTCTGACAAAACCGTCAACGGAAACAATCTGCTCTACACCCGGCTTATTTTCCGGGACGTGTAGGATCTCGCTGATCGTTGACTGCATGATCGTTTCGCCAATGACCTGCTGAACCTTGAGCAACTCGCATTTCATTAATACTCCCTCCTTGCTGTAGGCAAGAGTGTTCTCTACTATCATATGTAGCGTGGGTTTGGATTGTGTACTGGCAGGGGTGATGCCAAATTGAGGAAGACAGCATCCCAGAGGCTGGGTTNNATTTGTGGGAAATTGCTATTGCTCCGCAATTGGATTCGCAATTTTATGCGGGCGCGCCTGCGGGTGATCACCGGCCCAAAAAAAAGTTGCCGCCGGCGGCAGCAGCCAATATAGAGTAGCTTCAATCGTCAGGCTTGACCTGACCCTTGGTCTCCCTGGGCAGCTCTCTGCTGTCATGCTCCCGGCCCTCCTTGAAGCCGATCCCGAAGCCGATGTCATACCCTTTGAGGTACCCCTGCTCCCAGCCCTGGTTAAAGAGGTCCTCCGTATCCTTCATGCCCTCCTGGTAACCCGCTTCATAGCCCTCCTGGTAGCCGCGGCGCCGGCCCTGATCGAGGCCGCCCTCGAAGCCTCTCGCCGCTCCGAACTTCAACGCCTTGGCAAAGCCGTCCGCGTGTCCATCGGCATACCCACGGTCATAGGCATCCCCATATTGCAGTTCACGGTACAGAGACCCCCGATCATCGTTGCCGGCCTTGCCCAAAGCTCATTCCTCCCCCGGGATCTGTTTGCAGGTGGTTTTCCGCCGCATCCGGGCTGACGCCCGGCCTTGTACTCCGCATTCTT
>PLQY01000026.1:0-151 GCA_003160265.1 Peptococcaceae bacterium | reverse complement strand
TCAACAAAGACAGGAGAGTCATCAGCATCTGCGGGTTCAGGTTCTTGCCCTGCTTCTGCAGGAGGCTGCCAAGGCCGCCCGTCATATCCGTCGCCGCAGAGCCTCCTCCGCCAAACATGCTGGTGAGCATGCCCAGCAGATCGGCGCCGCC
>PLQY01000085.1 GCA_003160265.1 Peptococcaceae bacterium | reverse complement strand
GGGTTGCCGAAACAGGGATCAATTCCCAAATTTCTCGCTGGCAACCCGACCGTCATGGCCCTAAGGCTTTAGACTCGTTGGCTTTGCGTCCCCGGCTTTCGCCTGGTTTGCCTTTTTCAGTTAAGTTGTTAAACGTGCCGCACTAGAATTTAAAAGTATTGTAATAAGACTATTAGCCTAAATTTATCTACAATTATTATCATCAATTTGTCCATGACAATTAAATGACATTTAACCGTATTATGAATCGTAATTGACTATAATTATATATTTATAATGAGCTATCTTCTATATAAATAGTGTATCAAGATATCTTGAACATTTAGAGAATATCATGGCTGTCATTTTCATAACCGAGGCTGCGGCAGCAAGAGGCCGCAGTTTTTGCATTTTATAATGGGACTATAGCAGGGGGCGGAAATCCTCGATTTCCGTAAAGAGGTTTCAGGAGTGGTCATAAAATGACCTAAAGTGGGATTATGACCGCCAATATCGGGAAAAAATAGTGCAGAATCGATTTTTATAGATGCAGGCGATGTTGTATAATCAAGGTCAAATAAAGTCAAGACAGGCATTGCCTGTTCAGGGAGCCGTTATCCATGTGGTCGCTAGTTTCGGAGATCGAATCCTATCTCAAGTCGCTGCTCCGGGAAAACCCCCGGGGCTGGATCCAGATCAGCCGTAAGGATCTGGCCGTGCGCTTCGAATGTGTGCCGTCCCAGATCACCTATGTGGTCAATACCCGTTTTACCACGCAGCATGGTTACTATGTGGAGAGCCGCCGGGGCGGCAGCGGCTTTATCAGCATCTGCCGGCTTGGCGCCCTGCGCCAGAAAGAGACAGAGGAAGGCGGGCGGCAGGTCCGGAAGAAGTGCAGGGGCGGAGACGGCCAGGATGGCGTGATGGCAAACTTCCAGGAGATGCTGTTCAATCTTGCCCAGCGGGGCATCCTGACAGACCGGGAGTTCACCCTGCTCTGCGCGGTTTTCAGGGCACTGGAAGCGAATGTTTCCGGCAATGAGTGTGATGATCTGCGTTTACGCATTTTAAAAGAGATCCTGTCCAGTGGCGATTACTGGGAGGAGGATGAACATTGATGAATTGCGAGGAATGCAAGCAGCATCCGGCCACAGTGCATCTCACCAAGATCTTCAACAACCAGAAGACCGAGTTGCACCTCTGCGAGGAGTGCGCCAAGCAGCACGATGACATACCGTTCAACCTCGATTTCAGCATGGAGCCAAATTTCTCCATCCAGAAATTCCTGGCGGGACTGCTGGGCAGCGCCGCCGTATCTGCGAGCGGTGCTGAGTCGACGCCCGCAGGCAGTGGCGCCGGGTCGACGCCAGCAAGCGGTCACTCACCGGGCGATTCCGACCCGGATGAGGTTGTGGAAGAGGCGCTTGCCGCGGTGCCCCTTTGCTCGAATTGCGGGATGACCTACAGCCAGTTCGGGCAGATCGGCCGCTTCGGCTGCAGCCAATGCTACCAGTCCTTTGCCGGACAACTCGAACCGCTGCTGCGCCGGGTGCAGGGCAACAGCCGCCACACTGGCAAGGCGCCCGTGAGAACTAGAGAAAACTTGGGTTACAGGCGGGAGATCGAGCAGTTGCAGCAGGAACTGCACGCTGCCATCAGCATCGAGGCCTACGAAAGGGCCGCGGTGCTGCGGGACCGGATTCACGCCTTGAAAGGCAAAATTGAGAAGTGCTGAGTGCTGAGTGAGGGCGAAAGGCGAGGTAGCCACCATCATCAGAGGTTAGAAGCGAAAATTCTGTTCAGGTGTGTCTGTCAAAAGCAGGCATCCAACGACCAACGACCAAGTGGGGGAATGCGCTATGTCGATCCAGGAAACGTTGAATAATGCCTTTACCAAGTGGATGGAGGGAGAGGGTCCCGAGGCCCGGATCGTGATCAGCAGCCGGGTGCGGCTTGCCCGCAACCTTGCCGGCCATCCCTTTCCCCACCTGATGTCTCAGGAGTCAGGGCAGGCTGTGGTCGGGCTCGTTCAGGACGTGATTGCCGATCCGGCAGTCCGGGAGAAGCTGGGACCGCTGTTTTACGTTCTGCTTAACGATCTGCCCTCGCTTGACCGGCAGATCCTGATGGAGAAGCATCTGATCAGCCCGCAGCACGCCCAGGACGGGCAGGTGCCGAGAGGCGTGATCCTGCGCCCGGACGAGGCTGTCAGCATCATGGTCAACGAGGAGGACCACCTGCGGGTCCAGGTGCTGTTGCCGGCCTTCCAGTTGGGAGCGGCTTGGCGGCTGGCTAACCTGGTGGACGACGTTTTGGAGAGCAAGCTGGATTTTGCCTTCGACGAGCAGTATGGCTATCTCTCCTGCTGCCCTACCAACGTGGGCACCGGCATGCGGGCTTCGGTAATGATGCACCTGCCGGCCCTGGCCATGACCAACCAGGCCAGTGGGGTGTTCACCGCCTTGTCCAAGGTGGGTTTCGTGGTGCGGGGGCTTTACGGCGAGGGTACCGAGGCCAAGGGGAACCTGTTCCAGGTTTCCAACCAGGTTACCTTGGGCCTCAGCGAGATAGAGATCCTGGACCGACTGGTGACGGTCAGCCGTCAGGTGATCGAGCAGGAGCAGATGGGGCGCCGGTCGTTGATGAAGGAGCGGCCATCGCAGATCGAGGATATGGTCTTCAGGGCGTACGGGATCCTTACCAATGCCCGGCTGCTCAACTCCGAGGAGACGATGTTCTACCTTTCCTGCCTGCGCCTGGGTATCGATCTCGGGCTGCTGCATAATGTAAGTAATAGAACCCTGAATGAACTCCTGGTGCGTACGAGGACCGCCTTCCTCCAGGGGGATAACAAGAGTGCCCTGGATGCGTTCAACCGCAGCCTGAAGCGGGCTGCCATCATCAGGAAGGCTTTGGCGGCAGACTTGTCCTCGAACCTGCCGGGCGGGCGCCCGCCCGCGGACCCGGCACCGNNGCACCGCCGCTTGCGGGCGCGGATCGAGGTTCGAAGTTCGAAGGGGAAGGCAGTGATCAGGAGTTGCCATGATGACTTTGAGGCTTGCCAGAGGTCGCCCGCACCGGCACTGAAAATGCAAAGATATCATTGCAGTGTTCCACAGTTGCATCCTCGAGGTTCGAAGTTGGAAGTGGAAAGGCAATGCGAGAGGAATAACCAGTTGGAAAGCTATCTCAGGAAACTGTTTTCAGGTCGGTGTTCGGCCTATTCCTGGCGCAGGCCAGGCAGGGAGGTGCATAGATATGTTTGGAAGATTTACGGAGCGTGCTCAGCGTGTTTTCATGCTGGCGCAGGAAGAGGCAAGAAGATTGAGGCATCCGGCGGTGGGTACAGAGCATCTGCTGCTGGGGCTGTTGCGTGAAGGCGAAGGTATTGCGGCCAGGGCGCTGCAATCCCTGGGCCTGGATCTGAACAAGGTGCGGGATGAAGTGGAGCGGATCGTGGCCCCCGGTGACAGCCGGGTGGGCGACGAGGTCGGTCTGACCCCCCGGGCCAAGAAGGTGCTGGAGCTTGCCCATGAAGAGGGGCGGCGCCAGGGAGTCAGCTATGTAGGCACCGAACACCTGCTGCTCGGCCTGATCCGCGAGGGCGAGGGCGTGGCTGCCCGGGTGCTGATCAACCATGGCCTGACCATGGACAGCGTGCGGCGCCAGGTGTTGATGCTGCTCGGCGGTATCGGGTCCGCCGTCCAGGCTCAGGCAGGCGCCGGTGCGGCCCAGCCGCGCAGTCAGACCCCGACCCTGGACGAGCTTGGACGGGACCTGACCCAGATGGCACGGGAGGGCAAGCTGGACCCGGTGATCGGCCGGGATAAGGAGATCGAGCGGGTGATCCAGGTGCTGAGCCG
>PLQY01000011.1 GCA_003160265.1 Peptococcaceae bacterium | reverse complement strand
GTAGGTGCGCCGGTGGCCGCGAATCTCCGCCTCGTCCCTGATGCCACCCAGGGAGATGCGCACGAACTTGCGCCCCAGTGCCCTGGCAATGGACTTGGCCAAGGAGGTCTTGCCCACCCCTGGCGGCCCCACCAGGCAGAGGATCGGCCCGCGCATTTTGGTGGCCAGCTTGCGGATCGCCAGGTATTCCAGGATGCGCTCCTTGGGCTTGTCCATGGCGTAGTGGTCTTCCTCCAGGATCTTCTCGGCCATTTTCAAGTTCAGGCGGTCCCGGGTCTCCTGATGCCAGGGTAGAGCCAGCAACCAGTCCAGGTAGTTCCTGACCACCACCGCCTCTGCCACCATCGGCGGCATCTTCTCCATCCGGTCGAGTTCCTTGAGGGCCTTCTCCTCCACATCCTTGGGGAAATGGGCCACGGCGATCTTCTCCCGAAGGTCCTCCACCTCGGAAGCACGCTCGTCCTTCTCGCCCAACTCCTTCTGGATCGCCCGCACCTGCTCTCTTAAATAGTATTCCTTCTGGGTCTTCTCCATCTGCCGCCGTACCCGGGAGTTGATCTTGCGCTCCAGTTCGAGCACTTCCATCTCCCGGTTGAGGATCTCGTTCAGTTTCTCCAGCCGCTCCTTGATGCCAAAAGCCTCCAAGATCGCCTGTTTATCGTTCACTCTCAAATTGATCTGCGACGTGATCAGGTCGGCGAACCGCCCCGGGTCATCCACAGCCGATATGGAGACCGCGGTCTCCGGGGAGATCTTCTTGCCCAGCTTGACGTACTGCTCAAACAAGCTGCTGACAGCCCTCATCAGGGCCTCGATCTCCGCCGTCTTCTCCTCGTTCTCCTGATACTCCTCCACCAGGACGCTGATAAACGGTTCAGTGGCCACGTAGTTCAGGATCCGGCCGCGGCTCAGTCCTTCCACCAGAACTCGGAAGGTGCCTCCGGGCAGCTTAAGGAGTTGCTTGATCTCGGCGATGGTGCCCACCTGGTAAATGTCCTCGGTACCAGGTTCATCTGTCTGGGCCTCCTTCTGAGTCACCAGGAAGATCTCCCGGTCGCGGAGCATTGCCTCGTCGATCGACTTGACCGACTTCTCCCGCCCTACGTCCAGGTGGATGACCATGTACGGGAAGACCAGAATACCTCTCAAGGGGAGCAGGGGAAGAACGCGTTCTCCCTGTTCCTGAATCTGTTGCTGCCCTTCGCCAATCTGTTGCTCTGTACGGGACATTTGAGCTACCCCCTTAACCCCTTCCTGTCTTTCCTGTCTGCTTAATTCTACCCATCTTTCATAACTTCTGCAATAAGCGCCCCATCCATCGGGGGCGCGGCGGTAATGGTAGATTCAGGAAAGGATAAACAAGGAAATGATCGGCCAAAATGTTAGATGTAGCCATCTAAAATCGCAGCAGGGATGGCGAGATAATTGTCTAATTTATTTAGGTGGTCTGCCAATCCCACCAACAAGCCGGAGGCCAACCATTGCTAATCAGGCTGAACAAGAAAGCCATAACTCTAATCGCCCTGCTGGCCCTGTGCCTGGCAGCGGCAGCGATACTCATTGCCATCAACGCCGGGCGATGGAACACCGGGGCGCCTATTAAGGGCAGCCCATCCCCAGCAGAAGGAAGGTACCAAGTCGCCTTCAGCGATGTTACAGTGGCCGGTGACCTGGTCATCAAGCCACTGCCTGATGTCGCCACTGACGGCAGCCTGGTCTACCAGGTGCTGACTCCTCAGGGAGCACCCCTAGGTGCCTTCAACTACGTGCCCTGGCAGGATCAGAATCCCCTTTTCCAGGAAATTCCCGGAGGTGACCTGATCCTGGGTACCCACAGCCTTTTCCGCAGGAGCGACCAGAAAATCCACAACCTGGGTGAAGGCGCCGGCCTCGGCAACGTCTCCGATTACTCGCTGAACGGCAGCAGACTCGCTCTGGATGGCAAGAACGGCCAGGAGGGTGACACCACGATCTATGTCTATGTCGGAGATCCGACCGGTGACGCCTGGATACAGGTGGACTCCTTCAAGTATCCGGGCTATCTGGGCGAGAAGCAGGCCTACCTCTGCTGGGCCGGTGGAAAGCTCTACTATGATTGTTGGCAAGACGACAAGCCAGTGGTGAAAGTATACGACCCCGCCGCCAACCATTCATCGGTTTTCAAAGATAACGCCATGAACCCCCTGGCCTCCCCGGACGGTCGCTACCTGGCCCTGTTTGCCACGGATTCTCCGTCCGGCAAGACAGAGGGCGGAATGGGGCTGGAACTTATAGATCTGGAGAGCAGCCGGGTAACCGGGCTGGATGGATCGAGCCGGATGTTCTGGAGCCCCGGCTACGTGACCGTCTGGGACGGTCTGCGCCTGCAACTGCACGTTTACGATCTGAGAAGCGGGGCCAAGGTCAGAGACGTGCCCGCCGACAGCCCGGTTTCCGACCTGACCATCGACAACGGTGTCCTCAGTTGCATCATTTACCACTTCGACAACAGGCAGATCACCAGAGAGAAGTTCGCAACAGAGATCGGAGACCAGGAGTCGGATGCCGGAGAATGAGGTAATTCCAGCTTCAGGCGGAGACCTGCCCGGCGGTGCCGGGTCCAGGTCCGTGCCCGCAAGCAGGCTCCCGTCCGGCGGGGCGGGTACGGCGCTGCGGCAGTAGGCCGAGCTTCAGCACTTCCTTGATCTGTCGCACCGGGATCACCTCCAGCGGCAGCTGGCTGAAGATCTCCTGCCAGTTCTCCTGCGGGATCAGCACCCGTTTCGCCCCCGCCCTCATCGCCGCCTCCACCTTGGCCACCACCCCGCCCACCGGCTTCACCTCTCCCCGGATCGACACCTCTCCGGTCATGGCTACCCGGTTGTCCACCAAACGCCCGGTGAGAGCGGAGTAGACCGCCAGGGCGATGGCCACGCCCGCCGAGGGGCCGTCGGTGGGCATCGCCCCCGGGATGTTGATGTGGATGTCGTAGGCCCGCGGATCCACGTCCAGCAGCCGGCGGATGGCAGTCAACCCATTCTCCACCGAACCCTTGATCATGCTCTTGCGGCGCACGCGCCGCCCGGACAAGCCACCCAGTTCTTCCTCCTCGACGATTCCGGTGACGATCACCTGACCGCGCTCCTGGCCGGACGGGCTGGCACTGGCCTCGATCTCCAGCAAAGTGCCGATATTGGGGCCGCTCACCGCCAGGCCGTTGACCAGGCCGACCTGCGGCTCCTCGGGCACCCGGCGCTCCAGACGGGGGGAGTAGTGGCCGCTGTTGACCACCCACTCCACGTCGACCGCCGCGATCTCCTGCTCCTGGCGGGACTGCACCAGGCCGGCAGCGATCTGTACGATGTTGACCGCCTCACGACCATTGGTGGCATACTTTTCGATCACGTCCAGTGCCCCAGGCCCAAAGTCAAAGCTGATCTTGAAAGCAGCGTTCTCGGCAATCACTCTGACCTCCGGCGGCAGCAACGACCGGAAGAAGATCTCCACGCACCGGGAGCGGATGGCCGGGGAGATCTCCTCAGGCAGCCTGGTGGTGGCGCCCACCAGGCGAAAGTCCGCCGGTAGCCCGTGTTGGAAGATGTCGTGGATGTGGGCCGGGATGTGAGTGTCCTCGGAGTTATAATAGGCGCTATCGAAGAAGACCTTGCGGTCCTCCAGCACCTTCAACAGCTTGTTGAGCTGGATCGGGTGCAGTTCGCCGATCTCGTCCAGGAACAGGATGCCGCCGTGGGCCTTGGTGACCGCTCCGGGCTTGGGTTGCGGGATGCCGGCCATGCCCAGCGGCCCCGCCCCTTGATAGATCGGGTCATGCACCGAACCGATCAGCGGGTCGGCGATGCCCCGCTCG
>PLQY01000049.1 GCA_003160265.1 Peptococcaceae bacterium | reverse complement strand
CTTCGGAACCTAATCCTAACACAACCTTAACGCATTGTCAATTTAACCTTTTCTTCTTCATCGCAAATCTTTTTTCTACAGCCTTTTTCTGCAACTGCTTTCCTTTTTCTGCAACTGCTTTCTTTCCACATTGTTTTTCCACAGATGTCTTCTTTCGCTCACCCGCCGGCTCGTCTCTGACGCTGCCCGCCGGTCAGCAAGAAGTAATTTTAGAGGATGACGGACAGAATGTCAACACCTTCTCGACCTATTTTCGACCTATTTTTCAATCTTTTTTCTACCGGGGGTGATGTAGCTAAAACTCGCGGGGGCGCATGGTGGGGAAGAGGATGACATCCCGGATCGATGCAGAGTCGGTGAGGATCATCACCAGGCGGTCANNCCTCGCCTCCGGCCGGAGGCATGCCGTACTCCAGGGCATCCAAGAATTCCTCGTCCATCACGTGAGCCTCTTCGTCCCCGTGTTCCCGCTCCCTCGCCTGCTGTTCGAAGCGCAGGCGCTGGTCGATCGGGTCGTTCAACTCGGTAAAGGCGTTGGCAATCTCCCAGGTATTGATGAACAGTTCGAAGCGTTCCGCCAGCAGGGGGTGCTCCTTGTTCCGCTTGGCCAGGGGAGAGATGTCCACCGGATGCCCGGTGATAATGGTGGGCTGAACCAGCTTGTCCTCTACAAAGGATTCGAACACCTCATTGAGGAGTTTGCCCCAGGAGGTGCCCGCCTCCACATCCAGCCCCAGCGACCGGGCCTGGCGATAAGCTGCGACGGCGTCGAAATGACTGAAATCCTGACCGGTATGCTTCCGTACCGCTTCCAACATGGACAGCCGCTTATAGGGCGGTGAGAAATCAATGACCTGCTCCCCGTACCGTACCTTTAAGGTTCCCAGAACCAATTGCACAACGCCGCCGAGCATCTGCTCGGTGATCTCGATCATGTCCCCCAGGTCCGCATACGCCTGATAAAACTCCAGCATGGTGAACTCAGGGTTGTGCTTGGTGGAGATCCCCTCGTTGCGGAACACCCGGTTGATCTCATAGACCTTCTCGAAACCGCCTACGAGCAGCCGCTTCAGGTACAACTCCAGGGCGATGCGCAGGTAAAGGGGCATGTCCAGAGCATTATGATGAGTAAGAAAGGGGCGGGCCGTAGCTCCACCGGCAACCGGCTGCATGATCGGCGTCTCCACTTCTATATAGCCCAGGTTATCCATAAACTGGCGGATCTCCCTGATGATCCGCACCCGGGTCAGGAACACCTCCTTGACCTCCGGGTTGACGATCAGGTCGAGGTAGCGCTGCCGGTAGCGCAGGTCCACATCCTTCAGGCCGTGCCACTTCTCCGGGAGGGGGCGCAGCGACTTGCTGAGCAGGGTGAGAGAGGTGACAGCCACCGTGATCTCCTGGCGTTCGGTGCGAAACACCCGCCCCCTGATCCCGATAACATCGCCGATGTCCAGCTTCTTGAACAGGCTGTAAGCATCTTCTCCCAGGTCATCCAGTTTGGAGTAGATCTGGATCTTGCCGGTGAAGTCCCTCAGATCGGCAAAAGAGGCCTTGCCGTGGCCGCGCTTACCCATCAGGCGCCCGGCAACGGCAACCTCCGTGCCGTCCAGTTCGTCATAGTGGCTGATGATCTCCGCTGTCCCGTGGGTGACCGGGAACCTGCCTCCATAGGGCTCGATGCCGCTGGCCCGGAGCTCGTCCAACTTTTCCCGTCGTACTTTAAAGACATCTACGTCTTGCTTGGGCTGCATAGGCATAAAAAAATCCCCCTTCGCCAAAATCAGAGGTCATGCACTCCGCATTCTTTCCTCCGCATCCGGGCNNGAGCGGGTAGCCATCGGTGAATCCGGCCTCCGAATCGGAGAGGCGTGTCGGGGCGCTGTTAGTCATGTAGTATGCTGTTGTTTATGCACGCCTTATTTATGCACGTTAAGTATCTCGTATTTTAAAACACCGGCGGGGACCTTGACATCCACCACGGAGCCGGCCTTCTGGCCGAGGATCGCCCGGCCCACCGGAGATTCGTTGGAGATCTTGTTGGCCGTCGGATCAGCCTCCGCCGATCCGACGATAGTATACTCAATCTCGTCGCCATACTCCAAGTCTTTTAAAAGGACCGTCGCTCCGACTCCGACCGTGTCTTCAGGAACCTGACTGTTGTCAATGACGCGGGCATGTCGCAGCATCTTCTCCAGGGTTATAACACGGCCTTCGATGAACGCCTGCTCGTTCTTGGCATCTTCATATTCGGAGTTCTCTGTTATATCCCCAAACTCAATCGCCGTCCTGATTCGCTCGGCAACATCCCGGCGCTTGACAGATTTCAGATTATGCAACTCATCTTCCAGCTTTTTGATCCCGTTCCCCGTCAGCAGAACCTCTTTTTCTGGCAATACACTCTCTCCCTCTAAATTAATCTTCTGTATAGCTGCTTCCCAAATCTTATGCTTATAATCTTATGATGTGCACTATCATTTTATTCGGCCCGCTTATGCGCAGATAACTGCCATGCTGCTGCAGACTAGTTTAGACCCGGATCGAGATTAGCCTTAATTACAAAATAATCCTTGACTTTGTACCTTGGGGGGCTTGATACCAGAGGTATTCAAGGTAGATTCTCTTGAAGCTTTGTGCGCATTCACCCTGACCCACCAGGGGTCAGGCTTCCTGCCGCAGTCGTGATAAAAAAGAGACGATGACCATTGGAAAGCCCTGCCGACCCACATTTTTCAGGAGATATGGGAAACGAATGAGAATTAAGAAATCCAGCCCACGCTGGACATACACTGTTTAACTTTATTCGCTATTATATGAATGCCTTCCCAGCTTGTCAAGGAGTTCCTTAAAAAAAATCGCGCAGATAGCTTTCCCCGGAATGCCATCTGCACCTGATCCCCGGCAATCAATACATTTTTGCCACGATGACTACCGCTCTAATGCCCCCCGCTTCCCGCATCCGGGCTTGCAGCCCGCCCATGTACTCCGCATTCTTCAGGCTGGGCGTAGCCCAGATGCGGAGGAAAGAATCGGAGTACATGGGCGCGTCCCTGGTTCAGGCGCGAGCATACAGGGCGTTTGCCAACAAACCCAACAGAACCTTACTGCTCGAGCACCAGATGATTGTAGAGATCCCGGGCGCAGTCCGAACAGACTTTTTTGCCCCTGAAATCCTGCACATTTTCTGCATTGCCGCAAAAGACGCATTCCGGTTCGTACTTTTTGAGAATGATGCTATCCTCGTGCACCAAGATCTCCATTGGAGCGTTGCTCCCGATGCTCATGGTCCGGCGCAGGTCTTTGGGCAGTACAATCCGGCCCAGCATGTCCAGCCTTCTCACAACACCAATCGACTTCACAATTTCTCCTCCTCATTGATTTTCGACATGATTCGCCATTATTGTATCATTCTTTGCATAGTTTTGCTAGAAGAGGAAAGAAAAAATTTTAGGATTCATTTTTCCCAGATCCTTGCAGCATCTCCGCCCAGAAGCAGGAGTCTCGCTCCCTGTCTAAGATCGCTTTTTATCGGCAGCCGAGCGCACGTTTTCAAGATCAGAAGGGCTAAGGGCACGCTCAAAGCTACGCCAGCCAGCCAGTTTGAAACCGTGCTTGTGACCCAGGGCGCCAATTTCCTGTACCTGCTCAACCGTCAGTTCGCGCCCCAGACTGAAGTTTTCGGCACGGTTCTCCAGAGCCAGGATCATGGTCTCAGCCATGCAGGCGTAAGCAGTCTTGGGCGGGAAGCCGAAGTCGTAGTGGAATTTCACATCCCCGGGCACCTCCACCACACCCCCCTCGATCACCAGCACGTCCGGGCGCACCTGAGCCACCCGTCGGGAGACATCCCGCGGCCTGGCGACATCGCAGACTACCGCCCCCGTCTTTAGATAGGAGGGCTCGATCACCGTATCCACCGCCGCTGTTACGGTGACCACCACATCGGCGCCCTTCAGGGCATCACGGATATCTGTCGTCAGCCGGGGGACAACCCCGGTATCGTTCAGTATCTGGTGAGCGACCCGCTCCAGGCGGTGGCGCTCCCTGGCGACCAGGATCAGGCCACCCGCCCGCGGCGCCAGTATCCGGGCGCAGACGCTGCCGATGGAACCCGTAGCTCCTACCACCGCCACCTCGGCCCGGCCCAGGTTGATCCCCATGAACTCCGCTGCCCGGCAGGCGCCTTCAAGGGCGGTAAACACAGTGTAACTGTTGCCGCTGGTAACAGCAATGTCCAGGTTGTTGGCAATCGTGATCCCGGCATCGCCTACCACCGAGGTCATCGCCCCCAGGCCAACGACCTCAGCGCCTAACCGTTCAGCCAGCTTGCCGGCCTCAATGATCCGCCTGGTGACGTAATCTATGGGCAGTCCCAGCATCTGGCGGGAGGTCAGTGGGCATGCTATGAACCAGCCCTCGGTCTCCGCGGAGGGTGAGCGCACGCCGGTGATCTCTGACGCTTTGAACACCGGCAAATACCTGATGATCCCCTCCGCCATCGCCCCGGGAAACAGTCTTAAGGGCTTGATCCGTTTGGTTATATCCTCAAGGTCGATCGGGTGGATGATAAAGGCGAACTTCATTGATCTGCTCCTTCAACCGTCTTGTCCACTTTTTTTCAGCTCAACCGGGACGTTCAACTGGTTCTAAGACTGTCACGCCGCCGCGGCGGCGCCATCAGAGAATGGCCTTTGCTTTTGGATCCGCTGCCTACCTCACAGCAAGAATTAGCGAGCGCAGGCGCTCGAGATCCACAATCTTATCCTCGGTGATCGGCGCATCCCCGATCTCGATACCCACCACATCTTTGTCCAACAGGGCTGCGCACCAGCGGATCCGTTCCTTCGAACCGATGACGATCACGACATCGTAGGCCCTCACCCTGGACACCAGACCCATAATCTCGTTCAACAACTCGAGGCCTGTTTTCTCCCTGACAAACCGCCAGCGCTCAGCATCGGTCATGATCAGGCTGAAGTCCACCCCCAGTTCGGCGAGCAGGACGACAATCTCTTCCTTATTCTTGACCGGAAACCCGATCACCGCCAAGCTAGAGCCCTTGCGGACAGCCCCCAGACTCTCCAGGCGCGACACGAAGGTTCGGTCGACCCCGAAACGAGCGGCCACCTCCTGCTGGGACAGGCCCCTGCTGCGCTGCTCCAGGATCTGTTCGATGATCCGGTGCAGCTTTTCCGAACTGATAATTTTTTCACCAATACGAAACAAGTCTTCTGGCAAGGCCGGCACTTCCTTGTGCACATTATTGTGTACAATAATTTTACCAAAATGTATCCGCAAAAACAACAAATGTGAAAATCCCAGTTGCCGGGAAGTTGGCGTGGACTCCTGCACCCCGATAAGCCACAGTGAATACGCAGAAAACCTCCCTTGCGGTCAGGGGGGATCCAGTCTCAAAACGGGCCATGGCAAACAAGCACAAGGAACTGAACGAGCCGGAAGGGCATGATGCGGATACTGCAGGTCACAACGTTATTGCCGGAGGGTTTGAAGATGCAATTAGCCGGCACCATCGCAGTGCCGGCAGGAATGTTTCAAGGCGTTTCCCCTATTCCGGAAGCCGAAATCAGCATGGCCGGCGCCACAGCCATAGCAGCCGCTCAGTCTTCAGCCAGCCAGCAATCATCGGTGCTCCGGTTTTTTTGCGCTGTCCGACTTGGTCAATGCCGCCTGCAAAAGTTCTCCCAGGTTGCTGCCAATCACATCCTGATCGCTGTACTGGGCAATCAGCTTCTGATTGATCCGGCTGTCTCGTTCCGAACTCTTGAAGCCGCCGAACCGGCCCTCATCCACCGGCTGCCGGTGTCCACACTCCCGGTCGGGACAGATCAGCATCTTGCCGCGCTTGCCGTTGACCAGCAGCATGAACTTGCCACAGGCCGGGCACTTGGTTTTGGACACGTTGTCAGGATGATACACGGTGGTGCTGTCCAGCCTGACGCCCTTCACCAGTTCCTCGGCATGCTGCCTGATAGCGGCCAGGAACTTCACCTTGCTCTCCTTGCCCTTGGCGATACCGGCCAGAGACTGCTCCCAGCGGGCGGTCAGCTCGGGAGTCTTCAGGTCCGGGGCGACCAGGTCCACCAGTTGGATACCTTTGGCGGTGGGGACCAGTTCCTTGCCGTTGCGCTCGACGTAGAAGTGACCGATCAACTTCTCGATAATCTCCGCCCTGGTGGCCGGCGTTCCCAGGCCACCCTGCTTGACGGCCTCTCTCAATTCTTCGTCCTCGATCAGCTTGCCCGGACTCTCCATGGCGGTCAGCAGGGTGGCCTCCGTATAGCGTCCCGGGGGTTTGGTCTGCTTCTTGCTGACCTTGCAACTCCCGACCTTTTTGACGGCGCCCTTCTGCTGTTGGGCCAGGGCCTGCTCCGGCAGCGCCTCTTCCTCCTTTTCCTCCCTATCCGCAGTGCTCGCCGTCACCGCCCGCCAACCCATGTTTTTGACCACCCGGCCGCGGGAGTAGAAGCGCTCCCCCTTCACCTCGGTCACCAGCGTGGTCTGGTCGTAGGTGTAGGCTGGTGATAACACGGCGACGAACCGCCTGGCGATCAGGTCGTAGAGGTTCCTCTCCTCGGCCGTCAGGCTGCCAATCTGCAGCGGTTGCTCGGTGGGTATGATGGCGTGGTGGTCGGAGACCTTGCTGTCGTCAACGAAGCGCCTGGTCGGGGACAGGGACTTCTGCAGCAGTGGCGCCACCAGTTGCGCATAGGGACCCACGCCCATCGACCGCAGCCGGGCCGGCAGTGTGGGCACGATATCGGCAGTGATGTAGCGGGCATCGGTGCGCGGGTAGGTGACCAGCTTGTGCCGCTCGTACAAGACCTGCAAGACCTCCAGGGTTTTCTGGGCCGACCAGCCATGGCGGCGGTTGGCGTCGCGCTGCAACTCCGTCAGGTCATAGGCCAGGGGCGGCGGCTCGCTCTTGCCCTCGGTCTTCACCTCGACGATCGTGCCGGACTGGTCCCTGACCTTCGCCGCGATCTCCTCGGCTCTGGCGTGGTCAAAGACCCGGCCGCTGCCCCCCGGCGCCCGCCAGTCGCCGAAGTAGTCCCCGAAGTCCGCCCGCAGCGTCCAGTAATCCACCGGCACGAACTCCTTGATCTCTTTTTCCCGTTGCACGATCATGGCCAGGGTGGGGGTCTGCACCCGGCCGGCGGTGAGCTGGGCGTTGAATTTGCAGGTCAGCGCCCGGGTGACGTTCAGCCCGATCAGCCAGTCCGCTTCAGCGCGGCAGGCGGCGGCATCGAAAAGGTTGTCGTAGGCAGCGCCGGGTTTGAGATTGGCGAAGCCTTCCCGGATGGCGGCGTCGGTCTGGGAGGAGATCCACAGGCGCTTGTAAGGCTTCTTCCAATTGGCCAGGGCCATGATCCAGCGGGCGACCAGTTCCCCCTCCCGCCCGGCGTCGGTGGCGATCACCAGTTCACCGAAGTCTGAACGCTGCATCAGCAGTTTTACGGCGGCAAACTGGTGTGAAGATTGCCTGATAATTTTCAATTTCATGTGCGGTGGGATCATCGGCAGGTCTTCCAGACGCCACTGCTTGTATTTCTGGTCGTAGTCCTCGGGCTCGGCCAGGGTGACCAGGTGGCCCAGCGCCCAGGTAACCACGTACTGCTGGCCCTCGAAGTAACCCTTGCCTTTAGTGTTGCAGTTCAAGACCCTGGCGATCTCCCGGGCCACGCTCGGTTTCTCCGTCAATACCAGCCGCTTCATCCGTCGACCGCCTCGATTCTGGTTAATACTATTGAATATTGCGTTCACTTAAATTATAGCACATCGATGGCGCTGCAAAATCTCGCAGCCGCTGGTGCAGAGATGCCTTGCGGTACAGCCACCAACTCTGCGATAATTTAAACAGCGTTCATGCCACAACTGGATACGAAAAGGGGTATGCACCATAAATTCAGTAGATCTGATCGCCACCGCCACCTTCGGGCTGGAGTCAGTGGTGGCGCGTGAGGTACAGGCACTCGGCTATGACACCGACGTGGCCAATGCCCGGGTGACTTTCAAAGCCGGCCTGGAGGCGATCTGCCGTGCCAATCTGTGGCTGCGCAGCGCCGACCGGGTACTGGTCAAACTGGGCGAGTTCACCGCTCTATCCTTCGACGAGCTGTTCGAACGGACTAAAGCGCTGCCCTGGGCTGACTGGCTGCCGGTCAACGCCAACTTCCCGGTGGAGGGGAAGTCTATCAAGTCCAAGTTGTTCAGTGTGCCTGACTGCCAGGCAATCGTCAAGAAGGCGGTGGTGGAAAGTCTGAAAAGCCGCTACCACTGCCAGTGGTTCGAGGAGACCGGCCCCCGCTTCACTATCGAGGTAGCGCTCCTGAAAGACATCGCCACCCTCACCATCGACACCAGCGGCCCCGGCCTGCACAAGCGCGGCTACCGCAAACTGAGCAGCGCCGCCCCCCTCAAGGAGACCCTGGCCGCCGCCATGATCAACCTGAGCCGCTGGCACCCGGAACGGATGCTGCTCGATCCGCTGTGCGGTTCAGGCACCATCCCTATCGAGGCCGCTCTGATCGGCCTCTGCATCGCTCCGGGGATACACAGGGAGTTTGCGGCGGGGCAGTGGCCGATAGTGCCGGAACGCCTGTGGCAGGAGGCGCGCCAGGAGGCCGGAAACCTGATCCGCCGCGATCTGAAGCTACAGCTTCGAGGCACCGATATCGATGCCGAGGTGCTCAGCCTGGCCCGCTATCATGCCCGCCAGGCAGGGGTGGCAGAGCAGATCTCCTGGCAGCAGGCGCCCCTGGCGGAGTTGCACACCAAGCAGAAATACGGCTACATCATCTGCAACCCGCCCTATGGTGAACGCATGGAAGACATACAGGTCGCGGAACACCTCTACCAGGAGATGGGACAGGTGTTCCGGCCGCTGGACACCTGGTCATTCTACGTGCTGACCGCCCATCACGGCTTTGAGAAACTGTTCGGCCGCCGTGCCGACAAGAAGCGCAAGCTCTACAACGGGCGCATCGAGTGCAACTATTACCAGTTCTTCGGTCCACACGCGCCGCGCCCGAATCTGGAAGCTTGAAAGTTTGGCAGCCGGCGACATCCACCTTCACCCGGAGCCGATGCTTGCCGGGGCCGCCCTTGTTTGTTGTGCTCGAGACCATTCTTTACCGGATATCCCAAATGAGTTATAATCAAGTCGAGGTTGGCTGATAAAGGCCTTCGGACAAGGGGAGCATTGTCTCGTTATGCCTTGCAGGGGAGGTTTTTTCCTTTGTTTTCCTCATAGTTATTTTTTCATTAATTATAAGCTCGATGACATTAGGTTAATTCGGGGGGAGCACTCCAAGAACATCCTTGGCGCCCGGTATCAAAAGCCACTGTACCCCGGAAGTCTGGAGCTTTATCCAGAGAGCGGACAACGGGGAATCCTTGAAATGTTAGGACTGAACTTCAACCTGAAATGAAAAAATCATGGTCTCTCATAACAACCCTATGCCTGGTGTTTATGTGCATCTTACCGGCTTTTCCTGCCTATGCAAGCGATTCCGGCTCCGGGCCGGCGCCGGTCATCTTCCCCGGCAGCGGCAACTACCTGGACGCTCCGTCCGTAACCATCACCAGCCCCTATGGCGCCGTCTACTATACCACCGACGGCTCCAACCCGACCACCAGCAACACCACCATCGCTTACAGCGACTGCTTCCCGGTTAACCAGTCGGAACTTCTCCTGGCCGCCGCGCACAGTTCCTCTGGCTGGAGCAGCGTCGCCTCGGCCATGTTTAACATCAGTGGTACAGTCCCGCAGTCGAGCAGCGCTGATTCTCCCGTGCAAGCCAGCCCTTTAGTTCTCGCGGCGTTATATAACAAGAACGGACAGGCTGTAATGTCAGTGGTTTATAACGGCAATCTCGACAAGGACACCCGGTATACCGTGATCATATCTGATAAAGGCACCGGGAATGCGATAGGCAGCAGCGATATAACTGCAGACAACACGGGGGTTGTGATTGGTCCGGTCGAAGAAGGCCACACCTACCAAATGTCCGTCAAACAAACAAGTAAGATGAATCAATATTACGGCACCTTTTCCGTTCAAAAGAATGCTCTGGACAAGGACCAATTGAATGTTGATCAG
>PLQY01000065.1:12409-13363 GCA_003160265.1 Peptococcaceae bacterium | reverse complement strand
CGCCCCTGCTTGGCAGAGCCCCCGGCGGAATCCCCCTCGACGATATACAGTTCGCATTCCTCCGCCCGTTTGGAGGCGCAGTCGGCCAGTTTGCCGGGCAGTGCCCCATGGTCGAGGGCGCTCTTGCGCCTGGTCAGTTCCCGGGCTTTACGCGCCGCCTGCCGGGCCTGGGCGGCTTTGACCGTCTTGTCGGCAATCAGCCGCGCCTGACCGGGATTCTCTTCGAAGAAGTTGGTCAGGAACTCGGTGATCACGGAGTCCACGATCCCCCGGACCTCGCTGTTGCCCAGCTTGGNNCGGGTATCCTCCCCGGTAATGTTCTCCTCGTTCTCTTTGAGAAAGCCGAAGCGCCGGGCATAATCGTTGACTACCCGGGTCAGGGCAGTTTTGAATCCGGTCTCGTGGGTGCCGCCCTCCTGGGTGTGGATGTTGTTGGCAAAGGAGAAGATGTTCTCGGTGTAGCCGGTGTGGTACTGCAGGGACAGCTCGACAACCACCCCGTCCTTGGTTTCGGACAGGAAGAGGGGATCAGGCGTCAGCACATCCTTGTTTTTGTTCAGGCTGCGCACGAAATCGGCGATGCCGCCCTCGTGATGGAAGACGGTCTCCTTGTCCTCCGCACCCTCGTCGATCAGGACGAAACGCAGGCCCTTGTTCAGATAAGAAAGGTCGCGAACCCGCGAGGAGATGACCTCCATGCTGAAATCCCGGACNNGGAGGTGCCGGTCTCGTTGGTGTCACCGATCTCCCTGAGAGGGGTCTTGATGCGGCCCCGCTCGTAACGCTGAGTGTAGCACTTGCCGTCGCGGCAGATCTCGATCTGCAGCCAACGGGCCAGGGCGTTCACCACCGACAGGCCGACACCGTGCAGCCCACCGGAAATCTCGTACCCTTCACCCCCGAATTTGCCGCCTGCATGCAGCAGGGTCAGGGCTGCCTCCACCGCCGGACGCC
>PLQY01000065.1:8391-12399 GCA_003160265.1 Peptococcaceae bacterium | reverse complement strand
TCCACACTGTTGTCGATCAACTCGAAGACCAGTTGGTGCAAGCCTCTGGGCCCCGTGGTGCCGATGTACATGCCAGGCCGGCGCCTGACCGCATCCATTCCCTCCAGCACTTCTATCTGGCTGGCATCATATTTACTTCCGTTCTTGTGGTTGTTCTCTTCGGACATCAACATCCTCCAGGCTGATCATATTTGGTAATTGGCGTGCAACCATTTATTTCTTATTATAGCATAGATCTAACACCTGGCACTAAAGGCGCCGGCATTAAGTAATTTTAAGTTTTTTCAGCAATTCCACCACGGCAGGCAAGACCGCCAGGCCGCTTAGAGGGACGCTTCTCTTCGAGAAATGTCCCCAAGCCTTAACCAACAGCTTCCTGGAGCAGCGAGCGCTTCAACAGGGTGGCGGCGGAGATCGGCGACAGATAGATGCGGTTGCTGGTGATAATAATACTCTTCTCGCGCTCCCGCTTGCCTATATGAACCACCATCTTCTCATCCGCTGCAAAACCCAGGAACTCCCGGGTGGATTCCCGTTTGGTGGTCTCCAGGTCCAGGATGGCTACCAGTTCTTCCAGAGACACCGCCGTGTAGCCGCCGATATGTAGGAACATGGCTGTTACCTCCTCCTAGTATTTGGTATTTGGTAATCGGTCATTGAATGCATGTTCCGGGTGTTGGCCTATTATTTTCAACCACCGGAGGCTATTGCCCGGAACAAGTCGATCTCCGGTGTCAATTGCCCGGCAGGCACCTCTCCCTGGCCGATGAAGGATGCGGTGGTGGCGATCACCTGGCGGCACTGGGCCATCTCTTGGAGCACCTTTTCCCTATGGATCGCATCCAGCTCCGAAAACACATCATCCAGCAGCAGCAATGGTTCTGAGGCCACGCTACTCAGCAGCCGGCTCTGGCCCAGCTTTAGGGACAAGGCAATCAGCCGCTGCTCACCCTGGGAGCAGTAGACCTGCGCTTCATGCCCATTGAGAAAGAACCGCAGGTCGTCCCGGTGCGGTCCCGTGGTGGTCATACGCATTCGTTCATCCAGGCCTTTTCGCCGCTCCAGGGCTTCCCGGAATGCCTGACGGCAGAAATCCTCGCCATCCTCTTCAGGGTGGGGAGGGATCGCCTGGGAGACATAGGCGCCATCCAGGGCACCGCTGTAGCTCAGGGAGGCGAAGGCCTCCCGGCTCAGTCCCAGCAACGTCTTAAGCACAACCAGCCTCCGGCTGATGATCCGGGCGCCCACGGTTACCAACTGCTCGTCCCAGGGCGTCAGCTCCGCCCGCTGATAAATACCCTGGCGCAGTAGATTGTTGCGCTGATTAAGAATACCACCGTAGTCATGCATGTCTGTGGCATGCTGGGGTCTGACCTGCGTCACCACCAGGTCTAAAAATCGCCGCCTCAGAACAGGCGCTCCCTGAATCAACAATAAATCTGCCGGGGAGAAAATCACCACCGGCAGGCAGGCTGCGCAGGCCCCAGGCAGACCCCGTTTACCATTGATCTTGATGATCTTGCGCCTGGTCTCCTGTTGATAGGCCATCTCCAGGTCGTACTTCAGACCATTCTGCAGCACGCAGCCGCGAACCACGAAAAAATCGGCGCCCCATTGCACCAGGGCTTCATCCTGCGTCTGCCTGCAGGTGTAGCCAGTACCCAGATAATGGATTCCTTCCAGGAGATTGCTTTTTCCGGCCCCATTGGGTCCCACCAACACTATAAAGCCTTCCCCGGGATGAAAATCCAATTCCTCATAGTTGCGAAAATAGCGAAGATGGATACTTTCCAGCATCACGCACCGGCTCCGCCCGCGTCATCAGTGAGCCGGCGCACCGGGAGGATCAGGTGAAGGTAGGACTCATCCCCATCCTCCAGGTACACCGCAGCCTCTCTGGAGCCGTTGAGACACAGGGATACTTTGTCCTGGTCGATAACCTTCAAGGGGTCCAACAGGTACCGGGTAGTGAACAGGGCCTCACAGGATTCACCTTCGGCGCTGGCCAGCGGAATCTCTTCTCTGATCGAGCCCACCTGGGCGGCTTCAGCAGAAATAGTTAAAATACCCTCTTCTATCTTCAGATCTACCACCGCCTGTTGGGATGGCAGTTCATTAAACAGGACCGCCCTTTCCAGGGTGGAGATCAATAATTCCTTATCCACCCCGATCCGCAGCCGGTATTCCTTAGGAATCACTTTTTCATAGTTTGGGAATTGGGCATCCATCAGGCGGGCAGTCATCGTGAATACTTTAGTCTGAAACCCGATGGTAGCCTGGTCCCAGAAGATCTCCAATTGCTGATCGTCATCCAGTAGCCTGCTCACCTCGCCAAGGGGACGTACCGGCACAAACAGAGCGAAGTCGGGGATCTCTTCCTGATAAGGTAGAGACAGAAATGCCAGGCGGTAGGTGTCCGTGGCCACCAATTTCAACTGTCCGAATTGAAACTGGATATACACCCCGGCGTAGTTGGGGCGCACCTCCTGGGGAGCCGCCGCAACGGTAACTTTTCTGAGTATCCGCTTCCACCTGGCGCCTTCCATAGCGATTTTATTCTGTTCCGGCAGCGACGGTATGGCCGGAAAATCAGCTACCGCCCAGGTGCTGATATGCACCGTGGCTTTTCCATATAAAATTTCCAACTGTTGGGTATCCTCCAGTAACTGTATCGTCAAGTCACCGTCAGGCAGCCGACGGACCAACTCTGTCAGGTGACGCCCGGTGACCACAGTACAACCCTCACTCTCTACCTCAACCGGAATATTTATAGTTAGACTCAGTTCCAGATCTGTGGCTTGGAGCACCAGGGTATCAGCCTTAGTGAAGATCATAAAGCCACTGAGAATAGGATGTGCAGCACGGGTGGGGATAATCCGGCTGAGGGCTGAAAGAGCATTGGCGAGAACTGTTCTGGAGCACCGAATCTTCATTGGGCGTTTTGGCGCCTCCTTAAGAAATGAAAACCTTTATTATTTTTATTAGTACTTAAAACAGAAACAGTAATAGGGCCCGGTAAAATGTGCACGATAGTTCTAATGTCTAAAGGAGATCTACAACTTGAAAAGATTATGCTTGTGTATAACTAGATGTATAGGATGTGGAATAGGTTAATATGTCAAAATATCAGGAAGAATGTAGAATTTTGATAACATCGTCAATTCTTTCCTTAACATTTCTATTGACAGCCAATTCTTCCTTGATGCGGTCGCAGGCGTGCATGACGGTGGTGTGGTCCCGGCCACCGAACTCGTCGCCGATTTTAGTCAGTGAGACATCTGCCAGTTCCCGGGAAAGGTACATGGCGACCTGTCTGGGAAAAGCAATATCGTTGGTACGACGGCGGGCCTTGAAATCATCCATTTTTAGGTTGAATATTTGGGCAACCGCTTTTTGAACCATCTGGATCGTGATGATACGGGGGCGGTCAGAGCTTAAAATTTCTTTGAGGGCATCCTGGGCGGTTTCCATGTTTATAGGTTTATGGCTTAGGGATGTTTTAGCTACTACCTGAAGAAGGGCGCCCTCAAGTTCCCTGATATTGGTTTTAATCTTAGATGCGATAAAAATAAATACGTCATCTGGAATATTATAAGACTCATTCTTAGCTTTTTTAGAGAGAATAGCCACCCGGGTCTCCAGGTCCGGCGGCTGGATGTCGGCCACCAGACCCCACTCGAAACGGGAGCGCAAGCGCTCCTCCAGAGTGGAAAACTCTTTAGGTGGCCGGTCGCTGGAGATGACAATCTGCTTGTTGGCTTCATAAAGGGTATTGAAAGTGTGAAAGAACTCCTCCTGAGTGCTCTCCTTGCCGGCGACGAACTGGATGTCGTCTATCAATAAGATATCTACCGTACGGTACTTATTGCGAAGATCCACATTTTTATGTTCACGGATGGCGATCACAACATCGTTGGTGAAGGTTTCCGAGGTAACATAGGCAACCCTCAAGGATTTACTGTTCTGAAGGATGGAATGGCCGATAGCCTGCATCAGGTGAGTCTTGCC
>PLQY01000065.1:0-8377 GCA_003160265.1 Peptococcaceae bacterium | reverse complement strand
GTCCAGGGAGTTCACAAAACGAAGAAAGATAGCGCGTTTAAATTTGTCTTCAAGATGCGACCTGATCAGAGCGCTGAAGCGAGTCTCCATCCATTGACGGGTAAATTCATCGAGGGTGCCGATCACCAGGGTACCGTCAAGATAAGCCAGAGGATGGGCGGAATTGACCCAAGTGGAGTAGTTGGCGGCGTCAACCTCTTTTTTCAAAATGGAAAGCACTTCCAGCCAGATATCGGAAAGCTTGTCCCTAATCGTTCTCATCACCTTTTATTATCCACAAAGCTGTCAACATGTGCATAAGAATATGTGGGTAAGCTAGAGGAAATAGCGTACTAAAGCAATAATAAATATAACAAACATTGGACGGCTAAAGCAAGCGAAAAAATCAGAAAGGAGGAGACGTGAGGCGTGGCTTGACACAGCGCAACAGTTGTTTATAATGGAAAAAAGAAGTCAAAGGAAAAAACAGGTTCAAGTTCATCAGGGGAAGGTTGATCTTAAATGAAACGAACATACCAGCCAAAAAACAGAAAAATGAAGCGGGTGCACGGTTTTATGAAGAGGATGCACACCAGGAGTGGGCAGGCTATAATCAGGCGGCGCCGGGCAAAAGGGCGCAAGACCCTGAGCGCCTGAACATAGGCAAGAAAGATGTTGACACGGGAGCACCGCCTGAAGAAATTTAAGGATATATATCAGGAAGGCCGGAAGGTGCGCGGCCGATACCTAGCGTTGCAATATATGAAAAAGCCGGATGGATTTACCAGGTTTGGTTTTGCAGTAGCGAGAAAGGTTAAGACCAAGGTTCAAAAAAACCGGCTGAAACGACAGTTGCGCAGTATCTGCAGAACACACCTGGAAGAATACAGGGACGGCTTGGACATAGTGGTCAACGTCTTTAGTATTGCCATNNAACGGCATCATACAATGAACTGGAGCGGGACTTTGTCTTAATTGCCGGGCGGGCGGGTCTGGTCAGGCAATCTGTGCAGGAGAAAAATTGATGAAGAGACTGCTGATCGCCGGTATCAGGTGTTATCAGAAACTCTGGTCGGCGTGGCACCCACCGGTATGCAGGTTTTACCCGACTTGTTCGCAATATGCCATCCAGGCGCTTGAGCAGTATGGATGCCGGCGCGGACTATGGATGGCATTAATGCGTTTAGTGAAGTGCCACCCTTTTAATAGGGGCGGATACGACCCAGTGGTCTAAGGCTCTAAAATTTATATAAGAAACGTTTTATGGCGACTTGAATAGTGAATAATTAAAAGGGAGCGAGCAGGAGGAGGTGAAGACCCGCCCGGGATAGTACAGGGGTGGGGTTATTTTGTGGCATAGCTTTGTTAATGCATTTATTTTGTTGCTGCAATATCTTTACCAGGTAACCGTAGCTATCGGCATACCAAGTTACGGCCTGGCGATCATCATGTTTACTGTTTTACTGAAATTAGTCCTGTTCCCCTTGACGGTCACTCAGATGCGCTCCATGAGAGCAATGCAGGAGCTACAGCCAAAGATCAAGGCGATCCAGGAGCGTTACAAGGACAAGCCTGAAAAATCCCAGGAAGCGGTGATGAAGCTCTATAAGGAAGCAGGGGCCAACCCCTTTGCCGGTTGTCTGCCCTTGCTGGTGCAGATGCCGGTCTTGTTTGCATTATTCAGCGCCCTGCGCACTTTTTTTAACCCGGCGTTGAACAATAAGTTTATTAATGTGGCACACGCCGGATTTCTATGGATACCGAACATGGGATTGAAAGATCCGTACTATATACTGCCGATCCTGACTGTGGCCGCCACTTTCGGGCAGCAGTATGTGATCAGCCAGTCTACCACCGGGAAGATCGATCCTAACCAGAAGACCATGCTCTACACCATGCCGTTGTTTATCGGATACCTGGCCAGCATGTATCCTGCAGGACTGGCGCTTTACTGGGTGGTTTTCAGCCTTGCCGGCATCATCGAACAACTGATCATCAAACGCATGGTAGTTAAGGGAAAGGAGCAGGGACAACCGTCGTCGACCACTCCCCTCATGATCGATATAGGGGAGCAGGAACAACCGTCGTCAACCACCCCCTCTCTGACCGAAGAGGTAAATAGTGGCAAGCCGCAAGAGTCTCGGACTGCTCGAAAAAGAAAACGCCATGCTTAGCGAAAGGAGGAGCGGCGCATTCCTCTCACCGACCGTATGTGCTTCGAATTATTTCTTGCCGGGCGTGAGCCCGGATGCGGGGGATGCAGAAGTATAGCGCGCCTAATATGATGAATTGGGTTGAAGCAAACGGGATCACAGTAGAAGAAGCGACCAGGGATGCCCTGGACCAATTGGGGGCTGGCCCTGAAGATGCAGAGATCGAGGTATTGGACTCCGGATCGAAAGGCTTCCTGGGGATAATAGGCAACAAACAGGCACGTGTCAGAGCCCGGTTGAGGCTTACTCCGGAAAAGGCAATCGCTGGGTTTTTAGATCAGGTGATCGGGACTATTGGTCTGGATGTCAAGTTCCAGGTATGGCCTGATGAAGAATGCTGGCGGGTAAACTTTGAAGGACGGGATGTGCGCCTCCTGATCGGGATGCGCGGGGAGACCTTGAACTCCCTGCAACTGATCACCAGCCTGGCGATCAACAAGCGGCTGGAGAACAAGGTGCGTCTGATCATGGACGCCGAAGGCTACCGGGGACGACGGGAGGACACCCTCCGCAAACTGGCCGGAAGACTGACCGAGAGGGTGCACAGGACCATGCACGAGATAGTCCTGGAACCGATGACCCCAAATGAGCGCAGGATCATCCACGTAGCGCTCCAAGATAGCCCGTGGGTGGAAACAGGCAGCATCGGGGAGGAGCCCTACAGGAAGGTGATCATCCGCCCGAAAAACCATAAAGAAAGATGTTGAGGGCTTTTTACATACACACAATGTAGATAAATAATGGATGCTACTGCTAAGAAGTCAGGAGTCATCTGTGGTGAGCCCGGATGTAGTGGACTACTGAATTCTGAATGCCTGAATAGTAACGCTGTATATCTGAAATACGTTAAATGAAAGGGACTTCAGAGGAAGAAGTCCCTTTCATGATAGAAAAGGGGCGGATCGCATGGCCGCTGAGACGGACGAGGAGATCATCGTAGCGCCGGGTACACCCCTGGGGTATGCTGCCATCGGAATCGTCAGACTGAGCGGAGCCGGGGCGGCTGGTCTGGCAGAAAGAGTATTCAGCCCCAGGAAAAAAGGCTTGAGGCTGTCCCAGGCCCTGGACCGGGTGATGCATCTCGGACATATCTGCTCCGCCGGTGGAGAGACGATTGATGAAGTGCTGGTGGTGGTGATGAGGGGGCCGCAAAGTTATACCAGGCAGGATGTGGTGGAGATCCACAGCCACGGCGGACTGCTGGCGGCGAACAGGATCCTGGAGCGGGTATTGCAGGAAGGGGCGCGCCTCGCCGAGCCGGGGGAGTTTACCAAGAGAGCCTGGCTCAATGGACGGATTGATCTGGCGCAAGCGGAGGCGGTGATCGACCTGATCCGCGCCCGCAACGGCACAGGAATGGGTCAGGCCATCAAGCAATTGGACGGAAACCTCTCCACGCTGGTGGCGGATTTGCGCCAACGGTTAAAGCGGCTGATGGCTGGAGTGGAGGCAGGTATCGACTTCCCGGAGGAGATCTCGGATCAAGAAAAGGGTGCCCTGGAGGACGATCTGCAAGTGCTTCTGGAAAAGGTGGACGAACTGTTGCAGACTGGCAGGACCGGGCGCATCTACAGGGAGGGCCTGGCGGTTGTGCTGCTGGGTAAACCGAACTCCGGCAAATCAACGCTGCTGAACAGGATGCTGGGCACCGAGCGCGCTCTGGTGACGAACATCCCGGGCACCACCAGGGACCTGATCGAAGAAATGGTCAGCATCAGGGGGATTCCCATCCGACTGATCGATACGGCGGGCATCAGGGACCGGGCCGGGGTTGTGGAGACGTTGGGGATCGAGAGAGCGAAGGAAGCGTTGGGCCAGGCAGACCTGATTCTGGCGGTTTTCGATGCCACAAACAGATTCGAGCAAGCGGACCGGATGGTTTTAGATCTGCTGGATACTCGACGGAGTCTGCTTCTGCTCAATAAGATGGACGCGGAGGAGCAACTGCTCAACAAGGAGCAACTGGTTTCCTTGGCACGAGGAATGCCGGTGCTGGAGATTTCCGCCCGCTTGGGTTTGGGGTTGCAGGGGCTGGAGCAGGAACTGGTGGGCCTGGTAGGCGCAGAGCCTGTGGCGGCTGCACCGGCGATGCTCACCAGGGTTAGGCACCAGGTCGCATTGCAGAAGGTGAGAGATGCGGTCGGCAGCGCTCTGGAGACCATGTCCGGAGGGGGCACGTTGGACTGTGCGGCAGTCGACCTATGGGATGCCTGGTCAGCGCTGGGAGAGATTCTGGGAGAGTCTGTGCCCGAGGAGATCATCGATGCCATCTTTCAGGAGTTTTGCATCGGAAAGTAAAAAAATCGCAAAATACGCTGCCTGCAAGGATTTAAAAACAAAGTGTCTTAGCCCGAAAGCGGCCGGGCTGGCTAGCTGATTCCGCTCGCTCCCTAATGGAGAANNTTGGGCAGTCGTCTGTGATAAAAGGTTAAAATGATTGGGTGAAATATTGATGGATGACGATATCGAGGTGTTGGTGGCGGGTGCCCGGGGATTGGGTATCGAGCTCAGCCAGGAGCAACAGCGGCAATTTCAGGAATACGCGGACTTGTTGCTGGAAGGGAACCGGCGGATGAACCTGGTGCGGGTGCATGGGCGTGAGGAATTGATGCAAGCCCATATGCTGGATTCCCTGTGGTGCAGCGCGGCAGCGGATCTGAGGGAAAACTTGCGCCTGTTGGACATCGGCAGCGGGGCCGGATTTCCTGGCATACCGCTGCGGATCTGCTTTCCGGAACTGAAACTTGACCTGCTGGAGTCACAGCAGAAACGCAGCCTGTTCTTGTCAGAGGCGATTAAGCGCTTAGGGCTGGAAAATTGCAAGGTGCTGGCGGGTCGCGCAGAAGACCTGGCGCGGAATGAGACCAATAGGGAGAGCTTTGACTGTGTCGTAGCCAGAGCGTTNNGCGCCAATGACGGTACTGGCTGAACTGGCCATTCCCTTTGTTGCCATGAGCGGACACCTGATTGCCCTCAAGGGCGGTTCCGCTGGTGTGGAGATCGCCGAAGCGTCATATGCCCTGGAGCTGCTGGGAGGCGCACTCGAGCGGGTGATTCCCTATCGTTTTCCCGGGGAGAATGGCCGGAACGTGGTCAGCATCAAGAAAGTTACGCCCACGCCTGAGAACTACCCGCGCAGGTCGGGCATACCCGCCAAAAGGCCACTTCTAGAAAAGGGAGCCTGCAGGAATAATGCTTACGGTGTCGAAGGTGTCGAGTAACCATGATGGACTGCTGCAGACAAAGACGATGGGTTTTCAATGGAAAATTAAAGAAAAGCGTTCAACTGGGTCTTGGCTTNNCTTCCTCCGCATCCAGGCCTTCAGCCTGGCCTGAAGAATGCGGAGTACAAGGCCGGGCGTTAGCCCGGATGCGGAGGAAGCGGGGGCATTAGAGCGGGTTGCCATCTGTGGAAAAAGGTAGCGGGCACGTAAACGGGCGGGGATGAGATGGTGACAATAGGTAAAGTGAGCTTCTGGTGGGATAATGAAACGGAATGCTATGATCTGGAAGTGCTCGATCCCTCGGCTACGGTGGCGGACTATGAAAAGACAGTGGGCGGGATCCTGGCAACGCCGGAAGCCCGAAAAAAATACAGCGAGCACTGTGTGGCGTGCAGCATCTGCTGCGGCGGACGGCTCCCGCTGACGGTGGTGGACATATATCGCCTGAAGTTTGGAGGGCTGGGCATGGCTCTGCCGCTGAACGGATGGGTGGCTGCCTATGGCGTGGTGCAGCGGCAGGATGGATGCGTTGACGTCACCCTACGCCTGGATGAACGTGAGACTTGCGCACTGTGGAACCGAAATGATGGGTTATGCAGTGTCTACGAAAAAAGGCCGTTGATCTGCCGAACCTATATTTGCGCACCCCTTTCCTGGAGGGCTTCGGAGCTCCGAGGCCAGATCGTCAACTCTGGTGAGGACGAGTTGGTGCGCATGCTGGGACTGCCGGATGGGAACGGTGGGAAAGAAAAGCCACAGCCCTTCTCTGGGGTTTTGGATTACGGAGGGGTACTATTGCGGGATGTCTGCTCAGTAAAGCTGTGGCACAGCCTTACAAAACGGGATGGGGCAATGGATCTGCTCGGAGGATAACAGAGAGGTACGGCGGTTTTATCGGAAAAATGATTTTAGAGCAGTTGGTTTGTTGGATTAACGGGTGTTAAACGACCACCGGGAAACTCTCTAACGGCCTAGCGGCGGACCGCTGAGATCCTGAATGATCGAATTTTGGGTGGCGCCAGAGCAGGAGGACAGGTTTTGCTGTGGGATAAGATTAACCGAAAGAAAGATAAATGTTCCACGTGGAACAATCACTCCGGGCAAGCTGGCATAAGGCAGGTACGGCAGGATATGCGGATAATAGCGATCGCCAACCAGAAGGGCGGCGTGGGCAAGACAACCACCGCGGTCAACCTGGGGGCCTCACTGGCAGTGGCTGGCAGAAGCGTCCTGCTGGTAGACATCGACCCGCAGGGAAACGCCACCAGCGGTGTCGGAATTGATCGGACGCGGCTCACCAGGTGCATTTATGACCTGCTGCTGGGGGAGGCCAGCGAGGACGAGGTGCTGATGATTACTCAGGTGCCCGGCCTCGACCTGATCCCGGCGACGATCAACCTGGCGGGCGCAGAGATCGAGATGGTCAATATGGAAAACCGGGAAAAGCTGCTCCGCGTTGTCCTGCAAGCATTGCGCCATCGTTATGACTATATCCTGATCGACTGTCCGCCGTCCCTCGGCCTGCTGACCCTCAACGCCCTGACAGCCGCCGACAATGTCCTGATTCCGCTGCAGTGCGAGTATTATGCGTTAGAGGGACTGGGCCAGTTGCTCCATACGATCAAACTGGTAAAGGAGCGCCTCAACCCGTCGCTGGAGTTGGAGGGCGTTCTGCTGACCATGTTTGATGCCCGCACCAACCTGGCGATCCAGGTAGTGGATGAAGCCAAGAACTACTTTGGCGACAAGGTGTTCCGTGCGGTAATACCGCGCAATGTGCGCCTCAGCGAGGCGCCCAGCTACGGCAAGCCGGTGCTGTTCTATGACGCCAAGTCGCGGGGGTCGTTACTCTATCAGGAAGTGGCACAGGAGTTGATCGAAAATGAAAAGTAAGGGACTGGGGCGGGGCCTGCGGGCGCTGATCCCGGAAGCGGAAACCCCTGCAGAGGGGGAGATCGCCGAGATCCCGGTGGGGCGGATCGAGCCCGCCCCCTTCCAGGCGCGCCGGGAGTTCAACGAGGAGGCCCTGGCGGAACTGGCCGCCTCCATCGCCGAGCATGGCGTGATGCAGCCGGTAGTGGTGCGTCCTGTGGCGGGAGAGCGGTACCAACTGATCATCGGGGAGCGCCGGTGGCGTGCCAGTCAGCGGGCCGGCCTGGAGAAGATTCCGGCACTGGTCCGGGACGTGGACGATCTGGCCTCCAGCGAGATGATGCTGGTGGAGAACCTGCAGCGGGAGGACCTGAACCCGCTGGAGGAGGCCAACGCCTACAGGCGGCTGGCGGAGGACTTCCAGCTCACCCAGGAGGAGATCGCCCGCCGGGTCGGCAAGAGCCGCCCCTTCATCGCCAATTCGCTGCGTCTCCTGCAACTGCCCGGGGAGATCCTGGACCTCCTGAACCGGGGTCTGCTCAGTGCCGGCCATGCCAAGGTCCTGCTAGGACTGGAAAGTGGCGGCGGGCAGAGCGCCCTCGCCCAGCAAATCGTCGCCCGGAAGCTGTCGGTCCGGGAAACCGAGCGGGAGGCTCAGCGCCTCCAGCAGGCCAGGGCGCCTCGTTCTACGGAGACNNGGCAAGATCGAGATCGAGTATTACAGTAAGGACGAACTTAATCGCTTACTGGAGTGGTTCTTCGGTGATCTATCTAGATAATGCCGCCACTACCTGGCCAAAGCCACCGGCCGTGGAAAAGGCGATGGTGGAGACGTTGAGAGAAAAGGGCGCCAACCCCGGACGGGGCAGCCACCAGCTCTCCCTGGCAGCGGGGCGCGTGGTTTACCATGCCCGGGAACTGCTGGCCGGTTTTTTTAACGTAGACGACTCGTCGCGGGTTGTTTTTACCATCAACTGCACCGAGGCCCTGAACCTGGCCCTGAAGGGTTTTCTGAAGAAGGGCGACCATGTGCTGACCAGCAGTATGGAGCACAACTCCGTGATCAGGCCGTTGAGGGCACTCCACGCC
>PLQY01000066.1 GCA_003160265.1 Peptococcaceae bacterium | reverse complement strand
GCCGGAATTATGCCTTGACAATCATCACTGCTTTACGTATAATTTGCTTAATTGTGCGGACAAACACAGACAAGCTCACAGCCCCCTATATCAATTATTCCATTTGGGCACCAGCATCTGTTATTGCCTTCGAAGTTGTTTTTGCAAGGGGTGCTAATGATTAGCAAAACTGCATGATGTTACAGATTCACACCCACCAAAACGCTTACGGGAGGCGATGTGTACACAATGAACAGTCTCGCGCAGCAGGAGGTATTCGAATCATACCTTTACATGCCGGACGAAGATGCTGTAGAACTAGCCAAAGATGGGGATGCAGTCGCCGAAGAGCACTTGATCAACAAGTATAGGAATTTTGTCCGTGCCAAGGCGAGGTCCTACTTTCTGATCGGTGCTGACCGCGAAGACATTATCCAAGAAGGAATGATTGGTCTTTTTAAAGCGATCAGGGATTTCCGATGCGATAAGCTTTCCTCCTTCAGAGCGTTTGCGGAGCTTTGCATTACCCGGCAGATTATCACTGCCATCAAAACGGCGACCCGCCAGAAACACATTCCCCTTAACTCCTACGTATCATTAAATAAGCCGATCTACGACGAGGATTCAGACCGCACCTTGTTGGACATCATCTCCGGGACCAGCATCAGCGACCCGGAGGAGTTGATCATCAGCCGCGAGGAGTTCATCGACATCGAAGAGAAGATGGGGGAGATCCTCAGTTCTCTGGAGTGGAAGGTGCTGATGTCGTACCTCGAAGGTAAATCCTACCAGGAGATGGCCTGCGAGCTGAAGCGCCACGTGAAGTCGATCGACAACGCCCTACAGCGGGTGAAGCGGAAGCTGGAGCGCTATCTGGAAAAAAGAGAGCGCTAAAAAGGGCGTCAAGCCGCGGTTCCAGCAAGCTTGATCTCCCTACCGAGCCGTTGTATAATACGACTTGTCTTGACCGAAGGCCGGCGTAGCTCAACTGGTAGAGCATACGACTTGTAATCGTAAGGTTGTGGGTTCAAGTCCCTCCGCTGGCTCCAGTTATTTGATATTTTTTAGTGACAGGTAGTACCTGGAGGGGTGCCCGAGTGGTTAATGGGGGCGGACTGTAAATCCGTTGGCTCAGCCTACGAAGGTTCAAATCCTTCCCCCTCCACCAATTAAACCGCGGGGTGGAGCAGTTGGTAGCTCGTCGGGCTCATAACCCGAAGGTTGCCGGAAAAAGCCTTAGCCCCGTTTAAACCTAATCCGTTAATCCTCAATTAGACTATTCAGGTACAACAGAATTCCTTCGCTGCTTACTTACGCAACACAAGCAGGGGAGGGATTTTTCTATGTACTGGAAGGATTGTTTAGAAGAATTCTTGGCGCCAGATCTCAAGAGCTTTTCGAAAAGATCCGAGACGCCATATACCAACAAAAACGAGACCCATTGGATTAGGTGTTGTTCGATTTTGCTAAAGCGTGGCGGGGCCAGCAATCAGCCCCGCCGTTTTCTTTATATGCGCCCGGTAAGCTGAACCCAACATAAACCGCCTCAACAAAATCTAACCCGTTTGCTTTGACTTTGGTCCAGTTATTCTTAGCATTCATTCAGTTCCCATTCACGTTGCTCTCAGGAAACTGTAGTAGGATTACAGAGGCAAGACATTAAAGGAGGCGAAAGAAATGAAACTCAACAAAAAGTTGCTGGCAATCGTTCTGGGCGTGGCGGTCCTGGGTACTACCGCTGCTGGTGTCGCATTTGCGGATACTAGCACCGCTCCGGCCCAGCCTACGCAAAATCTGTCCCAGACCTTCCTGGGCAATCTGGCAAGCACCCTGAATATCAGCCAGTCAACGCTGACCGGCGACATCCAGACTGCCGAAACCCAGACGGTGAACCAGGCGGTGTCTAACGGTCAGCTAACCCAGACGCAGGCCACCCAGATCCTCTCCAGGATCAGCAAGGGGAACTTTCAGCTCCTTGGGTTCGGCGGCAATAGGAAGGGCGGCAACAGCAAGGGATGCGGGGCTTTCATGACCCTGAAACCCCTGGCCACTACCCTGGGCATGACCCCGCAGGCCGTGATCTCCGCCCTGCGCGGCGGGCAGACCGTGGCTGCCCTGGCCTCGACCAAGGGAACAACCGTGGCCGCTCTCCAGAGCGCCATCCTGAGCAGCGTGACGAGCCAGTTATCTCAGGCCGTCACTAATGGCAAGCTGACTCAGGCCCAGGAAAGCCAGATCCTGCAGAACATCAACTCAGGCAATTGGGTCACCCAACTCCAGAACATCGGACAGCATCAACAGTCGGCGCCTCAGCAGACACCAACACCGACCCCGACACCAGCTCAATAAAAGACTCCGTCAAGAAAGCCAGCAACGCTGCCCGATGCAGTTGCTGGTTTTCTTATTGTCTGGCGCCTTCAATCAAGATCGATCCGGTATTACCCGTTGGCCAACTCCGCCAGGCGCTTGTTGGCGTTCTTCTTGTAGACGCCCCCATGGTAGCAGACCACCGTTTCGATATCGTACTGCGTGAGCTTTTTCAATGATTTCAAGGCCAGGTCCATGTCGTATGTTGCCTGCGGGTTCGGTCCGAGCAACTCGCCGTCTGCAGCAACCAGGGCGTCACCAGTGACGAGGATCTTGCTCTGATTGAGGTACAGGGAGATATGACCTGTGGTGTGGCCCGGGGTGAAGACCACCGTGATCCCTCCGCAGTATGGCAGCACCTCTCCATCGGCGACTGTGGTGTCGACGCCCGCCTTGGGCGGGTTGGCGAAGACGGCCTCCATCTGCTTGCGTTGTTCCGCCGGCATTGAGGCGAACATTTTCGCCAGACGCTCCGGGTTCATTTTAAGCGGCGGCTTGCTGCCTTCTATGTACGGCTTCTCTATTTCATGGGCTAACACTTCCACCTTATGGGCAGACTCTTTCAGGATATCCGGCAGGCCTCCGATATGGTCGATGTCCTGATGGGTGATGATCACCTTGCTGAGCCTGTCGAACGGTACACCGGCCCGATCCATCGCTTCACGGATCTGCGGTAGTTGGCCGGGGAAGCCCGTATCCGCCAACACTACCGTGTCCTTGTCCCAGATGAGCGTCAGGTTAACTATGCCCTGCACTCCCATCGGGTTCTTGAACGGCAACTCCAGCACTTCTATACCGTCAGCCAATTTCATCACGCCCCAGAGCTCTTATGAGCTCTGGTTTCACCTCCTTCTGATTTTTTAAAGTTGTTTTAACGCTGAACGTCCTGCTTATAGCCATGAAAATTCTCCCAGTGACCCGCCGCGGTTGTCTTCTGAATCTGTTGCCAACCGTCAGTTGTTTCCTTGATCCTCGATATCACTATTTTACTAGTTTCCGAGTGCATTATAAAGAGTATCGGGTTTTAATGCTGAGTGCTTTCTTGTGCTGTTAATACAATGGGCTTGTATTGCGATATAATTGGATGGTAGCGCCCACTGGCTTGTGCGCTCCGGAATGACGAACCGGAATCATTTTGGGTTTAAGGCTGGTCTGATATGGATGATTTCTTGGCGCCTGCCGTGGAAAGCAGCCCCACGAACAAACCGTGGCCGGGGCGAGGCGGCGGGAAAACTGGTGCATTGCAACGCCGGCTCAAGGACTTCTGGCAGGGCGTTGCCGTCTCCATTCCTATCATGGTCGGCTATCTGCCGATCGGCATCGCCTACGGGATACTGGCCAGGCAGGCCGGGTTCAGCCTGTTCCAGGCGGTATCCCTGTCCCTCTTCGTCTATGCCGGAGCAGCCCAGTTCATCGCTGTCAGCATGATTGCCGCAGGCGCCAACCCCTTCAGCATCATCGCCACCATCGGGCTGGTCAATCTGAGGCACGTGCTGTACAGCGCTTCGGTGGCGCCGTTTCTCCAGAAAATAGGCATCAGCCGCCTGCTGGTCCTGGCCTTCGGTCTCACCGACGAAGCCTTTTCGATAGAGTCGGTGGTGCTGGCCCAGGGGGCGAAAACCCCCTCCTATATCTTCGGACTGCAACTGGCGCCTTACCTGGCCTGGAATGCCGGGTCGCTGCTGGGCGGCCTGCTCGGTGGATGGCTGAGCGGCATCCAGGCGCTGGGGCTGGACTTTGCCCTGCCGGCGATGTTTATCGCCCTGCTGATCCCTCTGATCAAGAATCGGGAACTGGTGATTACCGCCATTGTTTCGGGTTTCCTATCGCTGATCTTCGGTCTCTTCCTCAAGGGGAGTTGGAACATCATCCTGGCGACGCTAGTTGCGGCCACACTTGGAATGGGGTTGAGCAAATGGAAAACTTCTTCTGGGTCGTAATCGGGATGCTGGCCGTCACCTACCTGGCGCGGCTGGTCCCCATGCTGGTGCTCTCCCGGATGGAGATCCCCGAAGGCTTCCGGCGCTGGCTGCGGTTCGTTCCGGTCGCCGTTCTGTCCGCCCTTCTGGTGCCGAACATTCTGCTGCAGAATGGAAGCCTGGCTCTGCGGCTCGATAATACCTACCTGCTGGCAGCGGTACCGACCCTGATCGTGGCAGCCAGGTTCAAGAACATCTTTCTCACCGTTCTCTGCGGGATCATCTGCCTGATGCTGATCAGGCTGGCTTTCGGAATGCCCTAAACCGCGCCTGCCCATCATTGACATAGGGACGGGGTTATTGTCCGGGTCGCCAACCGGCTGGGACTGGCAACAGCCAGGATGCCCGAGGGCACCGAACAGCAGTTGAAGGCGCTGATCCCGGAGCAAGAGTGGGGATTGGCGCATCACCTGTTAATATTTCACGGCCGCCAGGTCTGCAGCGCCCGGAGGCCGGACTGCTCCTCCTGCGTCCTGAACGATCTCTGCGCCTACAGGCAAAACCCCGCCTGATCGCTAAACACCAGATGTTTCACTCTTAATGATGCAGTGGGTGGCGCAGGAGATACAGGGGTCGTAGTTGCGGACGGCCACCTCGCAGGCCCGGGCGATGTTACCGTCTTGTTCACTGGCAATCTGCGGCACCAGCTCTTTTAAATCCTGCTCGATGCGCGACAGGTTCTGGGTGGTGGGAGCGATGATGTTGGCCTCCTGGACGAAACCGCGGTCGTCGATCCGGAAATGGTGATACAGGGTGCCGCGCGGCGCCTCGATCAGGGAGGCGGCGGCACCGGCTCTGATGTCGTAGGAGAGCGACTCCTGGCGGACCTCGATCTCCTCCAGGTACTTGATACTGGTCTCGATGGCGTGCACGATCTCCAGCAGCCGGGCGACGATGGAGTTGAAAGGATTGTAGTCGGGAACGCAGAGATTGAGCCGGCCGGCGGCATAGCGAGCTTCAGCGGAGAGTTGCTCGAAGTTGAGATTGACCCGCGCCAGCGGCCCCACCATGTAGTGAGCTCCGTTTTTCAGGCGGCAGCGCAGGGCATTGGAGTGGGGCACCTGGTACTCCTCGACGTAGCCGGTGAACTCCTCCGCCGACAGGGACAGGCCGTCGTTGGTACACCAGCGCCCCTCGTCGAGGCCGTACTCTGCGGGGTGTGACAGCGCCCCGAACACCCGGCCGCCCACCCAGGCTGGCCGGGGCAGGCGAGCAACGAATTCCAGGGCTGCCTGGGCATCTTCCTGCCGCGCCTTCAATTGAATGATCAGGTCGTCCAGCATGCTCCGGGGCGGCAACTTGGTGAATCCCCCGATAACGGCTGTGACCGGATGCACCTCCCTGGCCCCCAGGAAGGAGGTGATGTCATTGCCCAACTTCTTCAGCCGCAGGCCGCGGTTGACCAAGTCGCGGTGCTCCCTGGCTACCTCGAAGATATTGTCGTAGCCCAGATAGTCCGGCAGGGCGAGGAAAAACACGTGGATGCCGTGGCTGCCCAGGTACTGGCTGAGGATGAACACCTTGCGCAGCAACCGGATCTGCCGGCTGACCTCTACCCCCAGAATATGCTCGATGGCCAGCAGCGTCCCCAATTGATAGGTAACCGGGCACAACCCGCAGATGCGGGCGATGATGTCGGCGATCTCCTCGCAGCGCCGCCCCCTGACGATCCCCTCAAAGAAGCGGGGCGGCTCGAAGATCGTCACCCTGGCGTCCAACAGCCGTCGCTGCTCGTCCAGGTCGAGTTCGATCCCCCCCTCGCCCTCGACCCGGGTCAGGTAATCAACCTTTAACTGGCTGGGGCACATGCCTCTCCACCTCCTCCCGGAACGCCTTGGCATTGTTGACGATGCAGCGCAGCTTGCGGTTGATCTCGTCCTCGGTCAGCCCCAGTTCCCGGCACAGATTGGCAAATGAATTCAGGTTGGGGTCGGCGCTGGGGCCGAAGCAGCCGTAGCAGCCCCGGTCGAAGGACGGGCACAGCGCCCCGCAGCCGGCCCCGGTGACCACGCCCATGCAGGCCACCCCTTCCGCCACGATCAGGCAGATGTTCTCCTTCATCTTGCACTCCAGGCAGACGCTGCGGCTGCTGACCTCGGGGGACTTGCCCAGCAGGACGCTGACAATGTAGTCCTGCAGGTGGCCCTGGTCTACCGGACAGCCGTTCACAAAGCCGTCCACCGGCACGTAGTCGGCGATTCCCTTGCAGGTGGGGAAACAGTGGATCAGGTCCGGCTGCGGGTAGACAGTCCGCTTCAGGTCTTCCAGGGACATGAAGTTGCGTAGCGCCTGGGGGCCGCCGTAGACGGCGCAGTTGCCGATCCCCACCAGGATCTTGGACTCCTGCCGCACCATGTTGATCCGCCGCACATCCTCCTCGCAACTGATGCCGCCCTCGACGAAAGTCAGGTCGTATGGCCCCGGTCTGGTGGCGCTGCTGGCCATAGCGAAGCAGGCGATGTCGACATGATCGGCCAGGTCCAGGATCTCCGTCTCCATGTTCAGGAACGGCGTCTGGCAGCCCGAACAGGAGGTGAACTTGAAAACGGCCATCTTGAGCTTGTCCGCTTGAGCAGTCACGGGTTCACTTCCTTTTCAGATGTCCACGCCAAGCAATTCCTTGACCACGGCGTAGGAAAAGACGGGGCCGTCCTGGCAGACATAGACGGCATCCACCTGGCAGCGGCCACAAGTCTTCTGGCCACACTCCATGCGCCGCTCCAGGGAGAGGAAGACTTCCTCCGGCGGCCAGCCCCGTTCCGTCAATTCCCTGACCACGGACTTCATCATGACCTCAGGGCCGCAGACAAAGATATGCCCCTGCCCCGGCAGGATCTCCATCTCATCCAGCAGGGCGGTCACCAGCCCGACCCGGTATGGCCAATCGGCACCGTCGGCGATCTTGTCGGCGGTCAGCATGAGCCTGGCGCCGCCCTGCGCCCAGGTCCGGAATTCGTCCCTGAAGAGCATATCTTCAGGTGTCCGGGCACCGTACAGGATCTCCAACCGGCCAGTCTTCCTGGCCAGCCTCCGGCAGACCACCGGGCGCAACGGGGCCAGGCCCACGCCTCCGGCGATGACCGCCAGGTCTCGGCTCGCCCCGACCCGCTGAAGCGGGTACCCCGGCGGCCAGCCGTTGCCGTAGGGGCCCCGGATGAAGAAGCGGTCCCCCACCTGCAGCCGGTCCAGGGCCTTGGTGACGTTGCCCACCTGCCTGACGGTGTGTTGCCAGGTTCCCCGCTCGATCGCCTCCAGTTCGTCCGGATCGGAACTCATGGAGATGGCCGCCTCGCCGATGCCGATCACCGAGACCATGTTGAACTGCCCCGGCAGGAATCGGAAGTGGCTTCCGTCAGCCAAGCGCAGGGTATATGTTTTCACGTCGGATGTCACCTGCTTCAGCCCCACTATTTCCACCGGCTGCAGCCTGAATGGATTCAAGGTGGGATTAACGGCGCCCTCTATCTCTTCATCTGTTTTTACCATCAGGCATCACCCCTGATCACCCGCCCGGTCTGGGCGATATCGATATTGGCCGGGCACCAGACGATGCAGCGCCCGCAGCCGACGCAGTGGAAGAAGCCATACTGCCCCATTGAAAAGTTCAGTTTGTGCTGCATGAACTGGCGCAGGCGGTCGATCCGCTCCTCCCGGAAGTTGCCCCCGTGCACCGCCCCGAACTCTACTAAAAAGCACCAGGACCAGCGCCGCTTGCGCCTGGTCTCCCGTAGCGAAAAGTCGGTCTCGTCGAAGATGTCTGCACAGTAGCAGGTGGGGCAGACCGAAGTGCAGTTGGCACAGCCGAAGCACTTGTCGGTGACCTCCCGCCAGTAGGGATGGTCATGTCCGTTGTGCATCAGACGGGGGAGATCCCCGGTATTCAGTGTGATCCGCTCCCCGGCGGCAGTTTCCTGCAAGCGCCGCTTCTTTACCTGGTAATCCTCATCCACCGCCGCTTCTCCCCGCAGCCCCCGCGCCAATTCGCCGCCCCGGCTGCTTCCCACCTCCAGCAGGAAACGCTCACTACCTTCCCCGTTGGATCTCCCCAGGTCGGTGATCAGCAGGTCGTAGTCGTGGTCGAGCCCCGGCCCCGTCCCCATGGAGGAACAGAAGCAGGTGTCGCCCGCCTCGACGCAGTTGAATACTATCAGCGGCAGGTCGACCCGCCGCGCCCGGTAGTAGGGGTCCTGGTACTCTCCGCCCAGAAAAACCTCGTCCAGGGCAAGCAGGGCGTGCACGTCGCAGGGGCGAATGCCGAACACGGCGTGGCGGGTCTCCTCGATGTCAGTGTGGAACTCCCCGGTTTGCCGGTCATAGGTGAATAGCGTCTCGAACGGCGGGTACCACAAATCCTTCGGCGGCATGGTGCCGCCGGTGCAGCGCAGGCTAAACTCGCCCGCATCGCCCAGCGGGCGAAAGATCCCGGCCCCTTTCTCGTTCACCGTGCCGTAGACAGTGTAACCCCGCTCCTGGAGCCCCGTCACTATATCGTTGAAAACCGTCCGCTCGACGACAGCATCCTCGCCGGCCAGACCCTGCATTACCTTGCGCGGCATCTTCTCCACCCTTCCAGAGGCATCTCCATTCCAGTATCCTCTCAATATTGAAAGTTCTAAGTTCGGCGTTTTTCCCCTTCGAACCTCGAACCTCGAACATCGAGAATGCCCGTCAGTATCTTGCCCCTGTCAGCCGGGCTTTATTAACCGTGTCCTGAACAAGAAGGCAAGCGATACAGGAAACGAGTGAGTTGGAAGTGCTTGATGCCATCGCCGCATTCAACGGCACACTTGCCTAGATTGATCAAGAAATCAGTTTAGCCATATTATTGAAGTTATGGATACCATTAGTAACCATAATTCTTTTTCTTTATTATAATAAGGATGGGCTCTATATTAGCAACAATTGGCATTACGAGATCATATCCCATCGAAAAGGTGCGTAACTATACTTCGGCCATGCTTCATCTGATGAAAGAACCCCTCCGGCAGCAGGCAGTCCGGTCTCCCGGGCATGAGCCCGACGCGCCCAATAACCCCACGGCGAAAGCCAGGGGCTTTACGGCACATTATGGTAAAATAGAAACAGTCGGAAACTGATCTGCCGAAAAGATGTAGCGCGGCGGGATTTTTAAAGAAGGTGTGTCGTTGAAACCGATTGTGGCCATACTATTATCGATCCTGCTGGGAACGTGCGGCCAACTGGCGCTCAAGTATGGAACCAAACTGGCGGTAGCCAGAGAGACGGCAACCGGTGTGCTGGCCAGCTACCTGGTCAACCCCTATATGTGGTTCGCCTTATTCCTCTACGGCATCTCCACCGTCTTGTGGATCTACAGCTTGTCCAGGGTGGATCTTTCCTACGCCTACCCGATGGTGGCGCTGGGGTACGTCCTGGTCTGCGTCTTCTCGGTGCTGCTGTTCAAGGAGACCATGCCCACGCTGCGCATTGCCGGACTGGGTGTCATCATCCTCGGCGTGATCATGATTGCCATATCAGCCTGAGCGGCTCAAGCGTCAGCAGCCGGTTATCAGGCAGCACGGTTCCTCGGAGGAATTCAACTGATCCGCTTATATGCCATCAATCAGAACACGGGTCAAACATGCAAACAGTGACCGACAACAGGTATCAAAAGGTAGCGGATGCCAGCTTCATCCTGGGATCGTCTGTGATCGTCCTGATCGCCGCCATCTTGTTGATCTCCTCACTGTTGTTTACAGCCGGCCACGCCCTATCACCATCCAGTTTCTGGCTGGCGCTGGCGGTGGCCGCGATAGCGGCCTGGCTCATGTGCAGCCGCTATTTTCCAGGCAGGAGATGGCTGGCCTTGATCGGCATCCTGGCGGTTCTGGCTGCCATCTTCCTGCTCGGCATCTCCGTCTCCGGCAAGGTTTTCGACCTGTCCTGGGACGGGCAGGCCTACCACCAGGAAGCGATTATTCAACTGGCCAACGGCTGGAACCCATTGCATGACCAGCCCCTGCCGATAGCGAGCGGCATCTGGATCAACCACTACACCAAGGGCCCCTGGATCTCCTCTGCCTCACTTTACGTCCTGACCGGGCACATCGAGCAGGGAAAGGTTTTTAATATTCTCCTGGTCGTCTCATCTTTTTTCTTCTGCCTGTCTGCGCTATTACCCTATTACAGACAAAGGTTGCTGAAGCCGCTACTTTTCTCGGCGCTGGCAGCGTGTAATCCAGTCAGCATCCTGCAATTGCCAACCTTTTACATTGATGGGCAGTTATCGTCAATACTGGTCATCAGCCTGGCCCTGCTTTTTATGATCGTAAAGACCCCCGATGTATGGCCAGCATTGGTGCTGCTGCTCAGCGTGATAATCGCCGTCAACATCAAGTATACAGGTCTGGCCTATCTCCTGGCGCTGGGCCTGCCGGTAATGCTGTACCTGTGGCTAGTGAAAGCAAGGCTGTCGCTGAAACTGATCGCATCATCGCTTGCCATCGGCCTCATAGCCGGTTCTCTGTTTGTCGGCTTCAACCCTTATGTGACTAACACCATCAGAAACGGCAATCCCTTGTATCCCTTGGCTGGCCCTGGCGCCATGGATATCATGACGGCGAACAGCCCGGCAAATTTCCATGGCATGAACAGGTTCGAAAAGCTGTTCATATCAACCTTTTCTGAGACCGCGGATATTGCCACCCCGTATTCGACTCGCTGGAAATGGCCATTTACGGTGAGCAAAGACGAACTGGGTGCTTTTCAGGCAGATACCAGGGTTGCCGGGTTCGGTCCCCTGTTCGGCGGAGCGGTCTTGCTGTCCCTGATCCTGCTGGCGACCGCCTGGCCGCTTGACAAGAAAAAAACTGTGGTTTTTACCGGCCTAGGGCTGTTGATCACTTGCTCTGCCCTGGTCAATCCCGAGGCCTGGTGGGCGCGGTATGCACCACAGTTGTGGCTTCTGCCGGTGCTCGGCGCCATGCTTGGCCTATCCATGAGCAGAAAACCTCAGAAGATCCTGGGGCTGGCTATAGCCCTCGTTCTGATGATAAACCTGTTCATGGTAGCAATTCCCTACTTCGCACAACAGTACATAGCTGATGTGTTTCTCAAGAAACAGTTGGTGGAGATGAGGAAAGATCCAATCGTGCTGGTCAGCTTCGGGTCCGATTATTCCAATCGGGCGAGGCTGACCGAAGCGGGCATCCGCTACCGGGAAGTTGCCAGGCTGGATGGCCCCGGCGTGCAAACCATGGTTAGTTCCAACACATATACAGAGGGCAATAAGAAGGGCAAAAAGATTTTTAAATGATCCTTTTGTTTAAGATTGCCAGGGCAGCGGCCTTGGCCACATCGGCTTGAACCCGGCCCGGGTGTATAAGACCGACCATGAGCAGCCAATCTCCTGGTGTGGTGTGAGCGGTTTAATATCCAGATAGATGTATTTAAGGCCGTCGCAAAGCCAACCCAGAGCAGGTATGGAACCATCAGAATTCCAGCAGGCAGGGAGATTCTAAAAAAGGCCACGGTTGTCAAGAAAACAAAGACCAACAGGGGGCACAATCACATAAAGACCAATCAAGGGAGACCTGAGCCCAAAAAAGGCTGGCGACCAGAGAGCATTCAGGACCAACTGGATCATAAACAAAATCAGCGCAATCAACACACCTTGCCGATAACCGTCCAGGCGCCATACCAGGTAAAGGGCAATGCCCATCAGCAAGTAAAGCGTCACCCAAACAGGACCGAACAGC
>PLQY01000115.1 GCA_003160265.1 Peptococcaceae bacterium | reverse complement strand
ATCGTCACCCACAACATGCAGCAGGCCGCACGGGTATCGCACTTCACGGCCTTTCTCCTGAACGGCTCTCTGATCGAGTTCGGCAGGACCGACAAGCTGTTCACATATCCTGAAAATAAGGAGACTGAAGATTATATCACCGGACGGTTCGGTTGAAAATGCATGCAGCCGGGGGGAGGGGGCAGGCTTGGTAACGCGCAAGTCTTTTCACGAGCAGTTGGATGAGCTGCAGCAGGACGTCTTGAAGATGGGCACGATGGTGGAGCAGGCCATCTTCAACGCGGTCAAATCGCTCAAGACGCGGGACGAGAGCCTGGCCCAGCAGGTCATCGATGGCGACGTCTCCATCGATGATTTTCAGGTTCGGATCGAGGATAACTGCATCCGGTTGCTGGCCTTACAGCAGCCGATGGCCAGCGACCTCCGCGTGATCAGCGCCGTCCTGAAGATCACCAACGACCTGGAGCGGATAGCTGACCATGCAAAGGATGTGTCCAAGGTAACCATCCGCATCTCCGGCCAGTCTCTGATCAAGCCCCTGATCGACATACCCAGGATGGCCGAGATCACCCAGAAGATGCTGCGGATCAGCCTCGATGCTTTTGTGCGCCGCGACCCCTCCGAGGTGGAGCAGTTGATCGATTGCGACCACGAGGTGGACGCTCTCTATCACCAGATCTTCAGGGAACTGCTGTCCTTCATGCTGGAAGATACCCGGACGATCCAGCAGGCCACCCATCTCCTGTTCGTGGGCAGGCACATGGAGCGCATGGCGGACTATTGTACCAACCTCGGCGAGGCGGTATACTTCATGGTCAAGGGAGAGCGCAAGGATCTCAACGTGTGAGACTCCTCAGGGTGCGGAACATTGAATATCGTACTTCGAATATCGAAAAGGGTGCGATCATGCCGTCATCCATGTCCTATGACGAAGCGCTGGACTTCCTGGTCGGCCTGACTAAATTCGGTTTCAATTTCGGACTGCAGCGGATCGAGTACCTGCTGCAGCTCCTGGGAGACCCGCACCGGAAGCTGCGGGTGGTACACGTCGGCGGCACCAACGGCAAGGGGTCGACCGCCATGATGACGGCCTCGGTCCTGGAGGCCGCTGGTTGCCGGGTGGGGCTGTTCACCTCGCCCCATCTCGACAGCTACACCGAACGCTACCTGATCAACCGGGTTCCGGTCAGCGAACCGAAGCTGGCGGACCTGATCTCCCGGGTAAAGCCGTACCTGGAGCAGATGGTGCGGGACGGGCACGAACAGCCTACCGAGTTCGAAGTCTGTACCGCTGTCGCCTTCCTGTACTTTTACGAGGAGCGGGTGGACTTCCTGGTGCTGGAGGTCGGCCTGGGTGGCGCCATCGATTCCACCAACGTCATTCCCACCCCCCTGGCGGCGGTGATCACCAACGTCGCCTTCGACCACATGGACTACCTGGGTAATACCATCAAGGAAATAGCCACCGTCAAGGCGGGTATCATCAAGCAGGGCGGGCATGTGGTCACGGCCGTCACTGAACCGGATGCTCTCGAAGTGATCGAGGCCCGGCGCCGTGAGGTGGGCGCATCGCTGCTGTGGGTCGGTGTCGACCTTGTCTATGAGTTGATCGAGTCCACTCCCGCCGGGACGAGCTTCAATCTGCGCAGTCCATGGGGGGGCTACCCTGCCCAGTGGGTGCCCCTGGCCGGTCAGTACCAGGCGATCAACGCCGCCACCGCCCTCGGGGCGATCGAGATCCTGCGCCAACACCATGGTGTGCAGATTACCACGGATCAGATCAGGGCGGGCTTTGCCGCCGCCAGGTGGCCGGCCCGGCTGGAACTGCTGTCCGAGCGGCCGGCGATCCTGGTTGACGTCACCCACAACCACGACGGGTCCCGGAAGCTGCGGGCGGCCCTGCAGGGGATCTATCATTACCGGCGGCTGATCCTGGTACTGGGGATGCTGGGGGACAAGGAGCGGGAGAAAGTGGTAGGCGAGTTGGCGCCGCTGGCGTCGGTGGTGGTGATCACCAGGCCGAACAGCCCGCGGGCAGGGGATTGGGAACTGCTGGCGACCGAGGCCGGCCGCTACGTGGACCATGTGCTCCAGGTCGAGGAGATCACCGCTGCCGTGGATGCCGCCCTCAAAGAGGCCGGCTGTGAGGACCTGGTCTGCGTCACCGGCTCCTTCTACATGGTGGCCGAGGCCAGAGCATACCTGCGCAGTAAGCTGGGTCTATCTTGAAAGTCGTTCCTTCGCAGAGATGGTTTTCCTAAATCATGGCAATCATAGCCATTCAACTGGGTGGAAGCATATCTATTTTGGCGATAAAAATGCAGTGTCCGGTCTTGATCGACACTGCGTTTTTGTTGAATACAAAGCTTCGCTGGCTGGAATTGACAGTATATGATAGGTCTTGCACATATTGCATATCCCAAGAGTCCTTGTCAGACATATATTGAAATGTTAGACTTAAACTTAAATAAACGCGAAGGAGCAGGTTTTTAATGAAGGGATACGGGCAGCACTACCGGAGCGCCTGGCTGCTGGTGATCCTGCTGATCCTGGGCGGGATCGTCGGAGGCCTGATTGGACATGCCCTGAGCAGCGTTCAACACTTGGCCTTTCTCAATCAGGGGCCGGGCATCGGTCTTCCAGCAACGACACTGAACTTGGACTTCCTGACCCTCACGTTCGGTTTCACTTTCAAGGTAAATCCTGTCAGCATCCTTGGCTTCATCGCAGCATTCATCATCTATCTGCGCTTGTAAGGGTGGTTGCCAATGCGGGAGATTATCCTGGCTTCGGCTTCGCCCCGGCGGGCAGAGCTTCTGAAACGCCTGGGCGTTTCTTTCAGGGCCGTGCCCAGCCTGGTTGAGGAACTGCCGCGCTCAGAGGGCACCCGGGGCGCCGAGCCTCGACAGCTCGCCCTGAAGCGGGCGGGCGACAAGGCCCGGGCGGTGGCCTGGCGGTATCCCCAGCACCTGGTGCTGGCCGCTGATACAGTGGTCTGGTGTGACGGGCGGATCCTGGATAAACCTGAGAGTGCCCCGGAAGCACGGGAGATGTTGCAGTTTCTGAGCGGACGCCAGCATCTGGTGTTTACGGGCGTCGCCCTGCACCTGGAGGCATCAGGCCTGCGGCAGGAGGACGTGGTGGCAACCCGCGTCCGGTTCCGCAGCCTCAGCCAGGGGGAGATCGACGGGTATCTGGCTACCGGAGAGCCGTTGGGAAAAGCCGGAGGGTATGGCATCCAGGGTTACGGGGCGTTGTTGGTGGCCGGGATCGAAGGCTGTTTCTACAATGTGGTGGGGTTGCCCCTGGCCAGGCTGGGGGAGATGCTGAAGTCATTTGGAGTTGATCTGATGTGTCCGGGCCCGAATATCACCTGACGATCAAGAGCCTGCCGGAGGATGTCCGGCCGCGGGAGCGCATGCGGGAAGCAGGCCCTGGCGCTCTCTCCTCCGCTGAACTGCTGGCCATCATCCTGGGCAGCGGGTCGCGGGAGGAGTCGGCCCTGGACCTTGCCCACCGTCTGCTGCAGAGCCCGCGCGGCCTGCGTTTTCTGGCGGAGGCTACCTATGAGGGCCTGTGCAGCGTGAAGGGGATCGGACCTGCCAAGGCGGCCCAGATCAGGGCGGCGGTGGAGTTGGGCAAGCGATTGTCCTGCCTGGGACAGGGCCTCCGGCCCACAATTCGCAGCCCTCAAGATGTCTGCAGCTTTGTGATGGAGGAGATGTGTTACCTGGACCGGGAGCATTTCCGGGTGGTCATCCTGAATACCAAGAACCAGGTGTTGGCGGTGGAGACCGTCTCGGTGGGCAGCTTGAACTCATCCCTGGTACATCCCAGGGAGGTCTTCAAGCCGGCAGTGCTGAAGAGTGCTGCCGCAGTGATCCTGCTCCACAACCATCCCAGCGGAGATGCCACACCCAGTGGCGAGGATCTGGAAATTACCCGCCGCCTTGCCGAAGCGGGAAAGTTAATAGGTATCGAAGTTCTCGACCATATTATTATTGGAGACCATGTTTTTACAAGCCTCAAGGAAAGAGCAGTTATCTGAACAATCTTGGCGAGGAAGGGGCAAGGGATGTGTTTTTTTCAAGAGACGTAGGGATTGACCTGGGAACTGCCAACACCCTGGTGCATGTCAAGGGCAAGGGCATTATCATCATCGAGCCGTCGGTTGTAGCCATCCAGCGGGACACCGGGGAGGTGCTGGCCGTCGGGGAAGAAGCCAAGCAGATGATCGGGCGCACCCCCGGCAACATCATCGCCATCAGGCCGATGAAGGACGGGGTGATCGCCGATTTTGACATTACTCAGAGCATGTTGCGCCATCTGATCAAGCGCGCCCTCCCGAAGCAGAGCGTGTTCACGCGGCCACGGGTCGTGATCTGCATACCGACCGGTGTCACTCCGGTGGAGGAACGGGCGGTGAAAGAGGCGGCCATCCAGGCCGGGGCGAGGGAGGCTTTCCTGATCGAGGAGCCGATGGCGGCTGCTATCGGCGCCGGCCTCCCGGTGGGTGATCCCACCGGGAACATGGTGGTAGACATCGGCGGTGGCACCACGGAGGTGGCTGTGATCTCCCTGGGTGGCATCGTTACCAGCCGGTCGATCCGGGTTGCCGGTGATGAGATGGACGATGCCATTATCCAGCACGTCAAGCGGACCTACAATTTGTTGATTGGAGAGCGGACAGCGGAGGACGTCAAGATCAAGATCGGTTACGCCGTCTGGAACGGGGAGTTGGAGACCTACGACGTGCGGGGCCGGGACATGATCACTGGCATGCCCAAGACCGTCGTCGTCACCTCCGAGGAGGTGCAGAAGGCGCTGGACGAGACCATGGTCAAGATCGTGGAGGCGGTCAAGGTCTGCCTGGAGAAGACGCCGCCGGAGTTGTCGGCGGATATCATGGACCGGGGAATCGTGCTGACGGGGGGCGGCTCCATGCTGCGGGACATGGACAAACTGATCAGCAAGGAGACCGGAATTCCAGTGGTCCTGGCCGAGAAGCCTCTGTACGCGGTGGCCCTGGGCACTGCCAAGGCCCTGGAAAACATCGAGGTTTTACGGCGGGCGGCCCTGCCGTCCAAGCGGCTGAGTTAGGATGATGCCTTGTTGTTCAGTTCCGGCTTTAAGAGAGCGCTGATTATCCTGGCGGTAGTGGCCATATTCTGTCTGGGCCTGGCCCGCCTTGTCCCCAATTTTGCCGGTAGCCCTGTGGTCGGCAAGATTCATGAGGCGCTGGCCCCGGTGCAGTCAAGAGTGATGATGGCCTGGAGCGGCAGCGCTTCGCTGTTGAGCTACTTTGCCGGAATACGCCGCATCCAGGGTGAGAACAGCCAGTTGCAGCAGCAGGTCATGGACCTGACCTGGGAGAACAACCGCCTGCACGAATATGTTTACGAGAGCCAGCAACTGCAGAAGCTGCTTGATTTCAAGAATCGCAACGTCATGCGCTTCACACTGCTGGGGGCGCGGGTCGTCAGCCGTTCGCCGAGCGACTGGTACAGAACCCTGGTAGTTGACCGGGGTTCAGAGGACGGGGTCGAAAAGGATATGGCGGTAGTCTCCGACGCCGGCCTGGTCGGGCGGGTGGATGCAGTGTGGCCGCACACCGCCGACATCCTCCTGCTCCTGGACGAGGAGGGGGCCGCGGGGGCGATGATCAGCGAGAGTGGCACTCAGGGGGTCATCGAGGGCAGCAAGGATGACCCGGGGATGCTCCAGATGATCGACCTGCCGTACGACGCCAAGCCCGTAGCCGGCCAGACTGTAATGACCTCCGGCCTGGGAGGTATTTTCCCCGGTGACATTCCGATCGGGAAAGTTCTAAAGTTCGATACCGGGGGCAGCGGCTTGGACCAGTATGCTCTGGTGCAGCCTGACGTGGATTTTGATCGCATCGAGGATGTGTTCATCATCACCGCCTCCCGGTCAGTACCGGAACCGGTCGCCAGCCCACCGGCACAGGCAGCGCAACCGGCACCGGCACAGAC
>PLQY01000022.1 GCA_003160265.1 Peptococcaceae bacterium | reverse complement strand
ACCGCTTCGGATGTACTCCGCACGGGGGCATTAGAGCGGGTAGTCATCTTTGGATAATGTACCGGAAGTGATGGTCAACCTTGCTGTGCCAGCGCAGGAGGTAGTCTCCCTCGGTCGCCCAGGGCCCTGCGTTGTGGATGACCAGAGGCACGCCGTCTTTCCGCCTCCGGTCGGAGATGATGGCGATATGGTCGGGATCGGCCGGCAGGCCAAACACCACGATGTCGCCCGGCTGCCACTTCACCAGGTTGCTGACGTCACCAGGCTTGACATCGGTAGTCAGCTCTAGGGCATGGCGTTGAAAGAAAATGTCCAGAACGCCAACCTTCCGGAAATCGATGTTGGGGTCCGGCTGCTTGACGAAAGCACTGTAGGCGGCGGGGTCGGCCTGAATATCTGCATCCACCATATCCTTGAGGTTATATCCTGCAGCCCTGAACGCCCGCCAGATGACATCGGTGTCGTCGCCCCGGCCCTCCGGCGGGTAGCCGCCTTGATAATAGGATGCGTCCCAGAGGGTGTGTCTGGTGACTTCCTGCCTGGCGCCGTTGACCAGATCGATGCCGTTGGGGTTCTGGTCATGATCCGGCACTACTACCTTTTTCTGGAAGGTGAGGGTGTCCATAAACGGCAGATAGTTGAGGTGGACCAGAAGCAAATCCCCAAAGGTGGCCAGCATTGCCACGGTAAACATCAGCACCAACGAGAACAGCCAGATCTTCTGTAAGCGCGTCATGATTTCCCCCGTTTTAACTATGTGCCGAACCGTATTGCTTTTCTTCCGTTTCCATGATACGACCGGCGTCGCACCTGCGCCTGGATCCCGATGATCTGCGCAACACCAGTTCCTGGTTCTGAACAAGGTTTCGACTTGCCTCGTCCGGCTCCAGGTCCCTGATCTTCTTCGCCACCTGCCTGTACTTGACCAATATGCCCATGATCACCAACACCAGCCCTACTACCGCAAAGACCAGAATTAGCGGATTGATCTCCTGTCACCCCTATTGAGCCAGATGTCAATATCCCGTCACAGCAACTACATCGCCAATTGTAGACAGGTTGTAACAATTCGTCAAGATCATTCTGCCAGCTCGGGGGTCTTGCCTGTCTGGCAAAGGCCGGCCAAGGGACAGGCGTCACAATGCGGCCTGGCTGTACAGATGTGATGTCCCAGGACATCGATCAGAGCGTGATACTCGTTGTAGAGGGGAGCATCCGGAGACAGGGCGCCCGTGAAGAAGGACTGCATCTCCCGGTAGGAGATCCGCTCCGGAAAATATCCCAGCCGGTGAAAGATCCGGTGGGTATAGGCATCGATCACAAAGACCGGTTTGCCGGCAGCATAGAGCACGATAGCATCGGCGGTCTCGGGCCCGATCCCGTAAATGTCCAGCAGACGGCGGCGCAGGTCCATAGCCTCCTGTGCCAGAAAAACGTCCAGGTCTCCCCCGTGCTCTGCCGTCACCACACGGCAGAAGGACTGCAGTTTCCTGGCTTTTTGGATGTGGTAGCGGGTCGGGCGCAGTAGTGGCGACAGGTCCTCTTCCGGGACAGCCAGCAGTCCCTCGAGGGATAGCAGACCAGCCGCTTTCAGGTTGTCGATGGCCGAGGTCACGCTCCGCCAGGTAACGTTCTGGGTCAGGATCGCCCCCACGATCATCTCAAAGGGATCATCTGCCGGCCACCAGTGCCGGGGACCGAAGTGGCCGTAAAGCCGAGCATAGATCTCCATCAATGCTTGGCGCATACCTATCACCAGATGTTATTCAATTAGTTCTCCAGGGCGGGATCAATACCCGGCGGCGGCATCAACTCGTAATTCCCCAGGCGCTCCAGAACCTTGCCCAGGCGTTCCCCGGGTTTGGCGTTCTCCTTGTATAGGGTCAGCATCTTCTCGGCCATGGACAGCACATCCTCCTCGATCAGCCCTTCATACAGCACCCGGCCCAGGCTCGGGTTCTTGCCCAACTTGCCGCCGACCACCACGGTATACCCCTTGGCCCGTCCGAAAACGCCGAAATCCTTGATCCAGCCCTCGGCGCAGTTGTTGGGACAGCCGGAGACACCGATCTTGAACTTTCCCGGCAGGGCCATGCCCAGGAATCTCTCTTCCAGCTTCAAACCGAGGCCCATGGCGTCCTGCTGGGCGTTCTTGCAGTAGGGCAGGCCAGGGCAGATCTTCACGCTCTTCAAAATCTTCTTGCCGAGGGGCGCCGACTCCATACCCAGGTCATGCCAGATTGCCTCCACCTGGTCCGCCTTCACGCCGAATAGGGCAATCCGCTGCGCCCCGGTGATCTTGACCATCGGCACCTGGTACTTCTCGGCAACCTCCGCCAATCTCTTCAAGATCTCAGCGGTAAGCTTCCCGCCCACGAGGCGCGGGATCATCATGTAGGTCTCCTTGTCCCGCTGCAGCACGGCGCCGCGCGGAGCATCTCCCAGTAGAGCTTCTCCCATCGGTTAAAACCTCCCAGTATGTTTTTTTTCAAATCATCCCAAACACCCTGGCACTAATGCAAGGCACCCGGCTGCCAACCGCTTTTTAGCCCGGAGGCCAGGTCATGAACCGCCCGCCCATCAGATGCAGGTGCAGGTGGTGAACGGTCTGCCCGCCGTTGTCCCCGGTATTGATCACCGTACGGAAGCCGTCCTCGGCCACCCCCAACTGGCTGGCGACCTTGGCGGCCGTCAGCAGCAGCCTGGCGACCAGATCGGCCTGCTGTACCCCCACATCCAGCAGCGAGCCCAGATGCGTCTTGGGGATCAGCAGCACGTGGACCGGAGCCACCGGGTTGATATCCTTGAACGCCAGGAATTCGTCCTCCTCGTAGACGATCTGGGCGTTCAACTCGTGGGCGGCAATCTTGCAGAAAATGCAGTCGCTCATCGATCCCTCTCCTTTCAAGAAGCCCTGACGATCTCGCCTCTAATAGCCGGAACTCGTGTATTTATTCTATCACACAAATGATTTCTTCAGGATGAGGGTGGCAATGCCTCGCCATAAAGGATGTCCCCATCCAACCGCTCCAGGACATGTACCGGGACGAGGCTGCCTTGGAGGTCGCTACTACCGGCCGGAGCAGGAAAGACCACTCTGAGGTAGTTGTCGCTCAGTCCCTCCCAGCAGCCGAGCCGCGCCGGGTGCCGCGCCCGCCGCTCCACCAGGACCGGCAGTGTCTCGCCGATGAACCGTCCAGCGAAGGCAGCAGCCTGCTCATCGGCCAGGCGGCGCAGTCTGCTGCTGCGCTCGTCCTTGGCTGCCGGCGCTACCTGGTCGGGCATCTCTGCAGCCCGGGTGCCGGGGCGAGGGGAATACTTAAAGACATGCAGGTCCCGGAATGGAAGAGAGGCGATGAAGCGGTAGGTGTTTTCAAAGCGCAGGTCGGTCTCGCCGGGAAAGCCTACCATGACGTCCGCAGCTATAGCCACCCCCGGCAGCCGCTCCTGGACGCGGTGGAACAGGTCTTCGTAATCAGCAGCCCGGTAGGGCCGCCCCATCAGGGCCAGGATCCCGTCATCTCCGGACTGCAAAGGCAGGTGCAGGTGGCGGCAGATGCGGGGTGAGGCCAAGACATCCAATAGCTCATCGGGCGCCTCTGCCGGTTCCACCGAACTCAGGCGGAGCCGGAACTCCCCGGGCAGTTGCAACAGCATTCGAAGCAGGGAGGCCAGGTTGATGCCGTCTGTCAGGTCCCTGCCATAGGCAGAGGCGTGAACGCCGGTCAAGACCACCTCACGGAAGCCGGCCGCCAGCAACTCTTCCAACCGTCTCAGAGCCAACTCCGGCCGCAGGCTGCGCACCGGCCCCCTGGCAAAGGGCACGATGCAGTAGGAGCAATACTGGTCGCAGCCGTCCTCGATCTTCAGGAAGGCCCTTGTCCGGTTGCGGGGCCGGGGCAGTGGCAGTTCCTCGAAACCGGCCCCCTCCGACAACGGAGAGACTATACAGAGGGCTTCGGCCGATCCTCCGTCGTCACCCGGGGCGACATCCAGCATACGGCTAGCAGCCTGCTCCACTAGGTCGACGATCCGTCCCCGGTCCTGAGTGCCCACCAGCACATCCACCCCCAGGGACAGCACCTCTTCCGGCGCCGTCTGGGCGTAGCAGCCCACTACGGCGGTGACTGCCACCCCGCCCCGGGCTTCCCGCGCCGGGTTTCCGTCGGCGCCGGCCGTGCACCGGCGACGGGCCACCGCCCGGCGGATCATCTGCCGGGACTTGTGGTCGGCCAGGTGAGTGACCGTGCATGTATTAATTATGTAAACTTCAGCCGGGCCGTCAAACCCGACGATCTCGTAGCCTCTCCCCCGGAACAGCTCCTGAAGGGCAGCGGTCTCCTGCTGGTTGACCTTGCAGCCGAGCGTGAAAAAGGCGACCCTTCTAGGACGCCCCACATCTTTCTTTTCAGACGCTGATGGCGCCACCCGGGTCACCCCACTTATCCCATAAAGGCATCCTTCATCTTCTCGAAGAAACCCTTGCCCCGGGAATGATACTGGTCGTCACGCTCCAACTTCTCGAACTGCTGGAGCAGTTCCTTCTGCTTCTCGGTCAGCCGGGACGGGATCATCACGTTGATCCTGATCACCTGGTCGCCGCGCCCGTGGCCCTGCAGGTGGGGGATCCCCTTGCCCCGCAGGTGGAACACGGCGCCAGGCTGGGTGGCCTCGGGAATTTTCAGGCTGGTCTTGCCCTCCAGGGTCGGGATCTCGATCTCGTCCCCCAGGGTTGCCTGGATGAAGGAGATGGGGATCTCGCAGATGACGTCGTTTCCCTGGCGCTGGAAAAGCTTGTGCGGATTGACGCGCAGGCTCACATAAAGGTCCCCGGCCGGACCGCCGCGCGCTCCCGCCTCTCCCTCCCGGCTCAGGCGCAAGGTGGACCCGTTATCCACGCCGGCCGGCACGGTCAGTTTCACCTTGCGCGGCCTCTTCACCTTGCCACGTCCCTGGCAGGCAGGGCAGGGCTTCTCGATCGTCCGGCCCTCGCCGCGGCACTGGTCGCAGGTCTGCACCGTCTCAAAGCGCCCGAAGGCGATAGACTGAGTGATCCGCACCTGGCCGGTACCCTTGCACCGGGAGCAGATGACCGGTTTCGTCCCGGGCGCCGCACCCGAACTGTCACACTCTTCGCAGTCCTCCCAGCGGTTGATCCTGACCTCTTTTTCAACGCCAAAGACCGCTTCCCCGAAGCTCAGGTCCAATTCCATCTGGATGTCGGCGCCGCGTTGCGGCCCCCGTCGCTGCTGCTGCTGGCCTAAACCGCCGAAACCGTTTAAAAAGACGTCGAACAGGTCGCCAAAACCCCCGAAGCCGGAGTCGGCGCCTGTGCCTCTGGCAAAACCACTAAAGTCACCGTTGCTAAAACCGGCATGGCCGAACTGGTCGTAGCGCGCTCGCTTCTCTGCGTCGCTAAGGACCTCATAGGCCTCGGCCGCCTCCTTGAACTTCTCGGCAGCCGCTTCCTTGTCATCGGGGTTCGTGTCTGGATGGTACTTGCGGGCCAGTTGCCGGAAAGCCTTCTTGATCTCCGCCTCCGTGGCCGTCTTAGCGACGCCGAGCGCCTCGTAGTAATCCCTCTTTGCCAATGGGCTCACTCCTAGAAAACCTATGTTTGGCCGAAAAACATCCCTTAAAAGAATACCAGCACTGACGCCAACGTTCAACGTCATTTTTCCGGCATTTTTCCGGCATTTTTCCGGCANNCCAAGAGACTGAGTTGCTACCTAAGAACTCTGTTGGTGCTCATCGTCCACTACCTTGTAGTCTGCGTCAACCGTGGGACCGCCATCCCCACTACCGGAAGCGCCAGTCTCTTCACCAGGAGCACCAGGTTCGCCGCCGGGCGCCTGCTGGGCGTCTGTCTGCTGGTAAACCTTGGA
>PLQY01000039.1 GCA_003160265.1 Peptococcaceae bacterium | reverse complement strand
AAACATCCTCGATATCCTCCTTTTATAGGTTTGTCATGGAAACGGTTCTGGCTGTCATCCGCCGGTGGCAATTGTTTCAATGAGAACCGTCCCTGGTGTCATCTGCGACCGGCTACCAAATCTATTTCTTGGACCTCAATGCGGCCTCGCGGGCCTCGGCCCGGTCGACCACCGCCTGGATCTGGTTCAGGATCGGCTGGGGCAACGGTTCCGGGTGGTGTTCCTGGATGATCCGCTGGGTCTTTTCTTTGACCCGCTGGCCGAGTGTCTTGCTGCCGTTCATCTTCCACTCGTCGTAGCGCATGCGGCTGATCACCGTCGGCCACCAGAACTCCTGGCGGAAGCGTGAAACGGTGTGCTCCTCGCACAGGAAGTGGCCGCCAGGCCCGACGTGGTCGATCACGTCCACCGCCAGGGTGTCGTCGTTGACCTCGATCCCCCGCAGGATCCGCTTCACGATGCCGATGATCTCGTCGTCCATGACCATCAGCTCCAGGGAGCCGGTGTTGCCGTTATCCATGTAGTTGCAGTCGTGGATCAGGTTGGCGCCGCTCAGGCCGGCCACCAGGATCGAGAAGGCCGCTTCGATGGCCAGTTGGGTGTCGATCACCTTGGAATCGCCGCAACCGGCCGTGCTGAACATCGGTATGCCCATGTAGCGGGCGACATTGGCCAGGCCGGCGGACAGCAGGCTCAGTTCGGCCGCCCCGTAGGCCAGAATGGTACTGGACATGTCCATGGTCGAGATCAACCCGCCCATGATAAATGAGTTTCCTTCCCGCACCAGTTGACCGGCCACGATTCCCACCAGGGCGTCGGCCACGGCGATCACCAGCGAGCCGGCCATGGTGGCGGGCGCCACTCCGCCGGCAAAGACGCAGGGCGTATAGATACAGGGCAGGTTATTTTTGGCGGCGAAGATCGCCTTGTCGATGGCCTCGGAGGAATGGCGCAACGGGGGGCTGGACTCTGAATAGAGAATCAGAAAGGGGCGCCTCTGAAGCTCGCTCAATCCCCCGGCCACCGCCGAGGCCATATCTACGATGTCCTGGTACTGATTGATCCCAAAGCCCCAGTGAACGATCGGCTTGGTGGTATTGGTCACCATGGCCTGGAAGGCGTGGACGTCGGCGAGGTTGGGGGTCACGTCCATGGGCGTGCCGTTATCCTCGCAGTAATCGATATTGGGCAGGCCGTCAACCACGATGGCTGCCCTGGCGGCGTCCTGTTTCCGTGGCCGCCTGCGTTCTCCCGTAAAGGGGTCCAGGGTGAAGGTATTGGTCGGCCCCGGGCCGTAATAGATGTTCTGACCCTCCAGGTACATGCTGCGCTTACCGTTCCGGTCGTAGATCGTGATCCGGGACGGGGTGGTGCGGACTGCCCATTCCACCAGATGTGACGGGAAACGGACGCGCGTCCCGTCGACCCAGCAGCCTCCCTTGCGGTAGATCTCCAGCGCCTCCGGGCTGTTGACCTCGGCCCCGGTGTGTTGAAGCACCTCCAGGGCGCCCAGGTAGATCGACTCGCACTGGTCCTGGCTCAGCACTCTGAACTGAGGTGTGGCATTGGTTTCGTAGCTAGACCTGACATACAGACTTTTAGGCAATTAGAGTCCTCCTTTCTGTTCATCCTGTCAACTTGATGCGTATAGGCCTGTAGACTTGCTCCCTGCTTCCCGGGTTGCCCCTCTTGAAATATTGCCTTCGGCCTTTCGCCTCCTTGCACCTTCAACATAGTTTGAGCCGAACAGATTTCATCCATTTTATATTCTCCCTGCACTGTACTTTTCACTCTGTAATATCTGGTACTCTCTAGAACTATTCGACACACTCTCGAGGTTCGAGAGCAGCCTGTGAGACTTCGTCTCACGCTGCTACTGCCCCGGGATTTTGGTGGCGGCGCGGATGTCTATTGACCAGTAGGCGCTGCTTCATCTCGTTGCCGAAACAAAAATCCGCTCACCGCGATAGCTAAAACATTGGCAACAAAAATCGACAGGTAAGTCCAGGCCACACCCAGCCATTGGCCGATAAATCCCGCCATAGAGGTCTGGGTGACTGTGCCGCAACCCATGCAAAGCTCGAGAAATCCCATCCCCAATCCGCGATCTTCTTTCTTTGTTCTCTCGCTGACCAGGATGAGGCAGAGCGGAAAGACAATCCCCGTACCGATTCCCGAAAGAATGGCCGCCAGTTCCAGCAGCAACAGCGTACCGCCCATCAACAAGGCGCCGGCCCCACCGCAACACAGCAGGAGACCGGCGATCAGTACCAGCTTACTGCCAAGCTGGCTCCTGAAAACTGGGGTCAATAAAAACGTGACGGTCCGGAACCCCCAAAACAGAGTGAACAGGAACCCGATTCCGGCATTGGATATTCCTTCAGTATGGGCTAGAGCCGAGAACAATGCCCAGATTGAATAGAGAAATCCGGCATAGGCAAAGGAGATCACTCCCAGCGGCCAGAGCGGCCGGACAACCGCCCAACCCTCCCGGTCGCTGTGTGCTGGCACAGGACGTCGCCCCCGAGCGGCAGGCTTAAATCCCATAATAACCAATATTAAAGCGATCAAGCTCAACAAGGGGTAATAGGCAAAACCGCCTCTCACCCCCGCCGAGGAGGTGACGAATATGTTGAAGAGGGCGCCGAGGCATACTCCAAAACCGTAAGCAGCCGTAAATGTTCCCATGGCCCTCCCGGGGTCCCCTGCGGTCACCGTATCGGCGACGGCGGCCTCCGCAACCGGCCATAAAATCCCCCTGCCAGCACCTTCCACTGTCCGAAAAACGAGCAAGCTGTTTATTGTCCTGGACAGGACATAGCCCAGGGAGGCAATTACCGACAAAACAAGGCTCGACATCAATAGGGGTTTCCGGCCCGTATAGTCTGAAAGCCGGCCCGCCAGCATCGTCATGATCGCGTAGGCTACTCCATAACCGGTCATCAGCAGCCCGAGCTGCCAATAGCGGGCGCCCAAACTCAGCCCGAACAAAGGAATCGCAGGGGCGGTCAACCCCTCGCCGATAGAAAGCAAAAAAATCATTGAAGACAGCAAAATCAAGTTGCGGTTTGGCCACTCAAACTCCCATCTTGGGGCATTAGAGCGGGTAGTCATCTGTGATCAAACATGCTTCTGGATATCCGCTGCCCCGCCCCGGCTACTACAAACTGCTCATCCCAGGGTCCATGCAACAACTGTTCCAGCAGCGTTGCCGTGCCCGGCAACAACTCATACTGCAGTCCGAAGACCTCCGCCGCCCGGCGCGCATGCTCCTCGTATGCGCTCAGGCCTGCTCTGCCGGTATCGATAAGGGCGATCCTGGTATAATTTTTGATCATTTCCCGCGCCACCCATTGGGCAGTCTCCTGGTCATATTTTTTCGTCCATTCATGCTGGCCCAGATACATCGCCAGCGGCCCCCAGCCCTTATCAATATTCTTATCTGTGTAGTAATACGTCCCCGGCGCCTTCTGAAATTGTTCCCGGTAAGCCTTCATCGATCCCAACAGGATGGCGATGCAGTCATCCGTTCTCGGCACCACCAGCTTTGCCCGGCTTGCCTCCAAGCCGACGATGCTTTCGGAGCATAACCCGAACCCCAGCAGGATGGTTTCGTAGCAATGGTCCTGCTCAAGCCTGTTGATGACCTCCTGCAAGTCCTGGTGTAATTTTTTTGGGTAATCATGCTGGCCCATTTCAATGACGTGCGTTTCGACGTGTGCAGGCGTTCTTCCTACAATCTCCCCGGCTAAAGCCTCACAGACAACAAGTGCCGTTTTCTCTGCCATGCCTCTTCTCCTATCATGTAACTGCCAGGGACAGTTTTTTATCCAGCAGGGAGATAGCCCAACAAACGCATGGCCTCTTCTGCCGCCTGGCGGAAGTCCTGGGCATAGCCGTCTGCCTTGATCACCCTGGCGTACTCTTTCGTGACCGGCCCACCCCCGATCATCACCTTTACCTGTTGTCGCAAGCCCTTTAAACACAATGCCTGCACCGTGGCTGCCATTACCGGCATGGTAGTAGTCAGCAGGGCGGACATGCCCAACAGCCTGGGCTTATGATCGACCACCGCCTGGACGAATTCCTCAGGCTCTACATCGATCCCCAAGTCGATCACATCCAGGCCCTTGCCCCGCAGCATCATGACCACCAGGTTCTTGCCCAGGTCATGCAGATCACCCGCCACGGTGCCAACGATCACCCGATCCGGCAGTTTAGCTCCGGACTTAATCAAAAAAGGCCTCAGTACATGCATCCCGGCATGCACCGCCCGGGAAGCGATCAGGACGTCGGGAACATACATGCCGCCGTTCCGGAATTGATCACTGACAAGCTTCATGCCGGCGATCAGTCCCTGATCCACTATGTCGCATGGGGTCCAAGCCTCATCCAGCGCGGCCTCTGTTAAAACCTTTGCCTTTGAGGCCTGTCCCTTGATTACAGCCTCTCTCAGGCTATCTAAACCCTGCATGCCTTCTGGCCTCCTAAATGGTCCATGGATATTTGGCNNGTCTCTGATTCTGGCCTGCACGTCCGGCGCCAGTTTCTTCGGTTCGTGACTGTCGATGATCTCCCTGACCCTGGCATTTACTCTCTGGCGCAGCGTGGGGCTGCCGTCCTCAAGCCAGTGGTCATACCGCTGCCGGTTGATCAGAGACGGTATCCAGGTCTCCTTCCTGAAATGCTCAAAGGTGTGGGTATGGGTCAAGAACTGGGCGCCGGGGCCGACTTCCTTGATGACGTCAATTGCCAGCGTCTCCTCGTCCACCTTTATTCCCTCTACGACACGCCGGACATGACCGATAATCTCGTCGTCCATCACCAGCAGTTCCAGAGAGCTGGTAGCGCCATACTCCATGTAGCCGCAGTCATGGATCAGGTTGGCGCCGCTCAGCGCAGCCGCCATGATCGAACTTGTGGCTTCGATTGCCGCCTGCTCGTCAACCGCCTTGGAGTCAGTGCAACCGGCGGTGGAGAACATGGGGATCTTATAGTAGTGAGCCATGTCGGTAAAACCGGCGTGCAGGAGATCGAACTCCGGCGCTCCGTAGCTCAGGATCATGCTTCTCATGTCCAGAATCGACGGAACTCCGCCCATGATAAAGGGCGCCCCCTCCCTGACCAACTGGCATACCACCAGGCCGGCCAGGCATTCGGCATTGGAGACGACGATGTTTCCGGCCAGGGTTACCGGGGCGGTACCGCCGCAGCTCGGGGCGGGAGTATAGATGCACGGAAGGTTGTTGCGAGCCATGAACATCGCTTTCTGGATCGCTTCAGGCGAGTGGACGAAAGGCGAACTCGGCTCCGAATATAAGCAGATAAACGGATTGCTCTGGAGATCCTGCAGGCTCCCGGCAATGGCCACGCACATGTCCACCATGGTCTGGTAGTTCTTGGCGCTGTAGCCCCAGTGGACAATCGGCTTGGTGGAGTTGGTGAGCATGGCCTCGAGGAGATAGACATCGGACACCTCTGTGGGCACATCCCGGGGCGTGCCCAGATCCATCTGAAAATCGATATTGGGAAGGGCGTCGATGACCTTGGATGCCCGGAGGGTATCGCTGATCCGGGGAAACCTCCTCTCGCCCGTCAACGGATCGAGCGTGTATGTATTGGTCGGACCGGGGCCGAAATAGGTCTTGTGGTCTTCCAAAAACACCTTGCGATCGCCGTTACGGTCGCAGAGCACGACCCTCGAGGGCGAGGTCCTGATCGCCCACTCTACCAGGCTGGCGGGAAAACGAACCCGGTTTCCGTCGACGAAGGCGCCAGCCTTTTTAAGTAGGGTAAGGGCATCCTCGTCATGGAACACCGCCCCCACACCCGCCATCACTTCCAACGTCGCGTCGTGGATCTCCTGGCACTGTGACTCTGTGAAAACGCTGAACTGTAGAGTCTCGTTGACGGTGTAGTTGCTGCGCTTCTTCACTGTCTACCCTCCAAACTGATTTTCCAAATAACCTTAAACATCTAAATTACCAGTTATAGCAATGGTTTCAAGTCCTCTGCCCCGCTGATTCATCAACATCAGGACTTGAGACTGCGCTCGGACCGTTCGACGATGTCGTGGATCTTCTGCTGCACGTCCTTGGGGAGTGGTTCGGGCTCGTAGTCCTCGATGATGGAGCGCGTCTTCTCGTTGGCGCGCTGCTCCAGGGTCTTCGCTCCGTTTTCCTTCCAGATATCGTAGCGCCGCCGGTCGATCAGGGATGGATAATAGGTTTCCGTACGGAAGTACTTGTAGGTGTGGTCCTCCGCCAGGAAGTGGCCGCCAGGTCCCACCTTGTCGATGACGTCCAGGGCCAGGGTGTCGTCATTCACCGTGATCCCGCGCACCAGGCGGCGGGCCATGCCGATGACGTCGTTGCAAATCACCAGGTTGTCCAGGGAAGAGCAGTTGCCGTATTCCACGTAACCGACGTCGTGGTTCAGGTTCGGTCCGCTGAGGGCGGTCATGACGATAGACAGGGCATCCTCGATCCCTGCCTGCTCGTCCACGATGCAGGAGTCGGTGCAGCCGCACGTGCCGAACATCGGCAGTTTCAGGAAGTGGGCCATGTCCGCCAGGGCGGCCATATGCAGGTTGAACTCCGGCGAACCGTAGCTGAAGATGGTGGTGGTCATATCCATGATAGTGAAGACGCCGCCCATGATGATGGGCGCCCCCTCGCGCACCGTCTGGTTGATCACCAGTCCGCTCAAGAATTCTGCCAGGCCCATGGCAAGTGAGCCGGCGCGGGTTATCGGCCCGGTCCCCCCGGACATCACAGCAGGGGTATAGACCACCGGCAGG
>PLQY01000051.1 GCA_003160265.1 Peptococcaceae bacterium | reverse complement strand
CCCACCGTGGTCAATGCCAGCGTGATCATGCAGTCCGCACTCGAGAGTTATCAATCCAAGCTCTCACGGGGTAGCCGGCTGAGTCCGGTTCTCTCCAAGGAAGTGCTCGAGGATCTCCTGAAGCCATTTGAGGGCTCGTTGATCGTCACACCGAGAGAGATCGACGACCTGATCCTGAATGCCGGCCGGACTGTTACCAGGGGAATCACCCTGGCCTTGCACCCGGAAGCAGATAAAGAGGAGATCGANNTTGAATTAGCCATGTGCCTGTTTGCGAAGAACTCGCCGAATCAGAGGGGATTAAACTCCCACTGATTGAGCATCCTGAACACACCGCCTATATAGAGACGGGGGGCTTCTAGGCGAAGTTAAAGCGGACCGCAGGGTCCGCTTTAATCCGCAATCAGTAGACGAAGCATGGTTGTTACTTCGCCGCAATGCTATTCTGGTACTGACTCCACACTTTACGGGTCATGGCTCCACCGACAGAACCGTTATCACGGGATGAGATGTTGCCCTTGTACCCCTGGTTGAAGTCGACTCCCAGTTGACCGGCTATCTCGAACTTGAGCTGGTCCATAGCCTTTCTCGCATTGGGGTTCAGAATGGTGTTGCTGGCCATCAGTTATGCGCCTCCTTTTCATCTAAGATACTTGGTGCGACTACCCGAACTTCCGCCTGGTTTCGAAAGGGAACCCGTTACCGTCCCGCAATGCTATTCTCGTACTGTTCCCAGACTTTCTTCGTCATCCCTCCACCAACATAACCGTTGTCACGGGAAGCGATGTTGCCCTTGTAACCCTGGTTGTAGTCGACCCCAACCTGATTGGCAACTTCCATCTTGAACTGATCCAGGGCCTTCCTTGCATTCGGGTTCAGGATAGTGTTTCGAGCCACCTGGTACGCACCTCCTTTCGTCGGACGTTTGACGTCGCTTTTTATTTTGTTCAGGTTCTACGTATAGTTTGATTAAAAGTCGCCTAAAGATACTAGTAAGATGACGCCAAAAATCATAATAATTTGAAGGCATAATTATAAAAACTATGATTTGCGCCATCTTTACGATATTTCCAATATAAGTTTACAATCTAAACTATGTGCCAAAAAAGCCTCGATTCTTTATAATCGAGGCATCCTGTTGAATTATTCATTATTTATACTCTTTTTTTCATACTTGTCTAGAAAAACATTATAAGGAAGCAAGTATAAGTACGAGGCTTCCGCCTGGCGCAAGCCAAGCCTTCTTTAAAACTTAAAGCCATAGATCAGGCTGGGAAAACGGAATCCTATCTCCTGCATTATAGTATCATTGACATGTCCGAGGTACCTGGCGGCATATGACCTGGATGTTTCCATCAAAGAGGCGTCTTTAAAGATATCGACGACCCGAAAATCAGACAGGCCATGCTGCCTGACACCCATCAACTCCCCGGGGCCCCTGATGGCTAGGTCGCGTTCAGCGACCTGGAACCCGTCCTGGTGCTTTACCAGGGTCTTGACCCGGTCCCGGGCTTCATCGGTCTGGGGATTGCCGATCAGGATGCAGTAGCCCGCATCCTTGCCGCGGCCTACCCGGCCGCGCAGTTGGTGTAACTGTGACAGGCCAAACCGCTCCACGCCCTCGACGATCATCAACGAGGCATTGGCAACGTCCACCCCCACCTCGATCACCGTTGTGGCAACCAGGATGTTGATGTCCCCGGCCCTGAATTCCTCCATGACCCGCGCCTTCTCTTCCATCTTCAGCCTGCCGTGCAAGAGCCCCACGTTGTACTCCGGAAATTCCTCCTGCAACTCGGAAGCCCGGTTTGCCGCAGCCTCAACCTCCAGTTTCTCTGATTCTTCGATCAGGGGACAGACCACGTAGGCTTGCCGTCCGGCATCCAATTCCTGGCGCAGGAACCGGTATGCCCTCTGCTTTTCCCTGTCCGGGAGAAAATAGGTCTTGACTCCCTGCCTCCCGGGCGGCAGTTGGTCGATCACCGACAGGTCGAGGTCGCCGTAGAGAGTGAGCGTGAGGCTGCGCGGGATGGGGGTAGCGGTCATCACCAGAACGTCAGCCTGGGGGGCCTTGGATTGCAGGATATCTCGCTGCCGGACACCGAAGCGGTGCTGCTCATCGATGACAATCAACCCCAGGTTGTCAAAAACGACCCCCTCGTCCAGGAGAGCATGAGTGCCCACCACAATGTCAATCTGACCATTTCTTAGCGCCTCCAGGGTCTCCTCCCGATGGCGTTTGCTGTCTCCTCCCGTCAGCGCGGCCGCCTGCACCCCCAAACGTTCGGCTGGGCCCTTCAATCCCAGGTAGTGTTGCTCCGCCAGGACCTCGGTGGGGGCCATCAGCGCCCCCTGGTATCCCGCCGCCACTGCATATAAAAGGGCGTACAGGGCGACTACTGTTTTTCCGCACCCCACATCCCCCTGTAGCAGCCGGTACATGCGGCGCGGAGCGGCCAGATCGCCTCTGATCTCGCCGAGCACCCGCTGCTGGGCCGGCGTCAGGGGGAAGGGCAGGCCTCTGACAAAGGTCTCTGCCAGGGCTGACTTGGGCCTGCGCCCCACCCCCCGATGCTGGATGGTGTCCTGGATCTTCCCCAATCCCAGTGCAAATAAGAAAAGCTCTTCAAAAGCCAGCCTTTCCCGGGCTTTGGCCAGAGCTTCAAAATTGCTGGGGAAATGCACCTGCCTCAAGCTCTCCGCCAGGGGCGGCAGGTGAAGTTCGACCGCCACCTGCGCTGGTAGCAGGTCCTTCGTCCAGCAGGAATATTGTTTGACAAGCTTGTACATGAGCCGCCTCAGGGTACGCTGGCTCAAATCCTCAGTGGCGCCGTAAAAGGGCACAATCCGCCCCACGTGGACCGTATCTTCGGGATTACCGATCTCATAATCGGCGACGGTGATCTCATTACCGAACAGGCCGCCGTCGATTCTACCGGTCACCGTTACCGGTAAGCCGCGGCGCAGAGACCGCATCAAAAAGGGCTGGTTGAACCACAGGGCAGTGAGCGGCCCGCCACCGGTTCTGATCTCGGCCCTCACCACAGACAACCCCCGGCGGGTGGCCGTTGTTTCCGTTCTGGTGATAATTCCACAAACAGTAGCGTTCTCGCCCGGTTTCAATTCGCCTGACTGGTTGATGCGCCGGTCCTCGTAGCGCCGCGGTAAATAATAGAGGATGTCAAACAGTGTCCCGATCCCCAGCTTCCCGAGCAGCTTTGCACGGGCCTCCCCCACTTGCGGCAAGCCGCCGGCGGGAACGGCGCCAAGCTGGCAGGCAGTCAGTTGTTTTATTGTAGCAGTGCCCCTGGACATCGGCTATTCGACGCTGATCAGGAAAAAGTAGACCGGTTGCCCCCCGTATTGAAGCTCTACTTCAATCTGCGGGTGGTTGCTGCGAATCAGTGCGGCAACCCGGTCAGCCTCTTCCGGAANNAATAGCGTCACCAGTTCGTCATGCCCATCCAACATCCGGTCGACCGTCGCCGGCAGCACCTGTTCCAGCGAGGCGCCTACCGCCACAATGTCTCCCTGCCAGAGACCGATCAACTCGCCCTGCTTGATTTCCATATCCTTGACAGCCGCATCGCGCACTGCGTAAGTCACTTCCGCGGCCTTTATCCGGCTTGCAGCCTGCTCCATTTTCCCAATGTTGGCAGTCATGTCCAGGGATGGATTGAAGGCGAGAATGGCCGCGATCCCGGCCTGAATGCTAGTGGTGGGAAGGATCACCACGCTGCGGGAGACTAGCTTTCCTGCCTGCTCGGCGGCCANNAAGCGGGTTCATGGTCTGCCCGCCGGCGACGATCTGTGCCGCTCCCAGACTCCGGAAGATCTCCTCGATTCCCTCACCGGCAGCCACCGCCAATACCCCGATATCCAGGGAAACGCCCGCTTTGCCGGTGGTTGAGGCCACATCCGGCTTCAGAGCTGCATCATTGCCATGTGCTTGCTGCCACTGGTCGCGCATGTTGCTGACCTGTATATCGTGCAGCGTCCCAAACTGCAGGCAATGCTCCAGCACCTGTCCGGGATGATTGGAATGTACATGGATCTTGATCACATCATCGATGTTGGCAACGATCAGACTCCCGCCATACTCCTGGAGGGCGAGGCGCAGTTGTCCTACACAGGCGGGATCACCCCGCAGCAGAAATTCGACGCAGTATATATAGACAAAATCTTCATCGTCGTCCAGAACAGAGATCTGTAATTGTGATGCGAGGGGTCGCTCCCGGCGGTGCGATGTCCGGTGGACCTGGCGCGGACACGGCGCCGCCGCTTCAGCGGGCGCTTGAGAGGCGAGATTCTTGTTGGCATCGGCTCTGCCTCTGAGTTCATCACCACTGAGGTGCGCATCCGCCACTTCCCGCGCCGCACTGGAGTTGTTGCTTTGCACATCACAGTTGGCGGGCGTGCTTTCAGATTCACCATGAACTACCGAGGTACCCGTTTTAGCGGGCCGGGTACCAGTAAGCACCCGCTCACGCCTCGCACTTCTCAATTTTCCCAGTTCCATCAAGCCTCCCTCCAGAAGGAACAGCAGGCCCTTCCC
>PLQY01000021.1 GCA_003160265.1 Peptococcaceae bacterium | reverse complement strand
AATAATATTGTTTTCACGCTAATCCTCCTCGTGTTTTTGTAAATATGCCCTCAAGAATATTCTTCTTAGACCAGCTCCGCCAGCACATAGTTGGACAACAGCAGGCCGCGCTCCGTCAGCCAGACGGCTGAGGCGCTCTCGCCCATCAGCCCGTCGCCCTTCAGGCGCTCCAGTTGCTCTCCGTAAAAGAATTCGAAGGGGCGTCCTAACCGGGTCTCGAAGACCACTTACCATGTTGTTGGGAGCTAAAAGTCTCATCTTCAATCTTTTTGATCAGCGCTGTTATGTCGATTCCGTAATTCCTTTATTGATATAATTTACCATATCCGCTGCAAAATAAAGGGACTTATCTGGCGTATTTCTCTCATTTGCCTATCCAGATAATTTGCAGGTCTGGTTGCGCTGCTGTACGTATTTCCGGGTCTCCCGTTACTATTGCTGCTTGCATCTCCCGCGCCAGCCCCATCACAAAGGCATCGGCATAAGAAAGGCCACCCTTAGACTTAATGGTTGCTGCGGATTTTATTCTTTGCCAGGAAGCTTCCTGAACCCTGAAAGAATCGTCCAGAAGAATGCTGCTGACTACTTCTTCCGCAGTCTGTTTCCCCTGTTCTCGCAAAAGAATGTAGTATGCTTCCCCCAAGTTAATAGAGCTCATATATATTTCAAACTGATCACCAGAAATAATATCAGCGACAGTCTGAGCACCTGGCTCATCCTCAATTACCGCCATGATCGCGTATGAATCAAGGACGATATTGTTCTTGTTCAAACGTCTCTCTCCCTTTCCAGCTTTCGTTCACGAAGAAGAGCATCTGTTAACTTTTCCTGACCTGTGCTTTTATGCTTGCCTCTCAGGTCGAGTATGGGGTGAGTCGCAAGTGGCCGGAGCAAAATTGCCCCATCCGCTTCTTCCACAGACAGCTTATCACCCTTTTGCAAGCCATACCGCTTGCGCAAGACACTTGGGATAATAATTTGCCCCTTCTCTGAAATAGTAACCTTTTGAATCATGGTATACCTCCAATAATATTACTACCTGCTCAATATATACTACCATTTTGGCGCTGTGTAAAGCCCATCCAGCCCCTAGACTTCGTTGGTGAAACATAGACGTATCCACGGGAGTGAACAACCTGGCCTCATGCGCCCGTTACCACCGGCACCGGCTCAAAATATTTTACCAGTTCCTCAGAGAAAACAACACGCTAATCCGATTTACATAAGAGCTACAATAGGCGAACTTCAATGGATAACAACATGATAATCCGAAGACCCAAAAAATCACATTAGGCCATCGAAGCCCGTAAGACAGCAGATGCTTCATTCCATAAGAGTACCCTTGAAGGGCAGCGCCAGGAGTTCCACCTCCCCGGCCAAAGATTCGTACTCCGGGTCCTTGTGCACGAGGATGACATTGAAACTCTTGGCGTATGCCGCAATGATGGCGTCGGCGAAAGAAACCCGGTGGAGCGCCTTGAAGCGCGCTGCCGTTCGTACGGTTGCTTCATCAATCTCCCAGACAAATTCGACGGGTAATCTCTTAATCATGGCCCATCGGCGGTCAGCCTCCTGTTGGCCGCTCTCCCGCAGAGAGATGTAGTAGACCTCCATGAGAACAATATAAGGGATAATAATTTTCTCTTGACGAAGGAGGTCCGCAACTGTTTCGTGACCTTCCTCCTCTTCCATCAAAGCGATCAATGCCGAGGAGTCCAGAATGTACCCATTAGCCATCTCGCAAGACATCCTCTCTCCGTTCTTCCAGTAGTTTACGGCCAAGTCCGCTTCCTTTGGCGCATCCCTTTAACGCGGAAATAGGATCGCCCCGAAGGGGGACTACCTTTATTTCCTGGCCATCGTCTATCCACTCCAAAAAATCACCCTGCCGGATGCCGAATTTTTCCCTTACCCTGGCTGGAATAGCAGTTTGCCCCCGTTTTGTGACCGTCGTACGCATCTCTATCGCCCCCATCTCATTATAATACACGTCAATATATTACTCAACATGCTACATTATCATGTTAGCATGCGCTGGCTGTATCTAGGAGGGCTCCTGGAGCACACGGTTAACATGCTCAACCTCGTTCCGGCCGTCTGCTCGAACTACCCCCAGATCGACCAGGATCTCCTGGCCACTGGTGTCATCCTGCACGATATAGGCAAAATCGAGGAATATGAATATTCTTGCCGCATTGGTGTCTCCGACTAGGGTCATTTCCTTGGCCACATCATCCTTGGCATTGAGATGGTGGGCAGAGCGATAGACAGCCGGATGGTTCCCGGACGAGCTGAGGCTCAGGCTCCTCCACATGATAGCCAGTCACCATGGCCGGTACGAGTGGCAGTCGCCCGAATTGCCCAAGACTATCGAGGCGGTGCTGTTGCACCAGCTTGACATGCTGGACGCCGAGGCCTACAAGNNGATCATCACGGCCACCGGCGACAAGGAGGGCGGAAGTTGGTCATGGTCAAATTCTTTCGACAGATGGGTATATACGCCGCGCGCAGAAACCGTGGATGAGAGCGGCAATGCAGATCTGGACGGACTATGGGATGGGTGAGTCAGCGAACCTGGAGTAATCAGGGATGACAAAGTAGGACATTGCATGCAACTATAGTAACCTTACTCGGATTGCCTGTTCCATTCCAAGGCTACTATGCGCTGTCCCGTCACCCCGTCTGACTCGTTGCTGGCAAGGTACACAGCAGGCGGCACCATGATCTCCGGCCTAAGCAGGTTGCGGCGGATCTTTTCCGGTGTGCCTTCCGGAATCATTCCGGTTTCTGTGGCTCCTCCAGGGAGGATGCGGTTGACGGTTATGCCTGTGCCCTCAAGGTCCTGGGCCCAGATAATACTCATTGATTCCAGTGCTGCCTTGGAAGGGCCGTAAGGGGAAAACCCTTTTCGTTTCATCGTTTCGTAGTTCATGGAAACGTTGATCACTCTGCCCCAGCCCTGCTTTAGCATGTGGGGAACCACAGCCCTCGTCATCAGGAACACGCCCGTGACGTTCGTATCTATGATCATCCGCCAGGTTTTCGGGTCTATCTCCCAGAAGCGGGTGGGTTCCACCATGAAACCGGGGCTCACGTATTTCATGCCCCGGCCTGCGTTGTTGACCAGGATGTCTATACGCCCGTATCTTTGTAAAGCGGCCTGGACGACCTTCTCCACATCCTCTTCCTTGCTCACGTCTGTCAGGACGCCCAAGGCGTTCAAGGCCTCCGCCGCTTCGTCAAGCTCCTTTTGTTCACGGGCGGCCGTGAGCACCAGAGAGGCGCCTTCACGGGCATAGCCCCCGGCGATGGCGCGGCCCATCCCGCGGCCGGCCCCGGTGATGATCGCCACTTTCCCTTTCAGCTTCATTCCGTATCCCCCCTGTCATAACCATAATAACCCAGGGAAGAGTGTCTCGTAAAGGATTTCTCTCGTTCCGGAGATCCCGGAGCCGTATTTTTTTATCCATCTTTCGGAATGGACAATAATGTGTCCATCATGATCATAATCACTTGACTTTAAAAGTTGGTTTGCCTTCCCAGGCGTAGTATGAACAAAAAACTCCCATTAATTTCTTGCGTTTCTTGAACATCCGTATTATAATTTACTCAAGTACTTACAATAATACGTACATAGAGGTGATTTGACGCGGTGGTGAAATATACAGGCTCCATGACTACCGTGGGGAATTCTCAAGCCATCCGGTTTGAAAAATCGTTTTTCCAGGCATTAAAATTGACTGCACTTACTCCGGCTCATTTTTCCGCAAGCATCTTACCATCAGGACAAATCCTACTCTCAGTCGAAAGGTCCGAACCGGAATTTGAGGAGGCTGAAGCCCCTTATCTTGAGGCGTTTCTAGGCTTTATCGAAAAGTCTTTTCTGGCTGCGCCAGAAAAGAGATTGGTTCCTGTGGCCGAAGAAATAACGGCTGCCGCGAAGCGCTTTGCTGACGCCGTGCCGGCTGTGAGCGACGACGCGGAGTTTCCTGACGATGTCATTTGAATCGAACGGCTGGAAGCTGATATTTACGGAAGAAATGCAGGCACTCTATGACAAACTAATGCAAGAATCAGATGCCATTCTTACGTCGACCCATAACGTCGATCATCCAAAAGTCAAGTTTAGACGCAGGGTAGACTCGATTATATTTGAAGAGGTGCCACAGGACCCAGGGAAGCCGGCTTATAGGCAAGGGAATACTCTCGGTTCTGGTGCAAGGCACTGGTGTCGCGCAAAGTTCAACGGTCGATTTCGCTTGTTTTTCTGGTATAACTCTGAAAGTAAATCGATCGTATATGCTTGGCTGAATGATGAGAATACGCTTCGGAAGGCTGGCACAGAATCTGGCCCGTATGTCGTGTTCCGCAAGATGCTTGACCGCGGCAATCCACCCAATTCGTGGGAAGAACTCATAGCAGCATGTGAGCAATATAAGAACGCAGCAAAACCCACATAGCCCTCGAAATGAGGACTTAAGCGGGGGCTCTTCCCGGACAAGACACGCATGTGTCCATTATTCTCGCTATTAATGAAGCTACATATAGCGTGAAACTGGATTACTCAGTCTCTTATTACCTACTTTCAGGATGAATTGTTGAAATGTATGGGTAGTCTGGATAGTAATAATCTCGCCGTTGCCAAATGGAGAGAGAGGGATGGACAGTACTCGATCGTCTCAGTGAAGTCGCCCAGAACGAAATGCATGCATAGGCTAAGGGGCAGACTTGCTCACTCATAATGTTCGGCATGAATATTAAGATTTAGAGACCTGCCGCGTGTCAAGCGGCAGTTTTGCTTTAGAAAAGATATGAAAATATAAAGGAAGCAGTTGACAGACTTATAAGTATGGTGGTAATGTGTATTACAAATAGACAATATAAGTGCACAGAGTGCCAATAGAGGGAAAAATGGGTGAACTGAAAAGACTGGCTCTCAACTTTAGGGCATGGCTAGAAAAGTGCCAACAGGTACTGGATCATGACGACCGCCCGGCAGATGCCCTGCCGAGTTTTCAACTTGAGCAATTCCTTACCGAGCTGAACCTCGTGACGGTGAATGACAAGAGGGGCGGCCTTGACCCGGAACCCCTGCTAGCAGGTTTGGCATCAATCATTCGCAGGCATAACAAGCGTGTGGCTGGGGCGATGGCTACGCATTCCGTCCCTCAGGTCAACGTCACTGTTAACAGAATGAATCTTCTCAAACAGAGCCATTTCGGCCAGCTCGAAGCCGGGATTCTAGAGCTGCTGTGCAAGGCTGGGATCGCCAATAGTCTGTCCCGACTGCGTGAGAAACGGGGCATCTCACTACGACAACTGGAGCAGCAAAGCGGTGTCTCATTCTCCTACCTGAGTCAGATCGAACGCCTCAGCGGCAGCCTCCCCTCTCCTGAAATCTTAGCCAAACTGGATAGTGCCCTGTCATCCCCGAATTGGGAGTTGGGTATCTCGTTGCTCCGACAGCGGGGCGAATATGATAACGCCGTGCAACTGTTACAGCAGGAGGATGCGCGTCTCGAGGGCTTCTGGCTGCAATTGATGGGAGGAAGCCCCCTTCAGGATACTACGGTCAAGAGGAGCCTGTCCGGTCGAGAACTGGAGGCAGTGAAGAATGCCGAGAGGACAAACTCGGTAACACCAATGGCCGGTGATGCAGAACCTGGCTGGAAACGACCGTCAGCCTCGAATACTAACATCGATATCGGGCATGACGATACCCTTTACGATGGCTATGAAGATAACAATAGCGGTGAGGATAATATTGAAGAGGAATATGGCGATGTTTTATCTGTAATCCGGGCTCAGGAGCCGGGGGTGCTGACCTTTGAGCTATGCGATTACTTTGTTGAACTCAACCCAGGTATGCAGAAGGCGGTACTGCATCTGGTAAAAGACCTGGCCAAATTGAGCAAAGGCAGATGAACTTGATGGGGGGATATACAGGCCGAAATAACCACGGCGCGATCAACGCCCGAAGTTGAAGGAGCGGCATTTTCGCAAAACGATATCAGGAAATGGAGGCTGGCGACGAACATGGTGGATCTCCAGGGGGCTAAGACGGCGATCAATGAACTGGCCGTTATAGACAGACGTCTGCACAACAATCTGATCAAGACCAGAAAGGCGATCGATAGTTGGGATTTCAAGGTGTTGGAAAAAGTGCTGGAGGCGCTGGGTGAAGATGCCCGGCTGCTGCTGGCCAGGCACGAGGATGGGATGCCGAATGTCGCCCGTGCCTTGCAAGGGGCGCAAGAGTTTGTAGCGGGTGAGGAATACCCCGGTGAGTTGGAAAGGTCCCTGCGGGATGCCCATATCCCGCTTCAGGGCAGCTATCCCAATTATGAATTGATCCCTTTCAAGCTGATCTTAGATCCCGGGCAGGGGGCGGTGATACTGTCTGTCGGGCGCAAGAGCGAGCGGATATCCGCTTTTGAGCCCCAGCAGGTGGCTGCCTGGGTGGCGGCCCGGTACAAGAAGCTGGTGGATAAAAAGTTCGATTCACAGCGCTTCTGCCGGGAACTGGTGGATGCCTACCAGACGGGCAACCGGATCGCCTACAAGCAGGATGAAGTGCTGTGGGGCCATGCAGTATCACTGTCCACTATCTATGAACTGCTGACAGTACGGTACTCTGCCCGGCAGGAATATCCGAAGGAGCTTTACATCTTTGAACTGGGTCGCCTCAAGGAGCAGTTAGAGATCAGGTACCAGAACTACCGGCTGGTGTTTGGGACTGCCAAAAAACAGAAAAATGCTCTGCTGGTGACAGACAGCCAGGGGCGGGAAAACAGTCTCAGCAGTCTGATCATCTTTCATGAGGAGGGACATGCGTGAACATCGACGAGCTCGATCTCGAAGACCTGAAATCGGGCGTCCCGCCATCCAACGCTGGTCTGCTGGCCGGGATGACCCAGGGGCGTGAGGACTGGCTGGACCGGTTCCAGGAGTATTACCTGTATAACTTTATCAGGCGGGGGCACGGCAGCAAGATAAAGGTGCTGGTCGGCAGCGAGGGCACCGGGAAGACCCATCTGTTGCGCTGCGTGGAACAGGATGCCCGGGCACTGGGTTATGCCTCGGTCTATCTATCCCTGCGAGATCTGGACTACAGGCTGAACAATCTTCCGATCCTGTACCGGACAATCGTCGGGCAGATCGACAAGGAGGCACTGGTGCGCGGCCTGTGTCGACGCGTTGCCGAGCGTCTGGGTTATGGCCAGGATGAGTACGACGGCTCTGGCCGCCTGCTGCCGCTGCTGGTGGAGAAGGAGGGCTGGGCAGTTGGTGATGCCAGGAAGGAGATCAGGATAGCCATCGCCCAGAGCTTTCGCGGTCTCGACGTAGGGCCAGCGTTTACCACATTCTGTTTTCTTGCCACTGTCACCAGGTTGGTCAACGGCCAGGATGAGCCGCTGGACACGGCGTTGCGCTGGCTGACCGGTGAGAAGCTTGCCTTGGGTGAGAGAAAGGCCACCAATCTGTTCGAGACCCTGCAGAAGTTCAACGCCCGGGCCTGGCTGAATTCCCTGATCCAGATCTTGAATATCGCCGGGGTGGTCGGACTGGTGGTGCTGATCGACGATCTGGATGAGATTGCAAGACCGATGCCTGGAACCAGACGATATTTCTACGCGACTGGCGCCGTGAGTGATACTCACGAACTTTTCCGGCAGTTGATCGATGACACTGAACTGTTGAGCGGCTTTGTGCTGCTAATGGCTGGACGCAGGGAGATCGTGGAGGATGAGAAGCGGGGTTTCAAGAGTTACGAGGCGCTCTGGATGCGGCTGCAGTCCGGTCTGCTGCCCGGAAAGCATTTCAATCCATATTGTGACATTGTGGACCTCGATCTGCTCTATGCAACCAAAAAAGAAGATTTTCCCCAACTGGTGGTAACCAGGCTGAGCCGCCTCCTGCAACAGGCGGGGTACAGGCGCCACTACCGGGAAGTGCCGGATTTGAGCGCCCACAGTGAGCTGAGGGCGCGGGTGATGGAAGCGGCCATGATGATGGAGAGGGTGGTGGACTAGATGAACGCCTACGATGATGAACGCCTGAAGGCGATGGCGGTGGTGGAGGCGTTGCGGGCGGGCGTACCGACCCGCGTTTCCACCAAAGCGCTGCCGGATCTGAGAGAGGAACTGACGGAACTGATCCAGGACGACCTGGAACTGCTTCGTCAGGAGCAGGGCACCCCGGGGCGTCTGGTCTGGGGGCCATACGGCCAGGGCAAGACCCACGTATTGACCACGGTAGAACACCTGGCTCTGGATATGGGCTTTGCGGTAAGCCGGGTCTCCCTGAGCCGGGAGGTGTCGTGCCACAATCTGGGGCATTTCTATAGCCGGGTGGCGCCGCTGCTGCGCACCCCGGACTCCACGGTCTACGGTCTGCAGCGCAAGCTTAATCAGAAAAAAGCCTCCGATTTGCCCGGGAGTCAGCTTCAGAAGCCGGGACGCTACTGCCATCCGCTACCGGGAGTTATCTTCGAGGACTATTTTTACACTGAGGGGGAGGAGCAGGACTTATTATACGGTTACTTGCTGGGCAGCAAGGTCTCCGCCGGCGAGTTGAGACGTATTCACAAGGCTTACCGTGGTCAACCCCTGCCCAGATTCGAACGGAACTTCAAGGCCAGCGAGGACGCTACTGCCTTTTTCGGAATGTTGGCGGACGCCGTCTGCTTCTGTGGTTATCGGGGTTGGGTGATCCTGATCGACGAGTTGGAGCTCGTCGGAAGGCTGGGCCGGATCAGCCGCTTGAAGGCATACCGCAACTTGAACTGGCTGTTGAACTGGTCCGGAGCGATGCCCTATCCGATCTATGTCGTGGGCGCTTCGGCGGAAAACCTGCAAAATGAGATGTGGCGCCCGACTGATGCCAATATGCCCAAGGACGAGGCGATCATGCCCGATCTGGCTTTTGAGAGATTTGGCGCTACCGCCAAGAATGAAATAAAGAAATTCTTTGAGACCGGCATCAGCAGCCGTTGCCCGATCGTCAAGCCGGTGACTGAAGGGGCGTTGGCGGAGTTGCTGGATGAACTTGTGCAGATCCACGGCCGGGCCTACGCCTGGAACGCCACTCTGAATGTGGAGAAACTGCTGCACGAACTGGGCAGTACCACGGTACGCACCTATATCAGGGCTACTCTGGAGGCGCTCGACATCAGCTACCTGTACCTGGAAGAGGTGGTGCCGGAAACGAATGACTTGGTCGCCTGTGCTCTCGAAGAGGATAACGCCTTCTTCTCTAAATCCGAAGAAGAAGATTCATATACAGGCTAGGTGGATGGTAGAGCGCTAACGTTGAATGCATATCAACAGCGCAATCCTTTTTGGAGTATTATATCAGCTAATAGATTTATCATACTGTAACACATGTTCGTTATGATGTATACTTAGATAGGACGGAGATTGTATTGGGCGAGGGATGCTAATGGAAACTAAGAACAAACTTTTGCGTCCGTTTCTTAAATGGGCTGGTGGCAAGCGACAGCTTTTGCCCGAGATTCGTTACTATGTACCTAGAAAGTTTAATACCTACTTTGAACCATTTCTAGGCGCGGGAGCAGTATTATTTGACCTGCAACCGAAAAGGGCTATTGTTAACGATATAAATTTTGAACTAATCAATACATATAGAGTTATCAAGAACGATGTTGATGCTCTTATAGCGGATTTGACCAAGCACAAAAACGAAAAGGAGTATTATTATCGACTTCGAGACGTTGATAGAACAGATGAGTTCTCTTCTCTTTTGCCTGTGGAACGGGCTTCCAGGATAATATTTCTAAATAAGACGTGCTTCAACGGTCTTTTTAGGGTCAACAGCCAAGGTCAGTTCAATGTTCCATTTGGTAATTATGAAAACCCTAAAATTGTTAACGATATTGTTTTACGGGCTGCGTATCAATACTTGATGTGTAATGACATTACCATTCTGAATGACGATTTTGAAACGGCTGTAATGCAGGTTACAAAGGGAGATTTTGTTTATTTCGACCCACCGTATGACCCTGTATCCGATACTTCGTCATTTACGGGCTACAATTTGGATGGATTCAATAGGGACGACCAAGTTCGTTTGAAACAAGTATTTGATGTTTTAAGCAAGAAAGGTTGCAAAGTCCTCCTTAGTAATTCGGCAACGCCATTTATTCGTGAGCTTTACAAGGAGTATGCAATTGTAACCATTTCCGCTAATAGAGCAATCAACTCAGATGCTCTAAACCGGGGAAAAGTCGATGAAATCTTGGTGATGAACTATACCCAATAATGGAAGTTCCTTAAACGACAGGGCATGGGAATACTTATTCGAACAGCATAAGATCCTTGATGTCGTTGAGCATCATGGCTACTTTGAGATTGAATAAAAGAGATCTTGAAAAAGGGTTGGGAAATGTTTTTAAGCAGTTTTGGCAGGCTTTTCAACCCGAATAGCCTATGATCATCTCAAGGCATGGATTGGATGAGAGCGCAATTTAGCTGAACAAGGCATCGCTTCGGAATGCACCGGTCATTTCCTCAGGCAGTCCAAATTGAAAGGAAAATCATCATGGTATGGCAATCTATACTGCCAGCTTTCTTAGCCTCGATGGTTGAATTTGTTGAAGCTCTAACGATTGTGATAGCAATCGGGGTCACTATCAATTGGAAAAGCAGCTTGCTGGGGGCAGGCACTGCCATGCTCGCCCTGCTCGCCATGGTTGCAATTTTTGGCACAACCCTGGTTCTTTTTATTCCCATCGATATCCTGCGCATTGTCGTTGGAATCATACTGGTGTTCTTCGGCATGCAGTGGCTTAAAAAATCCTTGCTCCGCTATAGCAGCCTGAAGGCCCTCCACGATGAAGCGGCGATCTACGAAGACAAGATACGCGAACTGCAAAACCGCGGCGATATTGACCCTGGCAAGTTTAGCGGATTCGGTTTTCTGGCTTCATTTAAAAGCGTCCTCCTTGAGGGACTTGAAGTTGCCTTTATCGTTATAACTTTTGGCGCTGCCGCTGGAACCGATAAGGTAGACGGAATTTTTCAGGCGTCGATCGGTGCCCTCTTAGCCTTTCTGGTTGTCGTTACTCTGGGTCTCACAATTCGCAGCCCACTCACCAAGATCCCGGAAAACACACTCAAGTTCATGGTCGGAATCATGCTGGTCACATTCGGAACATTCTGGGCCGGGGAAGGCATGGGCATCCAATGGCTGTTCTCCGATCCTTTCCTGCTAGTGTTGGTCGCATTCTATCTTATTCTGAGTGCCGTAATTGTTTGGTGGCTGAAACCCTATGGAATTGCGCAAAAATAAAAGAATCTTTGATTAAAGAGGGTACCCGGCGGGCGCGTCAGGTTTTCTGCTGCTGTGGTTTTCAACTCATGGCAGAGAGAGGAGAGACTCGATAATGAATATCATCCTTCGTATACTCAAAGAAGTTTTTAACTTTTTTTGTGGAGATTGGCGTGTATTCTGGGGCGTGACCATAACCACAGTTCTGGTCGAACTCATCGAACGCCTTGCAATTCTTGCATATGCGAAATCGTTTGCGGGTATTATCTTCATCGCTGGAATCTCTTTAAGCTTGGTCGTGGCCCTAAAGCGTGAGATCGCCGATTAAGCTAAGCTCAGCACAGGAAATACAAGATGTTCAACTTTTTGGATTATACAAGATGTCCCAGGGGCCGGGCTGCCGCCCGCACCTTACCCGCTAATTATTTTATCACAGATGGCTACCCGCTCTAATGCCCCCGCTTCCTGAAGCGGTGGGATAAGAGCGCCAGTTGAATACGTTGATTTGGTGGGGGTTGGATGGGATGCTGAACAGAGGCGATGACGTGGCAGAAAAAAAGGACGCTTACAGAGAGGCAGGAGTGGATATTGACGCCGGCAACCGGGCGATGGAACTGATCAAAGCGCATGCCGACTCTACCATGAGGCCGGAGGTGCTGGCGGGCGTTGGCGGTTTCTCCGGCCTGTTCGCCCTGGACACATCCCGTTACCGGCAGCCCGTACTCGTCTCCGGCACCGACGGGGTGGGCACCAAGCTGAGGGTGGCCCAGTTGGCCGGTAAACACGACACGGTGGGGATCGACCTGGTGGCCATGTGCGTCAACGATATCCTGGTGTGTGGCGCCGAGCCCCTGTTCTTTCTGGACTACCTGGCCTGTGGCAAACTGGTGCCCGAGCAGGTAACGGAGATCATCAGGGGTGTGGCCACCGGTTGCCGGGAAGCGGGATGCGCCCTGATCGGCGGAGAGACCGCAGAGATGCCGGGGTTTTACCGGCTCGGGGAGTACGACCTGGCCGGCTTTGCGGTGGGTGTCGTCGAGCGGGACGCAGTCTGGGACGGCAGCCGGATCCAGGAGGGGGACATACTGCTTGGCCTGGCTTCCTCGGGACTGCACAGCAACGGCTTTTCCCTCGCCCGCCAGGTGCTGTTCGAGCAGCGGGGCTGGACGGCAGGCACATTCCTGCCGGCAGTGCCGGGCCTAATGGAGCCGGCGTTGCGCACGTTAGGGGAAGAACTGCTGACTCCCACCAGGATCTATGTGAAGAGCGTGCTGGCTCTCAGGGACCGTTTCGCAGCGGCGCCGGTTGTCAAGGGGGCGGCCCATATTACCGGTGGCGGGCTCACCGAAAATGTGCCGCGGGTGCTGCCGGACGGCCTGGGGGCGGTGGTGCGCTGCGGCAGTTGGACGGTGCCGCCGGTTTTCAGGCTGATTCAGGATGAGGACGGTACCCGGCGCATTTCCGATGAAGAGATGTACCGGGTTTTTAACATGGGGATCGGGATGGTGCTGATCGTGGCCAGGGAGGCGGCGGAGAATGCGGCTGCGGCCCTGTCGGACACGGGCGAGCAGGTTTACGAGATCGGCGAGGTTCGCCCCGGTCAGGGCGTCACCTTTGTAGGGGAGTGAAGGTTTTTTGGAACCGTTGCGGCTGGCGGTGCTGGTCTCCGGACGAGGGAGCAACCTGAAAGTGATCCTGGATGCTGTAGCCGGGGGTGCCCTGGAGGCGTCGGTGGTTGGAGTGTTCAGCGACCGGGTGGAGCCGCCGGCATTCGAGTGGGCGCGCCGGCACCGGGTTCCTGTCTTGACCGTTGTCGCCGGTGAAACTGAACGCCGGGCGGCCTATGATGCCCGGCTGGCCGGAGCGGTGCTTGGTGTCCGGCCGCAGGCGGTGGTATTGGCCGGTTTTATGCGGGTGCTGTCACCGGTCTTTCTGGAAGCGTTCCCGGACCGGGTGCTCAACATCCATCCCGCTCTGCTGCCCGCTTTCAGGGGGCTTGACGCCCAAGCTCAGGCGGTGGCGGCGGGGGTGCGCTTCAGCGGCTGTACGGTGCACTTCGTCGATGCCGGCACGGATACCGGGCCGATCATCTTGCAGACGGTGGCGCCGGTTTACCCCGAGGATACCGCGGATACTCTGGCCGCTCGCATCCTGGCCAAGGAGCACAAGACCTGCCCGGCCGCCCTCCAGCTTCTGGCGGAAGGGCGGCTGCGGATCCGGGACCGGCGGGTGTTGATCGATTGGGATGGCCGCCAGCCGCGGTCCCCCCGGGACAGTGTGGCGGAGTGGCAGGATTCAACTGGGTCTTGGCTTTAGTGGGCACACTGAAGCTTATGTACTCCGCATTCTTCAGGCCAGGCCGTAGGCCTGGATGCGGAGGAGCCAGTTAATACAGTGGCGTAACCGCTCTTATTCCACCGCTTCGAAAGAAGCGGGGGCATTAGAGCGGGTAGTCCAGCTGTGGATCAAGGATTCTTGTGCAGGAGGAACACATCATGGGCAGGAATGAAGCAGGAGACACATCAAATGAGCAGAAACGGACAAAGCAGGCCCTGATCAGCGTTTCCGACAAGCGGGGAATAGTGGAATTTGCCAGGGAACTGGCCGGTTTGGGCTTCCACCTGATCTCCACCGGAGGCACGGCCAAGGCTTTGGAGCAGGCCGGAGTGCCGGTGCAAAAAGTGGAAGACCTGACCGGGTTTCCGGAGATCATGGACGGGCGGGTCAAGACGCTGCATCCCAAGGTGCACGCCGGAATCCTGGCGCGCCTGCCGCTGGACGAGGCCCAACTGGAACAGTTGGGGATCGAGCCGATCGACCTGGTGGTGGTGAACCTGTACCCGTTCCGGGAGACTATTGCCCGGAGCGGCGTCACCCTGGAGCAGGCCGTCGAGCAGATCGACATTGGCGGTCCCTCGATGCTGCGGGCTGCCGCCAAGAACTTTGCCAGGGTGACGGTGGTGGTCAACCCGGGGCGCTACCCAGAGGTGATCGGGGAACTGCGGGAGCAGGGCGATACCAGCCCGGCGACCCGGCTCCGGCTGGCACGGGAGGTCTTCTGGCACACCGCAGTCTACGATACTGCCATTGCCAATTACCTTTACGGACTTAACCTGGACGAAAAAGGCTCCACCGTGGATGCAGGCCCTGAAGTGGCGCCGGGTACTTCGAAACTCGAACTTCGAACTCCGATCATGTTTCCCAACCGGCTGGCGCTGCCATTGGCCAAAGTGGCCGGACTCCGCTACGGGGAGAACCCGCACCAGCAGGCCGCTTTCTACCGGGATGAGACCGGTTCGCCTTATGGCCTGGTGGGCGCCCGTCAACTCCAGGGCAAGGAACTCTCCTTCAACAACATCCTCGACCTGGATGCCGCCCTGCGGATCGCTTCGGAGTTCCAGGCAACCGCGGCGGTGGTGATCAAGCACAATAAGCCTTCCGGCGTGGCCTGCGCCCCATCGCTGATCGAAGCCTTCAGGAATGCCCGGGACGCCGACGCAGAGGCCGCCTACGGCGGGATCATCGGTCTGAACAGAACCGTCGACCGGGTGACAGCGGAGGCCATCCGGGAGACCTTCTTCGAGGCGGTGATCGCCCCGGACTTCAGCGAGGAGGCCCTGTTGGTGCTTGGCAGTAAGCAGAAACTGCGCCTGCTGGCCACCGGAGAGCGTGCCCCGCGACAGGAACTGGATTTCAAGCGGGTGAGCGGGGGATTTCTGCTCCAGGAACCGGACCCGGTCATGGATCTGGAACAGGTCATCCAGTCCAGCCGGGTAGTCACCAGGCGGGAGCCCAAGGCGAACCAGTGGGACGACCTCCTGTTTGCCTGGGCGGTGGCCAAGCACGTGGCCTCCAACGGGATCGTTGTTGCCAGCAGTGATGTCACCCTGGGCATCGGCCAGGGACAGGTGAGCCGGATCGATGCTGTCAACATCGCTCTAGCTAAGGCGGGCGCCCGGGCGAAGGGCGCTGTGCTGGCGTCGGACGGCTTCCTGCCGTTTGACGACTCCGTGCGTAGCACCGCCGCAGCCGGCGTGGCGGCAATCATCCAGCCGGGCGGTTCGCTGCGCGACCAGGATGCGATTGAGGCTGCCGATGCTACCGGTATGGTGATGGTCTTCACGGGCAGCCGCCACTTCAAGCATTGAGGGGAGAGAGCGGGATGAAGGTATTGGTGGTCGGCGGCGGGGGCCGCGAGCACGCCCTGGTCTGGAAGCTGAAACAGAGCCCGCGCCTCACGAAGATCTACTGTGCGCCCGGCAACGGGGGAATCGCCGGTGATGCCGAGTGCGTGCCGATCAGAGCGGATGACCTGATCGGTCTGCGGGACTTTGCTGTCCGTGAGAAGATCGATCTGACGGTGGTGGGGCCGGAGGCCCCGCTGGTGAGCGGCATCGTCGACCTGTTCGAGGAGGCTGGTCTGCGGGCCTTCGGGCCGGGTGCCAGGGCGGCCCTGCTCGAAGGCAGCAAGGTGTTTGCCAAGGAGACCATGGCCAGTTGTGGCATTCCCACGGCGGACTTCAGGGTGTTCAGGGAGCTGGCGCCGGCTCTCCGCTACGTACGGAATCTGGACGGCCCCTGCGTGGTCAAGGCGGACGGATTGGCCGCTGGCAAGGGAGTTGTGGTAGCCGACAATGTGGCAGAAGCGGAAGCCGCCCTGCGCCTGATCATGGAGGAGAGAGCATTTGGAGCGGCCGGAGAGGCGGTAATCGTCGAGGAACGCCTGGAGGGCGAGGAGGTTAGTGTGCTAGCGTTTGCCGATGGCCAGACCTTCCTTCCGATGGTGGCCTCCCAGGACCACAAGCGCGCCGGTGATGGCGACACCGGGCCGAACACCGGTGGGATGGGGGCTTACTCCCCGCCGCCGGTCTACACCCCGTCGCTCCACGAACAGGTCTGCTCCGAAGTGCTGGGTCCCCTGATCCAGGGTCTGGCGAGTGACGGTATAAAATACCGGGGGGTCATCTACGCCGGGCTGATGATCACCGCCAAGGGTACTTATGTCCTGGAGTTCAACTGCCGCTTCGGCGACCCGGAGGCGCAGGCGGTGATACCCAGGTTGCGCGGCGATTTGCTGGATGTGCTGGATGCAGTCCTGTCAGAGCGGTTGTCGGAGGTTGAACTGGAGTGGGATGACCGCCCGGCAGCCTGCGTGGTGCTGGCCTCCGGCGGCTATCCGGGCGCCTATGAAACTGGTCAGGAGATCACTGGGCTGGACCTGGTCCCTCCTGATATCATAGTCTTTCATGCCGGTACCAGAATGTCGGACAGTGGCAGCCTGGTTACCGCCGGTGGGCGGGTGCTGGGCATAACCGCCCTGGGCGATACCATCGGGGATGCGGTACGGCATGCCTACCAGGGAGTCGACCGTGTTTCCTTTGAGGGGATGCACTTCCGGCGGGATATCGCTCACAGGGCCCTTTAAACGTAGCGAAGCGAAGTTTAAAATGCCATGTGCCTGGCCATCACTCATATTACGAGCTTGCGAGTAATAGTCCTGAGTGATGGACATATGGCACGGCAAGGAATCATTTCAACTTCGCCGTCTTCAGCGGAGGATTGTTACTCCCGCTCACTAGCAGAACTTTGAACCCACCACCTATAGGCGGGGGGACTCCTAGGCGATAGTTGAAGGGAAGTGTTAGCTTGATAAACCTCTGCGATATTCAGCACAATCCCGAGATCGAAATGCTGATGGTCAAGGTGCACGAGTACCTGGGGACGATGGGAGCGATCACCCACGACGAGGAACATGCCCTGTATGTGGCGCGGCTCGGTGTGCACATTCTGGGCGCCCTGGGATACCCGGAACGGGAGCAGCGATTGGCTGAGATCGCCGGGTACCTGCACGACATCGGGAACGTGGTGAACCGGCACCAGCACGGACTGAGCGGGGCGCTGCTGGCCTTCGATTTACTGAAGCGTCTGGGCATGCCTGCCGAGGAGATCGCCACGGTGATCTCTGCCATTGGCAACCACGAGGAAAACTCCGGATATGCGGTGAGCAATGTGGCTGCTGCGGTGATTCTGGCGGACAAGTCCAACGTCCACCGCTCCCGGGTACGCAAGGAGGATGTTGCCACCTTTTCCACCCATGACCGGGTCAACTATGCGGCGACCACCTCGTTCTTGCAGATCGACCCGGACCAACGGGAGATCTTGATGAACTTGGAGATCGACTCGGCGATCGTGTCGGTGTTCGACTACTTCGAGATCTTCCTTTCCAAGATGCTGCTCTGCCGGCGGGCGGCCAACTTCCTGCAGTGCCGCTTCGGCCTCATCATCAACGGCAGCCACTTCCTGTAGGATCGGGCGCATCTCAGGCCGATCCTACAGTCCTGCCCCGGATCCCCCAGCAAGCTCAAGGCTCAAGCCCTTCAGGGATGGAGGGCTTTTACTGTTTCTTAACGACGCCTGTTGGGATGGCGTGTCCGGCAGGGTCGCTATGGGGCGTGTCATGACAGACTCCGCATACTTTTCCCGTGAAAAAACCACAATGATCACGATAGCCAAAATACGCGCCGGGGGACAGCCACCGATGAATCTGTTGAACACCCTGAAGGGATTGCTGATCTATAAAGAGCCCGAACCCGTCGAGAAGTTCATCCTCCGGGAAAATGACAACGAGGCCAGCCTGAGCAATCAGACGGACAATAAACAGACGGATAATAAACAGCAAGACCAGAAAGAGAACGAAAGCGACAGAGGGACCAAAAAGCTAAAGAGGCAAGATCGGGGGGGCGGTGGGGAGCCGCCGCCGATCAGCAGGATGCTCCAGAACAATCTGGACTACATCAAGGAACGATTTAGCGTTCCCACGAACTCCGATGTCATGATCCGGGAGTTTAACGTCATCGTCGGCAAAAAGGCGATCCCGGCCTTCATGGTCTACTACGACGGGATGGTTGACCGCATAGTCGTTGATACCGACATCCTGATGCCATTGATGCTGCTCTCCAACCTGGATATCAAGAGCGGCGATGCCAGGATCGACGTGTACATTCGCAACCACCTGCTGACCCACAACCAGATCAAGGAGGTCGAGGAGTTCGACCAGGTCTTGGGCGAGGTTAACTTCGGCGGCTGCGGCATCTTCGTGGATGGCATGAATACCGCTTTCGCGGCCGATGTCAAGGGCTTCGAACACCGGACGGTGGAGAGGCCGAACACCGAGATGGTGATCCAGGGTCCCCAGGAGGGTTTCACCGAGACTATCAGGGTCAATACGGCGCTGATCAGAAAGAAATTGAAGGATGAGAACTTGATTGTCGAGGACCACCTCGTCGGGGAGAGAAGCAAGACGCCGTGTTCCATACTCTACATCAAGAACCTGGCCAATGATTCGCTGGTGGCGGAAGTGAGAAGAAGGCTGGGGAGCATCAAGGTCGATTACGTGCAGGACTCCGGCGAGATCGAACAGCTCATCGAGGACAGTACATATATCACTTCACCGCAGATGGTGTCCACGGAGAGGCCGGACCGGGTGGCGGCGATGCTCACCGAAGGGCGGGCGGCCGTGATCGTCCACGGCAGTCCCTTTGCCCTGGTCATGCCCACCACTGCCTTCGAACTGATCCACTCGCCGGAAGATTCCTATTTGAGGGTACCCTATGCCAACCTGTTGAGGTGCATCCGTACTATCGCCATCCTGGTCGCCCTGCTGCTCCCGGGACTCTATATGGCGATCACCAATTTTCACCAGGAGATGATCCCGACCGGCCTGTTGCTGTCCCTGGAGGCGGCCAGGGAGAAAGTTCCTTTTCCCTCCATCGTCGAGATCCTGATCATGGAGGTCTCCTTCGAATTGATCCGGGAGGCCGGCATCCGGATACCCGGCACCATCGGCCCGACGCTCGGCATCATCGGCGCCCTGATTCTCGGCCAGGCGGCCGTCGCTGCCAGCATAGTCAGCCCGATCCTGATCATCATTGTGGCCGTCACCGGTCTCGGCTCCTTTGCCATACCGAGCTATTCCTATGCGTATTCCTTCCGGATCCTGAGGTTCGGTTATATCGTGCTGGGTTCCGTGGCGGGATTCCTGGGGCTCAGCCTGGGCATCTTCCTGCAGGGGATGCTCCTGGTCTCGTCAAAGTCGTTCGGCGTGCCGTTTTTTGCCCCCTTTGCTCCCAGAACGGCAGGCCTGGGGGATACGCTGCTGCAAGACCCAGTCTGGAAGCGGGAGCGCAGGCCAGACTATCTGAACCCCAAGGATAATTTCAGGCAGCCGAAGATCAGCAGGGGATGGACCAGGCAGAATAATGGGGGCGATAACCGGAATGGCAAGTGACATCACATTCGGCGGGTGGGAAGCGGTCGCCCTGATCATCAACGCCATCTGCGCCAGGATCTTCTTGAACTTTCCCAGGGAGGTGGCTGAAGACGCCGGCACCGCCGGCTGGCTGGAGACCGTCTATTTCTCCATCCTGGCGTTTTTACTGTTTTACATCATTGCCAGGCTGTACGCGCGCTTCAACCGGAAGGACATCCTGGATATCGCCGGGCTTGCCGGTGGGGAGACCGGCAGGATCATCGGCGGACTGCTGTTGCTGGGGCTGATCCTGTTTGCCGGCGCTCTGATCCTCAGAGAATATACTGAGAACATGAAGATCATCTCTCTCACCGACTCTCCGCTCGGCTTCGTGATGATGTTTTTTGCGGTGGCCATGGTTGCCGCCTGTTTTCTGGGGCTCGAGCCTATCGTGCGGTTCATTGCCGTCTCCGTGCCGATCATCACGGCAGGGCTCCTGTTCATCGTGTTGATGGTCGCCCCCTACTACGATCCCACCCATCTCTTGCCGGCGTTGGGGAATGGCTTTTACGGCATCTTCGGCAAAGGTTTTTTCAAGCTCTCGACGTACTCGCCCCTGGTCTACCTGTTCCTGATCCCCCCCTTCCTCAAAGACCAGAAAAGCTTCCGGAGGATCGGATATACCGCCCTCGGCGCCTCGGCCCTGCTGCTGCTGATCTCCTCACTGGCCTACTCGCTGGTGTACTCTTATCCCACCAGCCTGGAAAACTTTCTGCCGGTCTTTCAGTTGGCCAGACTGATCAATTACGGGAGGTTCTTTCAGAGACTGGAGTCGGTGTTTGTGCTCACCTTTGCGATATCTGCCATGCAGTATCTGGGCGTCATCCTCTTTTTCGCCGTCCATGTCTTCAAGAAGACATTCCGGCTGGAGTACCACCGGCCGATCATCCTGCCCTTTGCGGTCATCATGTTCAGTCTCGCCTTTGTACCCTCGAACCTGATGACGGCAATCGATCTGGAAACAAAGACCTATATGACTTTTGCCTGGAGCATCACTTTCATCCTGCCAATCATCATTCTGCTGCTGGCAAGGCTCAGGGCGGCGCCGGGTCCGCTGGGCGCCCACCCTGGCGGGAGCCCCCCCACAGGCGGACACCTGCCGGAATCGTCGCCCCAGGGCGCCTCCGCCACTTACCGCCGCAGGCGGTCAAAGGGGGGTGGCGCCCTATGAGGCGGATTGTCGCCGTGATGCTGTTACTGGTTCTATGTTGCGGCCTGGCCGGCTGTTACGATGCCAAAGAGGTGGATGACCTGGCCTACGTGCTGGCGGTCGGACTCGATAAAGGACAGACTAATGAGCTGAAGGTGACGATGCAGTTGGCGGTGCCCAACGCCCTCGGCGGTGGCGGAGGGGGTGGCGTAAGCGGTGGAAGCGGCGGAGGCGGGGGCAAGTCCTCTTCCATCATTACGGTGGAGGCGCCCACGTTGACCTCCAGCCTGAACATGGCCAACAACTTCCTGAGCCGGAGGCTGGAACTATCCCATGCCGAAGTCGCCGTCTTCTCGGAGGATCTGGCCAAGAGCGGAACGATCGAAGAATACCTGCGCGGCATGATCAGGAGCAGGGAATTCCGGCCAACCATCAACTTGGTGGTCTGCAAGGGCTCGGCGGAGGAGTATCTGAAGAGCATCAAACCGACGCTCGACCTGGACCCGGCCAAATACTACGAGTTGACTTTCTCCGCCTACAGGTATACCGGCCTCAGCATCAGATCCCAGTTGGAAGAGTTTTACGCCGACATGGAATCATCCGGTGTCCAACCGGTGGCGGTGCTGGCCGGCGTGAACAAGTCCAAGCCGCCAAAAGGCGCCCAGTCCGGGGGTTCCGGTAAGGGTGACCAGTCCGGTGGCTCCGGGGATTCTGCACAGGGTGACCAGTCCGGGGGTTCCGGCAAGGAGTCCCAGGCAGGCGGTCCCCAGCAAGAGGCCAAACCGGAGGAGTCTACCGGCCAGTCCAAGGGGAGGCCACAACCCTTCGAGGGGGACTATGAGGCGGGGAGCATTCCGAGGACCGGAGACGTGAAGGGGGAGATCGAGGGTCTGGCCGTCTTCGACGGCGCCAGGATGGTAGGGGAGATGGACGGGGAAGCGGCCACGGACTACCTGCTGGTCAACGGAGACTTCCATACTGCCTATAAAACATTTGCAGACCCGGAAGTAACGGGTACCTACGTCGTCCTGGATGTGAGCCAGAAGAGCAAGCCGGTGCGCCGGGTGAAGATAGTCGACGACAAGCCGCAGATTACGGTGCAGATCGCCGTCGATGCCGATATCCAGACGATCCAGAGCGGTTACAACTACGAAGACACCAAGCAACTGCCGATCCTGGAACAGGCGGCGGAAACCCAGCTTAAGGATGAGATTGTCCGATTCCTGGGCCGCACGACGGGTGAGTTTCATAGCGATATCTGCGGGTTCGGTGATCACGCCAGGGGCCTGTTTCTGACCTGGAAGGACTGGGATGACTATCACTGGCTGCAACGGTACAAGGATGCCACCTTTGATGTGGGTGTGAAGGTGAGAATAAGAAGACCGGGCATGATCCTGCGTTCCGAGCCTATGGAGTCATCCGGGGGAGCGAGCAGGCGATGATAATGAAGCTTCTCGTCTATGCTTTTCTGGCCGGCGTCTGTTTGCGCAGCATCAGCTATGGAATCTGGACCTGGCAGAAGCAAAACCGGCTCGGGGCGGTGATGGTTTTCCTGGTGGCCCTGGCCGTGCTGGCAGTTCCGGTATTTGTGTCGCTGACAAAAAGATGAATGACTGGATCGATCCCCTGGAAGCACATTGTCTTCCTGGATCGGATTCAGCGGGGCTGTCCTTGTCAACCTCCTCAATTTTCGACCAGATTTCACTGCTGGGTATTGCTGTGACCGATTTCGTAGTTGTTGAAAAATGAGGCAGACTGAAGCCAAGACCCATCTGAACCCCACGGCACTTATTATTTGAGATCTGGCTGTGATTATACATTTTTTTAGGTAACGACTCCGCCTGCCCAAGACTTTTCGAAATACACCAGGCACTCGGTGCCTTCAATAAATCTCACCTCTCACCTCTCACCTCTCACATCCCAATTGACCGGGATGGAGATTCTTGCTATCATTGACGAAGATGGAGATTTTCGCTGATGAGGTTATCGAGGCAAAGACATGGAAAACTCTGGAACAGTATTGATGCCGGGCGGGGTCAGGGACCTGTTGCCCGCCGAGGCCCGGTGCAAGCGGGAGCTGGAGAACCGGCTGCTAAGCCTGTTTGCATCCTGGGGCTACCAGGAGGTGGTCACACCCACCTTCGAATACTATGAAGTCCTGGCGCCGGCCATGGAAGCCCTGCTGCGCGACCGGCTTTACCGCTTTATCGATGACCGCGGGCAGATCATGCTGCTCCGGCCGGATATGACGACTCCCATCGCCCGCCTGGTAAGCAGCCGGCTCAAGGACCAGCAACTTCCCCAGCGGTTTTGCTATGTTACCAACATCTTCCGGCGCGATGATCAGGCCGGGCAGCAGCGCGAGTACTACCAGGCAGGAGTTGAACTCCTGGGCGCTGCCAGCCCGGAGGCGGACGCTGAGGCCCTCTGCCTGGCTGCCGAGGCCCTGAGGTTGTCCGGAATCGGGTCATTCCGGCTGGCGGTAGGGCAGGTTGACGTCTTGTCCGGTATCCTGGAGGGTTCCGGCCTGACAGGATCTGAGCAGGACCTGGCGAAGGAAGCCCTGAACCGCAAGGACCTGGTAGCCTGGGAACAGTTGGTGACGATGGCCCGGTTGAACAGTGCCGGACAGGAGATTATGGCAGCCCTGCCCTACCTGCATGGTGGCATCGAGATCCTGGACCGGGTTGCCGGTTGGATCGAAAATCCCCGCGCCCGGGAAGGTCTGGCTGGCCTGCGTCAGGTCTGGCAGATCCTGGCCGGTTGCGGTTTCCGGGAAGAGTTATTCATCGACCTCACCCTGCTCAGGGGTCTGGGTTATTATACCGGGATCGTTTTCGAGGGGTATGCCCCCGGGGTTGGCTATCCACTTTGCGGTGGCGGGCGTTATGACGATCTGCTTTCCAAGCTCGGGTTCTCATGCCCGGCGACCGGCTTTGCCCTAAGCATTGAACGAATTGTGGCGGCGCTGGAGAGGAATGGCCTGCCGGAGGATGGAGTGCCTGACTTTTACCTGATCGGCGCCGATTCCTGCCGGCTTTTTAAAAAGGCCAAGGCGTTGCGGGAGTCGGGCTACAGCGTGGAGATCGCCGTAAACTCCCTTCCGGTTGCCGAAGCTATCGCTTATGCGTCCCGCAAGGGAATCCCCCATATTGTCGTGGAAGATTGATTGTAACTAACTGATCAAAGGAGCGGGGACACGCCGTTTTTAAGGTACGGGGACAAACCTTATTCAAGGATCGGGACACACCTCCTTCGGAGGATTGTTCCCATGAATGTCCCCGGTTGAGTGTCCCCTGGGATGCCAGGATGAGCCAGGCGATGATTACTTTTGCCCTCCCCAAGGGACGTCTCTTCACTGTTGCCCGCTCCCTCCTGCAGGATGCCGGCCTGATGCAGGGCAGCATGGAGGAGAGCGGGCGGCGCCTGATCAGCATCGATGAGAAGGCCGGGTTGCGCTATCTCATCTGCCGCGCTGCCGATGTGCCCACTTTCGTGGAAAATGGGGCGGCTGATCTGGGGATCGCCGGCAAGGACGTGATCCTGGAGCAGGGCAAGGAGATCTGCGAGTTGCTGGATTTGAAAGCTGGGGCCTGCCGGTTCGTGGTAGCGGTGCCGGCTGACAGGCAGCAGGATTTCGCAGGGGGCCTGCCCGGTTTTGTCGCCCGGTACGGACAGTTGCGGGTGGCAACCAAGTTCCCCCGGGTGGCTCAGGGCTACCTGTACAGCCAGGGCTTGCCGGGAGAGATCATCAAGCTCTCCGGCATCGTGGAACTGGCGCCGCTGGTCGGACTGGCGGAGGTGATCATCGACCTGGTGTCGTCGGGATGTACCCTGAAGGAGAACAACCTGGTGGCAGTGGCGGAGATCACCGGAGCGACCGCCAGGCTGGTGGCCAACCGGGTTGCCTACCGCCTCAAATACGAGCGTCTGGCCGGGATCGTGGCGGCCATCAAACAGGCAGTTAGCAAACAGGCACAGATTTAAGGGGAAGAATGCAACGGCATCCGGTTGCAAAATGTACTCAAAATGGCTCTTTAAAGAAGAGGGGCGATCCGATGAGCGGCCGGACGGGAAGCGTAAGCAGGACGACGGGTGAGACCAGCGTCGTGGTCGATCTGAATCTTGACGGCAAGGGGGAATTCCGGGGGGGCACGGGGATTGGCTTCCTNNACATGCTGCACCTCTGGGCGCGCCATGGCCTGTTTGACCTGGCCGTGGAGGCGACCGGGGACCTGCAGGTCGATGCCCACCACACTGTCGAGGACATCGGGATCTGTCTGGGTCAGGCGTTTAACTCTGCCCTGGGCGAGAAAAGGGGCATCAACCGTTACGGTTCAGCCCTCCTGCCCATGGACGAGGCCCTGGTANNTGGCGGCGGTTGACATCAGCGGCAGGCCTTTTTTGGCGTACGACGTCAAGACTGAAAACTGGCGGGTAGGTGAGTTGCCGCTGGAACTGGTGCCCGAATTCTTTCGGGCGTTTGCCAACAACGCCGGCCTGACGCTGCACCTGCGGCTGCTGGCGGGATTCAACAGCCACCACGTCATCGAGGCGGTCTTCAAAGGGTGCGCCCGGGCGCTGCGCCAGGCGGTGGCCCTTTCGGGGCCTCTGGACGAGGTGCCATCAACCAAGGGCAGTTTATAGGGAGAGGAGTCAGGAGACAGGAGTCNNGGTGGACGGCTGGAACCTGGTGGTGGGCTCGCTGATGAAGAGTTTCTATTAAAGCAGGAGTAAGAAGTCAGGAGACAGGAGTCAGAAGTCAAAATAAAAGAAAAAAATGAGCATGGTTTATCGTCTTGAAAAATGCGGAGCACATGACTACTGAATTCTGAATACCTGGGAGAAATATGATCGTCATCATCGACTATGGCATGGGAAACCTGAGGAGCGTCCAGAAAGCCCTGGAGAAGGCCGGCTATCCGGCGGTTATTGCCGGAACCCCGGAGGCGTTGAAACAGGCCCGGGGCATCGTGCTCCCGGGAGTGGGCGCCTTCGGAGACACCATGGACAATCTCCATGCCCAGGGACTCGATCAGGCTTTGAAGGAAGAGATAGCGGATGGCAAGCCCTTTCTTGGCGTCTGTCTCGGCCTGCAGGTGCTCTTCGAGGACAGCGAGGAGATGGGGGCGCACTCCGGACTGGGGATCTTGCCGGGCCGGGTGCGGCGTTTCAGGGGCGACTTGAAGGTGCCTCACATGGGCTGGAACCAGGTGGACCTCGGGCAAGGCGCTGATAACCCGCTGTTCCAGGGCATCCCCGACCATTCCTACTTCTATTTTGTTCACTCCTACTACGTGGAGACGGACGACGAGGCCATTATCAGCGGCACGACCGACTATGGCGGCAGCTTCACCAGCATGGTGGCCCGGGGCAACCTGTTCGGGGTACAGTTCCACCCGGAAAAGAGCAGCGACACCGGGCAGCAGGTATATGCCAATTTCGGGAAGCTGGTGGCGGCATGCTGATCATTCCGGCCATCGATCTCAGGGGAGGCCGGTGCGTCAGGCTTGTTCAAGGACACCCCGAGGCGGAGACGGTTTACGGGGCGGACCCGGTGGCGATGGCCCGGCGCTGGGCTTCCGGGGGCGCCCGGTGGCTGCACCTGGTCGACCTGGACGGAGCCTTCGCCGGGTCGCCGCAGCAGTTGGAGATAGTCGGCCGGATCGCCGCCGCCCTGGACATCCCGGTGCAGTTGGGCGGCGGCCTGCGTACCCTGGAGCAGATCGAGAGCGCTCTGGCGGCGGGTGTGGCCCGGGTGGTCCTGGGAACAGTTGCCGTTACCAACCCTGGCCTGGTCCGGGAGGCCTGCTCCGTCTTTGGGAGCGACAAAGTGCTGGTCGGTCTGGATGCCCGGAATGGCCTGGTAGCGGTCAAGGGCTGGCAGGACGTGACCTCCCGGCACATCCTGGAGGTGGCAAAGGAGATCGGGGAGTGTGGCGTGGAGCGCCTGATCTTTACCGACACCGCCAGGGACGGCATGCTAATGGGGCCGAACCTGGGGACGATCCGGGAACTGGCGGTGCATTCCGGACTGCGCCTGATCGCCTCGGGCGGGGTGAGCTGCCTGGATGACGTGATCGGGTTGCGGGAGTTGGAACCGCTGGGAGTCGAGGGAGTGATCCTGGGCAAGTCCCTTTATGAGGGACGGATACGGTTAGAGGACGCCCTCTCGGCTGCCGCCGTTCAATGAAAGGGAAGGGAGTATCGGGAGATGTTGGCCAAGCGCATCATTCCCTGCCTTGACGTAACCGCTGGGCGGGTGGTGAAGGGAATCAAGTTCGTGGAACTCAGGGATGCCGGGGACCCGGTGGAATTGGGAGCGTTCTACGATGCTGCCGGTGCGGATGAGCTGGTGTTTCTGGACATCACCGCCTCCAACGAGGAGCGCAAGACCATGGTCGGCGTGGTGAGGCGAACCGCCGACCAGGTATTTATCCCCCTGACGGTGGGCGGGGGTATCCGCACCCTGGAGGATATCCGGGAGATGCTCATGGCAGGGGCCGACAAGACCGCGGTCAATACCGCCGCGGTGCTGCACCCGGAAATCATCGACGAGGGCGCCAAGCGCTTTGGCTGCCAGTGCATCGTGGTGGCCATCGATGCCAGGCAGTCAAGCCCCGGGCGCTGGGACGTGCTGACCCACGGCGGCAGGCGGAGCACTGGCCTGGATGCCGTCGCCTGGGCGCGGGAAGCCGAGGAACGCGGAGCCGGGGAGATCCTGCTGACCAGCCATGACCGGGACGGGACCAGGGACGGCTACGACCTGGACCTGACCCGGACGGTCAGCGAGGCGGTGCGGATACCGGTGATCGCCTCGGGCGGGGCCGGCAACCTGCACCATCTGTATGAGGGGTTGACTGCGGGAGCGGCGGATGCCGTCCTGGCCGCATCCATCTTCCACTACCAGGAATATACTATCAGGCAGGCCAAAGAGTACCTGGCTGAGAGAGGGGTGCCTGTGAGACTTTGAAAGCAGTACCAGTTCTGACAGATCCCAGGCAGATAGAAATGGCCTGTAAATCCGTAAATTTTGGAGCAGACGGCCTGATTCCGGCCATCATCCAGGATGTGGTCAACGGTGAGGTTCTGATGGTTGCCTACATGAACCGGGAATCCCTGGCGCTCTCCCTGCAGACCGGCAGGACCTGGTTTTACAGCCGGAGCCGGCAGTGCCTCTGGCAGAAAGGTGAGACCAGCGGGCACCGCCAGTATATCCGGGAGGTGCTGACCGATTGCGACCAGGACGCCTTGCTGGTGAAGGTGGACCAGGTGGGCGTCGCCTGCCACGAGGGCTACCGCTCCTGCTTCTTCAGGCAGTTGGCTCCAGCCGGCGGTGAGACCGCAGTAGAGTCTGCCACCGGCGGGCAGCCCACCACTCCCGGAGATATTCTGGATCTGCTGTTTGCGGTGATCAGGGATCGCCAGCGGACCCTGCCCGAAAATTCTTACACCGCCCAATTATTTCGGAAGGGGATCGACCGCATCGCGCAGAAAGTAGGAGAAGAGGCGGTGGAGGTAGTGATCGCCGGCAAGAACCGCAGCCGCGACGAGATCATCAACGAGTCGGCGGACCTGGTCTATCACCTCCTGGTGCTGCTGGCGGAGTGTGGAGTCAGCCTGGACGAGATCAGGACAAAGCTGGCCGAGCGGCGGCGATAATAGAGGTTCGCGATTCGAAAATGGGGGATGCAGGTGTTTCTCAACGACGATCTCAATCCGGTGCAGCTCGAAGCCGTGCGCCAGACCGAGGGGCCTGTGATCATCTTTGCCGGGGCTGGCAGCGGCAAGACCCGGGTGCTCACGTACCGGGTGGCCCATCTCTTGAAGCGGGGGGTGTCCCCCTTCAGGATCCTGGCGGTCACCTTTACCAACCGGGCCTCGGAAGAGATGCGGCGGCGGGTGATCGACCTGGCGGGCCCGGCAGGTCGCGACGTCTGGATCAGCACCTTTCATTCCATGGCGGTGCGCATCCTGCGCCAAGAGGTGCAGTATACGCCCTATGACCGGAATTTTGTCATCTATGACGGGGATGATCAGGAGACCCTGGTCAAGCACTGCCTCCGGGAACTCGCACTGGACGACAAGAAGTACCGGCCGCGCAACCTGCTGTCCGTTATCGGCGGCCTGAAAAACAATCTGGTGGGGCCGGAGGAGTTTGAGCAGAGGGTGCGGGACGAGCGGGAAGCTGTACTGGCGAAGGTCTACCGGCTCTACCAGGCAAAGCTGCGTGAACAGAACGCCCTGGATTTCGACGACCTGCTGCTCCAGACAGTGGAACTGTTCCGGGCGCAGCCGCTGGTGCTGGAGCATTACCAGCACCGCTTCCAATACGTGATGGTGGATGAATATCAGGATACCAACAAGGCTCAGTACACGCTGGTGCACCAGATTGCCGCCGGTTTCGAGAACCTCTGCGTGGTCGGGGATGATGACCAATCCATCTACGGATGGCGGGGGGCGGACATCAGCAACATTCTCGATTTTGAAAGGGATTACCCCGAAGCCCGGATCATCAAGCTGGAGCAGAATTACCGGTCGACCCAGCGTATCCTGACCGTGGCCAACTCGGTGATCGCCAATAATAAAGGCAGAAAGCCCAAGCAGTTGTGGACCTCCAACCGGACCGGAGAGCCGGTTTGCTGTTACGAGGCGGTTGACGAGCGGGATGAGGCCCGCTTCGTGCTGGCCATGGCGGAACGCCTGTGCCAGACAGAAGAGATGCAGTACCGGGACTGTGCCGTCTTCTACCGCACTCACGCCCAGTCCCGGTCGTTTGAAGAGGAATGCATCAGGAGCAACGTCCCCTACCGGATTTTCGGGGGCATCAGGTTTTACGAGCGTAGGGAGATCAAGGACATCCTGGCCTATCTCAGGCTGGTGGCCAATCCGAGGGACGACATCTCCCTGCGCCGCATCCTGAACGTCCCGAGGCGGGGGATCGGAGAGGCGGCCCTGAGCCGGGTGGAACAGATCGTCCGGGAGAGGGGCGTCAGTCTGGGGGAAGTGCTGACAGACCCCGAATTGTTGGCCGGCCTGGGACGCACCGCCATCGCTATCAAGGGTTTTCTCGCCATGATCGAGCGCTGGCGCCAGCAGCAGGAGACCATGCCGGTGACAGTACTGGCCGAGGCCATCCTGGGGGAGACCGGTTACCGCTCGCTGTTGGAGTCGGAACCTCCGGTGGAGGCAGAAACCAGGCTGGAAAACATCAGGGAGTTCCTGGGTGTCACCAGGGAATACGACGAACAGGGAGAGGATAAATCCCTGACCGGTTTTCTGGAGCACCTGGCTCTGGTGACGGATGTCGATAACTACAGCAGCGACGAGAACGCCATTGTCCTGATGTCCCTCCACAGCGCCAAGGGGCTGGAGTTTCCGGTAGTTTTTCTCACCGGGCTGGAGGAAGGCCTCTTTCCGCATGCTCATGCTCTGGGAGAAGAGCAGACGCTGGAGGAGGAGCGCCGCCTCTGCTACGTGGGGATCACCCGCGCCCGGGAGCAGCTTTTCCTTTCCTGGGCTAACCGCCGCTTTTTACACGGGAGCGGGATCCAAAAGGAGCCCTCGCGCTTCCTGGCGGAGATTCCCGAAGAATTCCTGCACCCGGTAACTCCAACCGGCGCCGGAAAAAAAGCCGCGCTCCTCGATCATCATGGGTCGCTGGGCGATGAGAAAGGGACGGGCCATTCTGCCGCCTCCGGGCAGCACAGTGAGGGCAGGGTGGCCTCGCGCCGGANNNGGATCTGCTTCCGCTATGCAGGGGGTCGCATCCAAAATGGCTGCTGGCGGAAAACCGACCGCACGGTCGGTTGATAAAGCTGACGGACAGGAAACCAGGGACGACAGCCAGGACGGGCAGGAATTTACCAAGGGGGACCGGGTCGATCATAAAAAGTTTGGGCGCGGCGTGGTCACCGGGACTCTGATCGGACGC
>PLQY01000105.1 GCA_003160265.1 Peptococcaceae bacterium | reverse complement strand
AATAAAAGAATCTTTGATTCTTGACCTCGGGCATAAAGCCCGAGGTTTTAAACCAAGGTAGATTCTTTTGAAACTTTGTGCTGGCGCAATCGTTATAAATTTATGCACACGTTACACCCTGTCCCATTGAGATGTGCGAGGCGTGAGGCTGGGGGAGATCTCACTTCTCACATCACATGTTATGCTGGACAAGGCAAAATTATCCCCGCCTGCTCCGATCGGTTCTCAAAAAACAAGTCAGCAGCAACCCTGAATAGGGACCTGCTGCTGAACGCTAGCTGAACAGACTCGCTTGCAGCGGCATACCGCGCAGGCAACTGGTCAGATGGGCCAGGAAACCATCCCCTGGCTTGGCCCTAGCGCTTGGAGAATTGCGGCGCCTTGCGGGCCTTCTTCAAGCCGTACTTCCTTCTCTCCTTCATCCGCGGGTCGCGGGTCAAAAACCCGGCCTTCTTCAGTGACGGTCGCAACTCCGGATCTGCCTTGAGCAGCGCCCGGGCAATCCCGAGCCTGACGGCTCCTGCCTGCCCGGTAATGCCACCACCCTCAACCAGGGCAATCACGTCAAAGCGCCCCGAGGTGCCGGTGATTTCCAGCGGCTGCCTCAGCGTCACCAGCAGTGTGGGCTTGGCAAAGTATTTTTCCGCCTCGTGCCCGTTGATGTTGATCTGTCCCCCGCCGGGGATGATCCGCACCCGGGCGATGGCGGTCTTTCTCCGTCCCGTACCCTGATACATCACTTGTGCCAAATGAACCTTCCCCCTTTCCTTGCTATTTCTTCATTGTCCAGACTTCCGGCTGCTGTGCGGTGTGAGGGTGAGCCGACCCCCGGTAAACCCGCAGCTTACGGTAAATCTGGCGTCCCAGCCGGTTGTGCATCACCATTCCCCAGACGGCGTGCTCAATCGCCCGCTCCGGCTTGGTGCGCAACAGATCGGCATAGCTCATCTGCTTCAGGCCACCCGGATAACGGCTATGCCAGATGTAAAACTTGTTCTCCAGCTTTTTGCCGGTGAGCTTCACCTTTTCGGCGTTGATCACCACCACATGGTCGCCGACGTCAACGTGCGGGGTGAACTCCGGCTTATGCTTCCCCCGAAGGATGACCGCCACCTCGCTGGCCAGCCGGCCCAACGGCTTGCCGTCCGCATCAATCAGATACCACTTGCGGTCTTTTTCCTGCGGTTTGGCCATGAATGTGCGCATTCCTACGACCTCCCTGTATTGAGACGTGCACGGTAGTTTCAATCAATCATGGGACTCTGACCAAAGAGCTTCCAAATACATTTAGTGCCGGGAATTCGGGAGCGCACAGGAGCTCCTGTTCATCCTCGTAGGTGATCCGCACCAGAAACAGGCCCCGGGGCGGCAGCGTCGGTCCGCCTTTCTCGCACCCGTCCCGCGATGCCAGCAGTTCTTCGATCCGGACGGGATCGGTCCTGCCCAGTCCGACCTCCACCAGCGTGCCTGCCATCAGGCGCACCATCTTGTACAAAAAACCGCTGGCCGCTACCCTGAAGCCGATCCAATGTCCGCCGGCAAAGACCGAACTGGCGAATACCCGCCTCACCGTGCTCCTGGCGCTGCTGCCGGCTGCTGAGAACGCCCTGAAGTCGTGGGTGCCTGTAAAGCAACCGGCGCCTTGCGCCATGCTTTTCAAGTCGAGCCGCTGCGGTACATGGTAGGAGTGATGATGCCAGATCGCCGACCGTTGCGGGCGGTTCAGGATCAGGTAGCAATACTCCTTGGACTTGGCCGAGCACCTGGCGTGGAATGAGTCATCCACCTCTTCGGCGCCACTGACAGACACGTCCGGCGGCAACAGCCCATTGAGGGCTGCCGGCCAGCGTACCGCTGGAAGGCCGGACTCGGTGTCAAAGTGCGCCACCTGTCCCAGGGCGTGCACTCCGGCGTCGGTACGGCCCGCTCCCACGATCACGTACTCTGATCCGGTCAACTGCTTCAAGGCTCTTTCCAGCACTCCCTGTACCGTGCGTAAATCCGTGCCGGTCTGCCTCTGGAAACCGCTGAAACCGGTGCCGTCATACTCCACGGTCAGCTTGAGGCGGCGCTTCACTGTACTCGCCCTATACGAGTTCCACGAGCGCCATGGAGGCGCCGTCGCCGCGGCGGTAGCCTATCTTCAGGATGCGCGTGTAGCCGCCATTGCGCTCCTTATACTTGGGAGCGATCTCATCAAACAACTTCTTGACCACAGACTCGTCGAACAGGTAGGACAACGCCTGCCTCTTGGCGTGCAGGTCACCCTGCTTGCCCAGGCTGATCATATGATCGGCTATTCTCCTCAGTTCCTTCGCCCGGTCCTCGGTAGTCTCGATCCGCTCCTCTCTCAGCAGGGAGGTCACAATATTTCTCAGCAAACTTCTGCGGTGGTCACTCCGCAAGCCCAGCCTCCGGTACACTTGAGTTCACCTCACATTTGGGACGTGCGATGTGAGAGGTATCTCACTTCCCGCATCCCACCTCTTATTATTCTTCGGCCTTCTTCAAGGACAGGCCCATCTCTGACAGCTTGGCGTCCACTTCCTCGAGGGATTTCTTACCCAGGTTGCGAACCTTGATCATGTCCTCCTCGGTTTTCTGGATCAGGTCCTCCACCGTGTTGATGGCCGCCCTCTTCAGACAGTTGTAGGAGCGCACCGACAGTTCCAACTCCTCGATCGGCATATCCAGGATCCGCGACCGCTCGTCGATCTTCTTATCCGGCGCCGCAGGCTCTTCCTCCACCTTATCGGTAAGGCCCACGAACAGCCGGAAACGCTCGATCAGGTTGCGCGCCGCCAGGCTGACTGCCTCTTCCGGGGTGATGGCGCCATTGCTCCAGACCTCCAGGATCAGCCGGTCATAGTCTGTCTGCTGGCCGACCCGGGTATTTTCCACGGTATAGTTGACCTTGTAGACCGGGGAGAAGATGGAATCCACCGGAATCACCCCGATCACCTGCTCGCCCTCTTTGCTTTTCTCCGCCGGGACATAGCCCCGGCCTTTTTTCACCATCATCTCTATGAACAGGCGCCCGTCCGGTTCCAGGGTGGCGATGTGCATGTCCGGATTGAGAATGTCGATGTCAGAGCCGGCAATGATGTCGCCGGCCTTGACCTCCCGCTCACCCTTGGCATCCCGCTCACCCTTGGCCTCTAACCTGATAATCTGGGGCTCATCGCCGTAATGCTTGATGGCGAGCCCCTTGAGGTTCAGCACGATATCCATGGTGTCTTCGCGCACCCCGGGGATGGTGCTGAACTCGTGCAGGACTCCCTCGATCTTAACGGTGGTCACCGCTGCCCCCACCAAGGATGAGAGCAGCACCCGCCGCAGGCTGTTGCCCAGAGTGGTACCATAGCCCCGTTCCAGTGGCTCCACGATAAAGGTGCCATGCTTGCCGGCCTGATCCGGATCCGTGGCTTTAATGTGTTCAATGCGAGGTTTTTCAAAGTCTAACACGCAAAGGCCTCCCTTCCCCATGATCTATCAAGAGCTTTAACGAGAGTAAAGCTCCACGATCAGGTGTTCTTTAACGGGGGTATCTATATCTTCCCGAGACGGGAAACCTTGTACCCGCACCCGCATCTTTTCCAGGTCCACTTCCAGCCATGGAGGAAGGGTCTTGTGAGCCGCAGTCTCGGCCAGGTCGGCAAAGCGCGTCTGTTCTTTGCTCCCCGGGGCGATCTCGATGATTTCCCCAACCTTGACCAGATATGAGGGAATGCTGACGCGCCGCCCGTTAACGGTAAGATGTCCATGCCTGACCAGTTGCCGCGCCTCGGCCCTGGAGTCGCCAAACCCGACCCGGTAGGCCAAGTTGTCCAACCGGCGTTCCAGTAAGCGCAGCAGGTTTTCACCGGTGATTCCCTTCTGCCGCTCGGCGACATCGAAGTAGCGTCTGAACTGTCTTTCCAGGACCCCGTAGATCCGCCGCGCCCGCTGCTTCTCACGCAACTGCAGACCGTACTCGGTAACTTTCCTGCGAGACTGAGACTGGCCCCTGTCGCCCGGGGCAAAGTTGCGGCGGTCGATACCGCACTTGGGGGTATAGCAGCGGTCACCCTTGAGGTACAGCTTCATCCCCTCGCGGCGGCACAGGCGGCAGACCGCACCTGTATATCTTGCCATGTATTCTTTTCCCTCCTTGCCCGAATGTTTACACGCGCCGTCTCTTCGGCGGACGGCAGCCNNGTGACGTCCTTGATGGTGCTGACGTCCAGGCCAGCTGCCTGCAGCGACCTGATGGCCGCTTCCCGGCCTCCCCCGGGCCCCTTGACGAAGGCCTCCACCTGCTTCATGCCATGCTCCATGGCCGTTTTCGCAGCAGACTCGGCAGCCAGTTGGGCGGCAAAAGGAGTCCCCTTGCGAGTACCCTTGAATCCCATCATGCCGGAGCTGGCCCAAGCGATGGCGTTGCCCGTAGTATCGGTGATCGTGATCGTCGTGTTGTTGAACGTCGAACGGATATGGGCGACTCCGTGCTCAACGTTTTTTCTCTCCTTGCGCTTCGTCTTTGTTTGTCGCTTTGGCACTTTTGTCCTCCTTTCCACAGATGACCACCCGCTCTGTCCCCGCTTCCATGAAGCGGTGGGATAAGAGC
>PLQY01000045.1 GCA_003160265.1 Peptococcaceae bacterium | reverse complement strand
TCTTCTTCAACCGCGATATGATGGATTAAAACAGCTATGTACGTGCGCATTGTTAAGGTTAGAGGTATTCGTTACATGCAGGTTGCTCACAACTACTATGTTAGCGGAGAGTATCCCAGACAACAAGTGATTTCATCTCTGGGACGCTATGATGGAGAACGGTACCGGCAGGTCCAGGATATCCTGCGGGACATGCAGAAACTGAAACGGATGCAGGAAGTGGTCAACGAGATCAAGAACCCTCCAATACTCCCAGGCATAGGATCCTGCCGTAAGTTCAGCCTGCGGCCAGGAACTAGAAAGGGTTAGGAGGTGCGCTGGTGGGAAGAGCCAAGGAATACCGTCAACGCCTTAAGTACCAGGTGGCATCCGCTCGCAAGAAGACCCTCGAGAGCCTGCTCGCCGTTCGTTTTGTCGAGGAACTCGGCATGAGCGAGACCGAGGCCCGGCTGCTGGGATACCGTACCGCCAGGTGGATTTTTAATCAACCTGGAGTGCGGGGCCCGAATCAGATCCTGTCTGACGCCGTCCCCGGACGGGATGCTTTTGCCCGGAAGCATAAAGCACTGACCAAGATTAGACTCACTCCATACGACATCGAAGATCTAGACCTGGAGTTAGAATTCGGGCTGTCTACCATGCAGGCGGGGCGTATCCTGCGCCTGATTGAAGAGGCCTATCGCCAGGACGCCCTCCTCTGCGCCAAACAACTGACAGTGCTCTGCAACATCACACCCACATCACTCAGAAGCCGCCTGACGGGACTGCGCCGGGAAGGTATGTGGGCGCCGGTGGCCGGCCTCTCCCGGGTTGAACGGGAGCGGGGAGGTGAATTGCGCTCCGCTTGGGCGCTGGCCAGATACCTGGGTGGACAACCCCTTGTTGGAATAAGGAAGACGGCTGCCCTGTCCCGGGAGGCGTTCCGCCACCTCTGGTCCCGCTTTTCCCACCTTGCCCTCTCGATCCTGGGGGGTGGGGTCGGGCAGGGAGATCCCGAGGAGGATGCCTGGGCAGCCATCGTGCAAACCGTTCCCAAGAAGAAGCTGCTTCCCCTGCTGGAAGAGCCGGGCATGTCCCCTTCCCCCGGCGATCGGGCATCCTTCATGAATGAACTCGTGGCGGACTTCGCCCTGTCCCCCGTCAAGGCCAGGGCCTTGCGGGAAATAGCGGAGGAAATGCTGGGCGCCCTCTCCGACACCCGTCCCGACGGGGATGTGGTGTACTGGGCAGTGAGCAGCACCGAGCCGGCCGGTAAGCCCCTGGAAGCCTGCCGCCTGGTTCCGGTGGGCATCACCCTTTATGACTGTGATGACGTGCCGCCACCGGAGGTGGACCGGGATATCAACCGGCTCAGCGATATCAAATTCCGGAAGATTCTGCGCTATGCCACCCAGGCCAAATACGCCGGAGGCTACCTGACCTATGCCGACCTAGGCCACCTGATGGGCATCCATCCCGAGGCCATCTCCCGCCTGGTGCGGGGTAGCCCGACCGTGGCGGTGCCCCTGCGGGGGGCGGAGTGTGATATCGGACGCGGGGTCACCCACCGCAGGAAGATCATCCAGCTCTACCTGGAGATGCACACCGAGACCGAGATCGTCGCCCGTACTGGTCACTCCTACGAGGCCATCGAGAACTACATAAAGGAGTTCGCAGCCGTGCTGGCGCTGTCCGAGCGGGGACTGACGGCGCCGCTGATCCGCCGGGTGACCGGGCGGTCGATCAAGCTGATCTACACCTACCTCGATTTGATAGAGGAGTATTCGGGCGCAGAGTATGCCTTCCGGTTCCATCACCTGCGCCGGGTGTTCGAGATGCACGAGGACGAGCTAAAAAAAACCCAGCGGGGGGTAAAGCGATGAACCGCCGCGAGTTCTACCGGCCGCTTGTTGAAAGAACCCTGGTCAACTACCAGTCGCAGTACCTGGCCCGCAAATACGACTTCGGCAAGGAGTCCCTGGTCGCCAGGCTGCTGGTGGAAGAGATCAACCGCCGCATGGAAGAGATAGAGTCACTCCTCGGCATCGAGCGGGTGAAGCCCTTCGAGTTGTACGTGCAAAAGGGTCAGACCCAGGCCCGGCTGCCGCTGTTCCGCCCCGAGTACCTGGAGCCGATCCTCGGCGGCGGGGACTTCGCCATGTCAAGGAAGTTGATCCTGAAGCGCTGCCTCCAAAGCTATCGCCAGGGATTTTCTAAGGGCAGCCAGAGCGACCTCGTGCGCATCATCGACCCCTGGTCGCTGGCAAGGGGAAAGGGACCGTCCCAGGTACGTCGATGAGTTGTGTCAGGAAACACAGCCCTATGACAAGGCAGATGCGGCATCCTGGGACCGCATGATCGAGCAGATCCACCCGCTCCTGCCTGCCGACCGCCTGCAGGCGCCGGACATGCTGGCGCCAGGGCGGGTGCTGCAGGAGTTGACCGAGTTTGTGGCGGCGGAGGCCGGGCTCGGGCGGGCGGTGGCCCGCCAACTGGTGGAAGAGGTGATCTCCCTGCGCCACATCTGCTGCCCGCGCGCCAGGGAGTTAAAGCCCTACGAGATGCCTCTCATCGTGACCCACGTCAGCGCCCGCCTCTCCGAGGAGATGACCACCCGCTTCAGGCAACTGGCGCCGGTGATCATCACCCTCTGGCAGCCCGAAGAACTGGAGCAGCAGCCGGACAACGTGCCGGGGTTCCTTGAGCAGCTCAAGAGGCGCATTGTGCGGGTCTGTTTCGAGGCTTACCGCCAGAACGGCCTCCTGACCCTGATGGAGTTGCAGTGGATCTTCCAGATCAGTGCTGCCCGCATCTCGGAGCTGATCCGCAGCGTCCAGAAAGAGCACAACCTGATAGTGCCGATCCCGGGCACCATCCTGGATGCCGGCCGGAGCATGACGCATAAGGACGTCATTGTAGGACTGCACCTTGAAGGATATACGGTGCGGGAGATTGCCCGCATGACTCATCACTCGCCGCGGGCGGTGGACAATTACGTCGGCACCTTCGAGGGGGTCCTGATCCT
>PLQY01000072.1:618-8317 GCA_003160265.1 Peptococcaceae bacterium | reverse complement strand
AAGAGCCGGGTGCCCTCTGGGCTTCTGATACCCCCCCCTGCTCGAAGGCTAAACGCTTACCCCTGGTATATAATTAAAATGGTTGACATTCATAAACAAGTAGTATAGCATAAAAAATACCATATGAATAGTTTTTTCTTTCACTTAATACTTTCCTTCCTTTGTTCTTCAGAGATTCCTTCCAGGAACAAGGTGGGTCGGTAAAAAGTCTATCTTATGAAGGAGGTGCTAACATGGAGCAAGCAGATCGCAGGGTAGTATTGCGCCGTAAAGAAATTTTGGATCAAGAATATGCTGAAATACAAGAAAAGTTACAAGTAATTGCCAAAACGTTATCGGAATTCTCGCATAACCTGAGCCGTAGGCCCAAACATATAGTTATCGCTGAAATATCTCCAGCACAAACAATATATCTGGGGAACCAGATATATTTTAATAGGTATCAGTTTAAGCAGGCTTTTAACTTAGAGTTGATCGAAAATTATATAATATCGTTGCAACACAAAGGCAGGGAGTCGGAAGTACTGGCAAAAGTATTAAATGACTAGATAATTGCTGTAATGTTAAGAAGACTCAATGAGCAAGTACAAGGGGCTTAGCCGCTGATGGATGCCCTGTCTAGCGAAAGAGGCTGTTGATCTCCCGATCAACAGCCTCTTTTTAAATGGGCTGAGGTAACTAATCGTACAGATATACCGTGCTCGTCGGCGGCCAGAAGCTCCCATTACTTTAGTGCCAGGCATCCTCTATTCCGGCAGCCCCTGGATCTTCTTGATAAAGCCGGCTAGATTCAGGCCCCTTGGGATGTCGACCCGCTTGATCGTGTAGGGGTTGTCGCCGGTGTGATAGATGCCGCCCGGCACCATGATGAATGCATACTTGTAGTAACGCTTGGCAATGGCGATGGTCGTCTGGTTGTAACTTCCGGTCGGGTAGGCCAGGGCGTCCACGTTGCGTCCGGTGAGGGCTTCGATCTCTTTCTGGGATTCGCTGAGTTCATAATCCTGCACCTGGGGACGCAGCGTGGCCAACAAACGGTGGGTGACAGTGTGGCTCTGAAAGCTGACCAGGTCCTCCATCTTCAGGATCTCATCCTTGTTAAGATAGTCAGGTTTACCGATTAAACTGGAGATCAAAAAGACGGTAGCTGGAAAGTTGTATTCTTTCAAGACCGGATAGGCGTTGGTGAAGTTGTCCTCATACCCGTCGTCAAAGGTGATGATCACGGGTTTGGTGTACTGGCCTGCATTTTCGATCTCAGCCAGAGGGATCACCGTGTAGCCGTTGTTTTTGAGGTAGTTCATCTGTTGGTCAAAATCCTTGGGCGACACAAACATTGACGTATATGGCCCGTAAAGGTGGTCGTCGATTAGATGATAGTACAGCACCGGAACGGCAACACCTTCTATGGGCGCTACCGGCGCCGCCTGTTCCGGATTGATTGTTTTTGGCGTCTCCGACGGCTTTTGACGAGGTGAGCATCCGTAAGCGCCGGATAACATCAGAAACAGGACAAGCAGAAGGGAAGCGAATCGTTTAACCATTTACCGGTCTCCTGTGGTGAAAGAGTGCCATATCTCCTGACGCCTAAAAACAATATCAGACTTGGGGACAGAATACAAGGCAGTGAAAGGAAAATTCTGTAACAAATGTTTTGACAGGCGCGCCGATACCTATCAAATCCAACATCTAGGGGAGCGTCTGATGGGATGGACAACCTCCCGGATTGAATGCTAGAGAAGGCAATGAGCTACTGGCAAACCCCGAAGTGGTTAAAGGAATTGGCCAAAAGATCGATAACCATGGTAGCGATGAGGATAATAGTCCTACGCTGAGGGTCTCTTATTGTGATCATATTTGGTCAAACCTTGCAGGATATAGGATTTTTAATATCGAATTAAGTGTCAGAATGGGAGCATCGCACGAGGTGGTGTGGAGCTTGAGCGGTTTTGAATTGTCCATCCGCTCGAAGGAGATCTGTTGTTGGCCGCAGAGCCTGATCTACTGCAAGAGATCACGCGCAATATCTATGGCTTGGACGCAGAACAACCAACCAGCGACCATGAACTGGACACGCTTGCAGAACTCTTGAACACGATTGGCGGGAGCTTGATGCGGGTTATTGTGCCGTCTACTGAGCCAGGTGAAGTCGCTCAACGTGGAGATCTATACTGAGGCGGGAATGATCGAGATCAATATCGGGCTGGAAAACTGATCTTGGTGGTTGGATGGCGGGAATGAGGTAGCCTGATGACAGAGGAGTACCAGGCAGGAAGCTATGACGTGATTGTGATCGGGGCCGGGCATGCCGGGTGCGAGGCCGCCCTGGCGAGCGCCCGCATGGGCTGCCGCACGTTGCTGATCACTCTGAATATCGATTACGTGGCCCTGATGCCCTGCAACCCTGCTGTCGGTGGACCGGGGAAGTCCCACCTGGTGCGGGAGATTGACGCCCTGGGCGGGGAGATAGGGCTCGTTACCGACCAGACTTATATACAGATGCGGATGCTCAACACCTCCAAGGGCCCGGCGGTGCGGGCGCTGAGAGCCCAGGTGGACAAGGCGGACTACATGCGTGCCATGCTCAGGACCCTTCAGAATCAGCCGAACCTGGACCTGAAGCAGGGAACCGTCGAAAGAGTGATCGTGGATGGGGAGAGGGCGGCGGGTGTGGTCACCCGGACGGGCGCCAGATTTACCGCTGCCGCCGTGGTCCTGACCACCGGGACCTATCTCCGCGGCCGGATCATCGTCGGCGACGTCACCTACCCGGGCGGCCCCAATGGACAACTGGCGCCCGGGGAGTTGGCCACCTGTCTGAAAGACCTCGGCTTCGAGTTGGCGCGCTTCAAGACGGGCACACCGCCCCGGATCGACAGGCGCACCGTTGACTTTGGCGCACTGACTGTCCAGCCTGGCGACGAACCACCGCTGTTCTTCTCCTACCTATCTCCCAGGGCGCCCAGAACCCAGTTGCCCTGTTGGCTGGCCTACAGCAACGAGCAGACTCATGCCATCGTCAGGTCAAACCTGCACCGGGCACCCTTGTTCTCCGGGATTATCGAGGGGGTGGGTCCGCGCTACTGCCCCTCATTTGAGGATAAAGTGATGCGTTTCCCGGATCGCCGGCGGCACCAGGTCTTCCTGGAACCGGAGGGCCGGTTGACCGATGAGATCTACGTCCAGGGCATGAACACCAGCCTGCCTGAGGATGTACAGGTAGCAGTGCTCAGAAGCATGCAGGGTTTGGAACAGGCGCAGATCGTCCGGGTTGGCTACGCCATCGAGTATGACTGTCTGGTGCCCGCCCAACTGGACCCGGCCCTGCAGACCAAGAATGTTCACGGCCTCTTCACTGCAGGTCAGATCAACGGCACCTCTGGTTACGAGGAGGCCGCCGCCCAGGGGATCATTGCCGGCATTAACGCCGCCCTTCATGTCCTGGGGAAAGAGCCACTGGTGCTAAAGCGCTCCCAGGCCTATATCGGGGTGTTGATCGATGACCTAGTCACNNAATCGACGACCTAGTCACCAGGGGAATCCGCGAGCCGTACCGCATCCTCACCTCGCGGGCCGAGTACCGCCTGTTGCTGCGCCAGGACAATGCCGACCTGCGGCTCACCGAATTGGGGCGGCAGGCCGGCCTGGTAAGCGATGAGCGCTACCGGGTCTTCCAGACCAAGCTGGACCGGTTGGAGGAGGAAAACCGCTGGCTGGAGGAGACGGTGGTCAGGCCGGCGCCGGGGGTTCAGGATTGGCTTGAAGAGAAGGGCAGCGCCCGGCTTAGAGAGCCGCTCAGCCTGAAAGACCTATTGAAGCGGCCGGAGATCAGTTATTCTGACTTGGCCAGGCTTGACGGCTGCTGGCGCCGGGAGGTGCCTGAGGAGATCGCCGAGCAGTTGGAGATCCAGATCCGGTTTGCCGGTTACTTGGAAAAGCAGGAGAGCCACGTGGCGAGGATGGAGAAACAGGAAAACAAGCGCCTGCCCACCGGCCTCGATTATAGGCAGATAAGGGGGCTGTCCAGGGAAGCCCAGGAAAAACTGAGCCAGGTGCAGCCGCTGACCCTGGGTCAGGCGGCCCGGGTGCCCGGCGTCACTCCGGCTGATGTCTCGGTGCTGTGGGTCTACCTGGAACAGCAGCGCCGACTTGAGAAGCGGGAAGTGAGAAGTGAGAAGTGAGAAAAGAAGGCAACAAGAATCTCACTTCTAACCTCTCACATCACACCTCTCAAACAGTCTGATACTTCCGCTCCTGGCGCACGATTTCGATCAGGGTGGTCCTCTCATTCAGATTGTCCACAATGTAGACGCAGCCTTTAGCCTGTATGGCCAGTTCCTCCAGAAACTCCTGGTTGGACGCCACACCGATGCAGATCAGCTTCGCCCGGGATGATGGCACCATACCGGCGGCTCTCAGGGCGTCCTTGCGCGGATCGATCGTCCACTTGCCAAAGGTGGGGACGCCATCCGTAATCAGGACCAGCAGCGGGTTCCGCACGTGGCGGTTCTTGATGAGCTGCAGGGCTTCCACGATCCCGTCGGCGAGCGGGGTCAGGCCATTGGGATGCATCGACGAACGCAGGCTCAACTTCAGTCGTGTATAGTTGCGGGTAAAGGAGATCACCACCCGGGCCTTGCGGCGCTGGAAGATCACCACGGCGATCCGGTCCCTGGTAGCCAGAAGCAGGTGTTCAGCCAGTTGCCACACCGCCTTCATCTTCGGGCCCGCCATGCTGGCGCTGCCGTCAATGACTAGGCAGACGTCGACGGGCTTGGACATCACCTGTTGGTGCACCCTGATATCGTCCCTGGTCAGCAGGGGGATGCTCCGTTTTTGAAAGAAGCGGTTTTTGGCGGATTGAACGATAGTTTCGGCAACGGCGATGCTGCCCAGCCAGGCATCCTTCAGCGGTACGGTCGTCTTGCTGACATACGTGTAGTTTTTCTGTCTGCTTTTTAGACGGTTACTCCGCACTACCCGGTACCTGGCACTGGGCATGGGTGCCTGCCGCAGTAGCTTGCGCATCTGGGACTCCAACTCCCGCTGGTGCAGCATGACGAACTCCAACAACTCCCGGCCCTCCTTGGTGAGGGTGTCGGCGAACCAGCCGCGCTTGATCAACCCGGCGTTGGACATGCCGATGACGAAGTCACGCATGTGGCCATGCTTGTTGCGAAGGTTGGCCAGGGACTGCTTGCGGCGAAACAGGCCCGGCATGAAAGCCTGGAGGAATTCGATCACCTCTTCGGGGCTGCTCAGCATGGTGGTGAGAGTGGTGGCCATGTCCCAGAGCTGGAACTTGTCCGGCTCCAGGCCAAACAGGTAAGCAGGGGCGGGTTGCCTGGACTTTTTCTCGACGTGGACGACCTTCTCGACCTTTCTGATCTCTAGTGACTGGGATGCTAGCCCGTTTTCTACGGCATCCACCAGGCAGGGGATGAGGGGCAGGTCGTCGGTGGCAAAGCGGTCAAGGAGGAACTGGACGTGGCTTTTGCGGCGCGGCTTGGCAGGGGCCTGGCCGGCAGAGCCGGAGCCGGCGATCAAGTCGATCAGTGCACCGGACCCGGTTCCTGTTTCCAGGTGGATACGTTCTGCATAGGACTGGAACAAGTCCAGAGCGGGGTCCTGTTTGCCGGTGAAGCCCAGGTAGGCGGTAATGGTCTCTTCTATTGCTTTCACCAGCGGTTGGTGCTTCACCACCGCCGGTTCATGAAAGATCTCGACATTGATGATCTGCCCGGGTGTTTCCCGGTGCGCCAGTTCCATGCCGGCGTCCCGGTTCACCAGGATACGGATCTCGTCCGGATGAAGGTAGGTAGTTCTGTGCAGATAGGAACTGACGACGGTCGATTCGCCAAGCCGGAAACCCTGCTTCTGGTTCAGGCTGGCAGCGATCTGTCCGCCTAACTCTGAAAGCTGCTGCGGTGTTATCGTGTCAAAAATGAGGAGCTCCGGCATCTACATTTTCCTCACTCAATCGTTCACGAGAGGTCGTGTTCTTTTTTGATCACTCCACTGTCCAGCGCGTCACGCAGGTAGCGCGCCTTCTGCGGCGGTGACTCCTCGTCGTCCTGTTCATCATTGCCTGTTGTATTTGCGTCCTTTTTCTCCGAGTTCCGGTTGAAAAACTGGGCGAAACGGCTGCTGCCGCCCTTGTTCACGGAAGGGGAGACGGCATAGGCCGCCTTTTCACCGCTTGACATACGGTTGTTGACGGTGTTCATGATCTCCGCCAGCGTGGCCGGGCTGACCCGGTGGTATAACACCAGAGGCAGGACAGCCATGATATCGCTGATCATCATCTGGTTTCGCTTTCTCAGCGCTGCATGGAGCAGGGCCGCCTGGGTGATTGCCTCCAGCGCCCGCAGGCTTTCAATGTTGAAGTTGATATAGATGCTGGCCAGGAAGTTGGTCAGGTATTCGGGCATGGCCAGATCGCTCTGGTCTGCGATGTTGGCGATATCCTGCCGGAACTTCTGGAGGCGCTTGAACTCCTGGGGCGAGAGGTCGCGGTCGCCGTTCGACTGCTCGTTCTTGACGGCCTCGTTGGTCAAAAGGATATCGACCACCGCCTCTGTGGTAGAAGGGCGTCCCATTGGTACTACCAGGTCAAAGCGGTCCGAGAGCTGCCGCCTGATCTCGGCCAGGGGGCCGGGCTCTTCATCCGGATTGGATGCTGCCCAGACGGAAACCGAAACCGGCACCTCCACCACCGGCAGACCGGTCTCCTCGATCTGCACTCGGCCAGGCTTGGTCCCCATCACGTCTAAAAGCACGTCGGTGATCTCCGGCGAGGTATCAGCCAGGCGGTTGATCTCATCCACAAAAATGATCCCGCGGTGCGCCTGGGGAATTATGCCAGGCAGCAGGGCGGCCTCCGGCCGGGATGTGTTGGTCAGTTTCCCCAGGTCGATGCTACCCGCAACGGTGCCGATTTTCGCCGAATGGGAGATCTCCAGAAACGGCACCGGTACCCGCTCTGTACCCAGGGCGGCGATCTCTTCCTGGGGCAGGTCTTTGTGGATCGGGCAGTGTGGCTGCCCGGGATCGCAGTTGTAGAGGCAGTCCTTGATCCGTGTGATGAGTGGCAGGAACTGCTTGACCGAGCGCATGATGGTGGTCTTTCCGGTTCCCCTCAGCCCTTCTGCATGGACGTGCAGCGGTGTCCCTCTCAAGGTGGAAACCAGCGACATTTCAACTGCCAGAAAAAGAGGGCTGTTCCCGTTATGTCGCGTTAACTGCAGGTAGGTCTTCATGTCTGTGTCTCCCTTTTCGTTATGTCTACGAGTCCAGGGGCCTAGCGCCACTTGGTTCCCACTTCAGTGGGAGTTTAGTGGCGGTTAGCCATCGGGGAACTCGTTAATCCAGGGACGCGCCCAGAGGGCACCCGGCTCTTATCCTACCGCTTCAGATGTACTCCGCAGGGGGCATTAGAACGGGTAGTCATCGTGGGAAGTATCACGAAGATATTTTAATCTTTTCTGAGACAAAAAGAAACAAGAATATTTTATGTCGATTAGAGTAATAGCTAGGAATAATGGCAGATGGCGGTCTTTTTCAGGTAGACCCTCTATAATACCCGGCTCCTTGGCACAGTCATCTGTGTTCAACTGGGTCTTGGCTTCAGTGGGATTGCTTTTCCCCCACTGAAGTTTAGAGCCAGTTAACTAGGGACGCGCCCAGAGGGCACCCGGCT
>PLQY01000072.1:0-590 GCA_003160265.1 Peptococcaceae bacterium | reverse complement strand
CCGGACGACCGGATGGCGGCCATACTTGGGGTCAGTCCCCGAACTGTCAGGAGCCTGAGAGAACACTTTGCGGAATTCGGCCTGGATTCGGTCCAGGGCCAGGACTGATGCCATACTGCCTGGCAGGTTTTTTCTGCTGTAAATTAATGAAATAGAATCTGTCTGAGGGCCGAAGGTTCGTGTCAACTTACCTGTATGGTATGGTATAATATACCTGTGTCACCGCGATCACAAACATGATGATGTTAAAGGAGTGTGTACATGAGCCAGAATATCGTTACCCTGACTGACGATAATTTCAGCGNNGTGCTGGTGGACTTCTGGGCCAGTTGGTGCGGCCCCTGCCAGATGATGGCCCCGGTGCTGGAGAAAATAGCCGAGGATTTTTCCGGGCGCCTGGTGGTAGGTAAACTCAATGTCGACGAAAATCAGGCCACAGCCAGACAGTTCAACGTGATGAGCATCCCCACCCTGATCATCTTCAAGAGCGGGGCGGAGCAAACCAGGATTACCGGGTTCAGGCCGCAGGAGGAGATCAGCCGGCTGCTCAACCAGGCGCTGTAGCGAGCGGGTGCCCGCTTGTGGGCGCG
>PLQY01000025.1 GCA_003160265.1 Peptococcaceae bacterium | reverse complement strand
CAAACCCTGGACTGCTCCGACACTAAATTTCTGGCCTATCCCAGCGAGCCCACGGCTGGCTGGCGCTAGTTCCGCCGGGAAAATTGCGAATCCAATGGAGAAGCGAAATTTCCCCTGACCTGCAGGCGGCTGCGGAGCGCAGGAACATGGGGCGAAGTCTCATAGCCTGCCTAAATATGGTATACTGGCGGTAAGGGATCAGTACGCCGGGAGGTGTTCAGTGTGTCCAAGCTATTGACAGGCCTGAGTGAGAGAGAGACGGCCTGCACCTATGAGGATTATTGCAAACTGCCCGAGGGTGCGCCGTACCAACTGATCGGGGGGGAACTGGTTATGACGCCTGCGCCGGGTACATACCACCAATTGATTTCCAGTGAATTAGAGTACCAGTTGAAGAGTTTTAACTACGAAAAAAATGCAGGTGTAGTATTGGATGCTCCCGTAGACGTCTATCTCGGGGAAAGCGAGACCTACCAGCCGGATATCGTGTTCATTAGCAGCAAGCGTAAAGGAATTATCGAGCCGGAACGGATCAATGGCAGCCCCGACTTGGTGGTGGAGATCTTGTCTCCGAGCACCGCTTATTACGACCTGCGCAAGAAGTTCAAGGTCTATGAAAAATCGGGCGTCCAGGAATACTGGATCGTTGATCCGGGGGAAAAATCGGTACAGGTCTTCGTTCTGAACAACGGCAAATTTGCCCTCGATCAGGAAGTGGGGATTGGCGCCGCCGTCCACTCGCGCCTCCTGGAGGGATTTGCGGTTGACCTGGAGAGCATCTTTACGGTGTGACTGGCTTCGGGCGGGCCTTTGGCCTATTTTAGATCTTCCTCGCTATTCATGCCTTTTGCAAATCCATAGTCTCTTTCTTTTATTTCTCTCATTTCCTTCATTGCTTTCGATTCACGCATAACTCATACATCCTCTCTCTAGTTATGCTATCGGACGACAATATTTCAAGTTCCCCATAACCACAGCCACCGGCTAAATTTAATCGCGCCCCGGGGATGGAGAGCGCCGGTTTTCAGCGTGTGCCGGGCAGAAGAAACCGTTTTTTCCGTCTGGCACAAGGCGGGTGGTTGGCTGGCCGCAGAGCGGGCAGACCGGTGTTTCCAGGCGGTGGGCGAACGGATTGTATAGCAGGGTGGTGTTTAATATCTGGTCCCTGTGCTGCAGTTCCAACCTGACGTGCAGGCGCGGCAGGCGATACTCCACCAGGTGATCGAGGTAGAGCTCCACCTCCTCCGCATAGCGCTCCAGGGTATCCTGCTCCCGGCGCCGGCGGTCAGCCTGCACCGCCTCCAACTGTTTCTGCAGGCGCCCTCTTTTGGCCTCATCATCAGTGGCAGCCAGTTTCCTCTCGATCTCGGCGGTAAGTTGTGCGTAGTAACCGCTGACTTTGGCAAGCTCGCCGGCAAGCTTACTTTTCGTCTGGGCCTGGAATGCGGCGGCGCGTTCCCGGGCCTGTCTTTCTGCGTCCTGGCAGGCAGTTTGGTATAACTCCGGCCAACCCAAGGCTTTTGCCCGCGGCAGGGCAACCTGCAGTTCCCCGGTGGCCACCGCCCCGTTCCACCAACTGGCAAAATCAGGCGCCACCAGGCCGGTGTGGCTGTCCACGACCACCGCTACCAGGTCCTCCGTCCTCTCGTAAGAGCGGAATACGGCGCGAAAGTAGAAGCCCCGGAAACTGTGCTCTTCGAGCCACTGGTGCACCACCTTCGGCGGGCGGCAGCGCACGAACTCCACCCGGTCATGGATCTCCCGCTCCAAACGCCCCCCTGGTTTACTGCCCGGATCAGGGCCGTAGAGGATGGTATAACGCCCATAATCGGCCGCCAGCCTGGCCACCTCGTCCAGGAAGGTGCTGCCGTAAGTGACGAGGATAGCTGACGGGTTCTCCCGGGCAACTTCGGAATCGAAGGCCAGCAGAAGATGATCCTTGTAGATGGGGCTCAGTTCGCCATCCAGCAGCGCCTCCACCAGTTCGTAGCCGGCCTCTTCGAAAACCGCCCCGGACCGTCCCAGGAAGGTGGTGACAAATGAACGCAGGTTTATTGCCTGATCGCTCAGCATGACCGATCGCTCCCCCTGTGCCATAACCGCTGCCTGCCTACTCCTTGTCCGGCAGCAGCGCTCCCAGCAGCTTCTCGTCGAGCGCCTTCACCGCCAGGTACTGCTCCTTGGCCGTGAACAGCCTGTCCCCCAGGTCTGACAGCCGGGACTGCAGGTTGGTATCGTCAAGGGCGCCCGCCCAGATATCCATGATGATGTCTTCGAAATCCCGCTTCTCGCGCAGGTTGCCGAGGATCATGTCCAGTTCCCCCACCACCAACTGGAACATGTTAATCTTGGCGTCCAGCAGTTCCAGGATGTGAGCCTCGACCGTTCTGGCGGCCGACAGGTTGTAGATCGAGACGTCTCTGGTCTGGCCGATCCGGTGCAGGCGCCCGATCCGCTGTTCGATGCGCATCGGGTTCCAGGGCAGGTCATAGTTGACGATCGCATTGCAGAACTGCAGGTTGCGGCCCTCGCTCCCCGTTTCGGTGGAGACCAGGATGCGGGCGTCGCCGGCAAAGGCCTGCACCTGCTCCTCCTTCTCCGCCCGCCGCATCCCGCCATGCAACTGGGCTACCCGGAAACCTTCGCCCTGCAGCAGTTCGGCCAGAAAACGCAGGGTGGCCCGGAAGCAGGTGAACACCACCACCTTGTCCGGAATGGTTTTCAGGAGGCGCACCAGGGCGACGGCCTTGGCCCGGGATCTTACCCCCCTGGCCTGTCCGGCCAGGACGCCGCAGACCTGGCGCAGAGAATGGGGATGCGCCTCTTCGGCGGCTATTTTTTCCAGCGTGGGCAGCACCGCTTCAATACTGCTTCCCACCTCGCGCTGCAGCGTTTTCAGCACGAACTGGGTGACCCCGCCGGACGAGTGCCCGGCGGACTCCGCGGTGTAGTAACCGCGCACGAAAGTAGTCAAGCGTTGATAGAATGCTGCCTCGTCAGGCGACAGGGCGATCTCGATCACCTCGGCGCGGCGCCTGGCCGTGATGGCGCCGGTGTCACTGCGCCTGTTCCTGACCATCACCTCCCGCACCAGCTTTTTCAATTCTTCCGCGTTTTTTGGCTGCAGCGGGTTGCCGCGGGTGAGGTACTTGCGCTTGAAAGAGGCGGATGTTTCCAGTTGGCCGGGCTGTAGTAGCGTGATCAGGTTGAATAGCTCCTCCAGGTCGTTTTCCACCGGGGTGGCGGTCAGCAACAGGATGTATTTCTTCTTGAGCCGGCTGACCAGTTGGTAGGCCAGGGTTTTCTGCTGTTTCAGGTGGTGCGCCTCGTCAACGATCACCAGGTCATAGACCGGTTCCAGCGCCTTTGCCTGGTGCGGCTCCCTCTTAGCGGTATCGAGGGAGGCGATGATATATGGGAAAGTTGCCCAGGGACTGGCGGTGGCCCTGAACTGGGGAGAGTCGTAGGTGATGAAGTCCAGGTTGAACTTGGTCTGCAACTCCAGGCGCCACTGTTCCACCAGGGATGGCGGGGTCAGCACCAGCACATGCCGTGCCAGACCGCGCAGGATGTATTCCATCATGATCAGGCCAGCCTCGATCGTCTTCCCCAGTCCGACCTCGTCGCACAGCAGGGCACGCCCCCGCAAATTATTCAAAACGTGGCGCACGGTGGCCAACTGGTAGTCCAGCATCCGGATGTCCCGGGCGGCACCCGGTGAGAGCAAGGTGTCGAAACCGGGCGCTAGGAGCAGGCCAAGCGCCCGGCGGTGCAGGAAGAAGTCGGCAGGTGGCGAGATGACGCCACTTACAGTCAAGTTTAAAACCGCGGCATCGGCCTCCGGGGCGAAGGTTACCTTGATTGGCGGCGCTTCGATTTCTGGCGCCACCGTCGCCGCCGCTTCCTCCCGCCCGGCAGCAGCAGCGCTGTCTGCTTGCCCGGTGTCCGGCGCAGCCGGATGAATTGGAGAGATCTCTTGTCTGTTGCTTTTGTCCCGCCGCTTCAAGGAAGAACGATCATCCCTTCATGGGTTCACTCAGTTTTGCTGCCCTGGATTCCTGTCCGGGCGCCCGCTCTGCCTGAAGCATCCCGACAGGCAGCCTGGTCGCAACCGGCTGGCTCTCACCCGGCACATCTTGCCAGGTCTCTGGATGTAAATTCGACTTATCTCGGCCAGATCCTTTCTGCGTTGGACAGTTTCGTTTTTGAAGTTGCGGGAAAAAGGCGCCGTTGATCGGTTTTTGCCCTGCAAGCCAACAGTCACACCTGCACAGAGGATCAGACGCATCATCCAGCCGTGCCGGGGCAGGGGCCGCATATCCAGGTGCGGGATGGGTAAGTATAGAACGGCTCCTGGCCAGCTTAGTTGACATATCGCCTCACGCCACTCCGCCTACCTCAGGTAGGCGTTTTTCGCGGCATCAAAGATGAGCGGGCAGGGAAAGAGGTAATGTAACGGCGAACTAATAGACATGGATGAACGACCCTGTCCATATCCGGTTAAAATCCCGATCTGCGTCATATAGCAGTCGCCGATTTATCACAGATGACTACCCGCTCTAATACCCCCGTGCGGAGTACATCCGAAGCGGTNNAACTGGGTCTTGGCTTCAGCGGAGGGATTATCTATACTCCAAATTTAAATGTAAGATTTCGTCCTGGACCTGCGTATTCTAAGTAAGCCCAGCTGGGAAAGGCGGAAACATTTTGGAAGGGTACCCTACCGACCAGGAACTGGTCAGGCAAACGCTCGCTGGCGATCTGCAGGCTTTTGAATCGATCGTCGAGCGTTATCAGCAAGCCGTGTACCGCATCCTGTACCGGTTGCTGAGAAATAGGCAGGAGGCTGAAGATATCGCCCAGGAGACTTTTTTGAGGTGCTACCGTCACCTTGAGAAGTTCGATCCGGAACGGCCTTTCGCGCCCTGGCTGTACCGGATTGCCACCAACCTGGCCCTGAGCAGCCTCCGTCAGCTTTCCAGGCACCGTCTCCTAACCTGGGAAACTTGTGATAACCGGGTATCGGAGACTCAGACGGTTGATTCCGGCCAGCGGTACGACCTGGCATCCAGAGAGGGGCCAAGCCGGGGTCTCGATCCCGAGGCGGCCTGGGAAAGAAAAGAGGTCGGGCTGGAGATCGCCGGGGCTTTGAAAAGTCTCAAGCCGCTAGACAGATTGATCATCATCCTGCGCTATTTCGAAGAACTGAGCTACGACGAGATCGCCTACATCATGCAGGCCAGGCGCAACAGCGTCGAAGTCCGCCTGTTCCGGGCCAGGCAAAAGCTGCGCAGCATCATGAGGCTGCAGCCGGAATGGGGCAATACCCCTCATCAGGACCAGGAAGGAGGAGAAAGCGCATGCATACCTGCAGGGAAATAGAAAAACTCCTCGATGCCTACACCGATGGTGAACTGGACGAGCCGCGCCGGCTCTGGCTGGAAGCTCACCTCCAGGAGTGCGCTCTCTGCAACTGGCTGGTACTCGGCAAGAAAAATGAAGCACGGCTGATCCGCTCCGGCGATCCGGTGCCCGTGCTATCCACCGGCTTCACCGGGCGCGTCATGTCTAACCTGGCCCGCAGCAACTCCCGGGTGCCGGGGGAAGGCTTTTTTTCACTGAGCAGGCTGGGCGCCTGGCCATGGTTGGCCCCGGCCCTGGCTGGCCTGGTGCTGCTGCTGGTTACGGTCTCCTGGGCAGCGTCGGGATACTTGCTGCCAACCAGCCCCGGGCATGTCGCCGCTAGACAGTATGCGCCCATGGCCGGACAGGCAGGCCGGGCTCTACCCCAAACACCGGTCTCATCCGGCAACGACAACCTGGCGCCGCCAGACAACCTGCCTGCATTCGGGGTTCATGAAAAGTCTGCTGTGGGGGAAAATGCCCAGGGTCCTGCAAGCAGCAAGGGAGTTGCCGGCAAGGAAACTGCCGGGCCGGAGGACAGCAGGGCCACATCCTCCCCGCAGGAAAACAGCGTTGCGGCGCCAGAAAACCCTAACCCTGCGAACAACACGATGGCTGCATCTGGAGCGCCGGCAACGGCGATTCCGGCGCCGCTGACAAAAAGCTATCAGGAACTGGAACAGCAGGGCTATACGGTCTTCTGGCCGGGTTACCTGCCTCCGGGCTACTCCCTGTCAGCCATTTCCGCGCAGCCGCCACAACTGGGGGGAAGCGCCGCGCAGAGCGCCACAACGTCATCCGGCCAGGACAGCACCCAGAATGCCACAATGCTATCCGGGACCGGCAGCCTGCAGTTTTCCTATCGCGATGCCCAGACCGGCGGCTGGATCACCCTGGAGATCCAGCCCCTGAACACCCCGAACACCCCGGTTCCACAACTGGGGCCGGCANNTCCCCCCGGTCCTCCGGCTCCCGCCAAGACAGCCGGAAACCAGCCGTCCGGCGCCAACCCGATCATCTGGTACGCCCAGAAGCATGGAGCCAGCTTCATGCTGACGGTGACCGGTAGCTTGCCTTACGAGGAATTGGAACAGGTGGCCGCCTCAGTGCAGTGATAATTAATAAAGGAGGGACAGCCGTGATGGCTAACCGTCAACAACCCGGACGCCCGCCTGTGGGCACAATTTACTTCCTGGTGACAGCCGCAATTCTGCTGTTGATTTCCGTGAGCCTGCGCACCACCCCTGCCAGGGCGGGCAGCATCCAGCCACAGCCGGCAAGCGCCAGCGCCATCGGGCGCTTCAAGGACCTGAAAGAATTACAGGACTTCATCGCCAGCCGCACTCAGATCGCCTCGTTGTTGGACCAGGGCTTCAATTCCGGACCTGTCATGGTCATGAGCGGGGAAGCGCCGGGCATAACCTACGGTCCAGCGCTGGCGGCGCCCCAGGCCGCGGCTTCCAATACCGCCAATTCCAGCGCCGCAGGCGGAGCGCCCTCCGACTTCTCCACCACCAACAACCAGGTGGCCGGGGTCGATGAGGCGGATATCGTCAAGAGCGACGGGAGTTATCTCTATGTGAGATCCGGCAGCAAGATCGATATCCTGGCCGCCTACCCCCCGGAACAGGCCCAGGTGCTGTCCAGCCTGAACTTCGACAACCCCCCGGTGGGGCTCTTCGTATACGGCAACCGGATGCTGGTGATCAGCCAGCAAGAGCCTGAAATGATTCCCATGCAACCGATGCTGCAGACCCCGGGAGTGGCCGCGCCGACCATCTATCCCCTGCCGATCCGCCCGCCAGATCAACTTCAGGGCGTGGCAGTGGCCGTCTACGATACCTCGGACAAGAGCAACCCGAAGCAACTGGACGCATTCACCATCGCCGGCGCCTCTTACGTGGCTTCCCGGATGATCGGCGGCTACGTCTACCTGGTCGCCAACACCCCCCTCGACCTCGGTCAACAACCTCAGGATACTGGGCCGGACAGCCCGAGGCTGCCGGAGATCATTGAGGGCAACGGCAGCGTCACCACCCTTCCGGCCTCGACCATCCAATACTTCGACCTCCTCTATCCCAACTATCAATATACCATGGTGGAGGCCTACAACCTTAGCGCCGCAACCAGGAAGACCGGCGTCTTCCTGACCGGCGACACCCAGCAGGTCTTTGCCTCGGCGCAGAACATCTACCTGTCGTCCCCGGCGCCGGTCGACCCGCTGCCCCTGCTCCAGAAGTACCTGGGCCAGTTGACCCCGCTGCTGCCGGACAGCCTCACCAACCAGTTGACCGACCCCGGCGCCAGTACGGAGCAGAAACTGCAGCAACTGAACGAGGTGCTCTCCATGGCCGACAACACCGGCCCCGGCAACCAGGCAGCAATCGCCCAGATTGTATCGTCCCTGCAGCATGATGTGCTGCTGGCCGAGGATCGGACCCTGGTGCAGAAGTTCCAGCTCAGCGGCTACGAGGTGGCTTTTCAGGCCAATACAGATGTGCCGGGCCAGGTGCTCAATCAATACTCCATGGACGAGCAGGACGGCTACTTCCGGATCGCCACCAGCACCAGCGACCCGGAGCAATCTGCCGCTAGCAGCAACAACATCTTCGTTTACGGACCTGACCTGCAGCAGGTGGGAGCATTGACCGGCCTGGCGCCGGGTGAACACCTCTATGCCGCCAGGTTCCTGGGCGAGCGGGCCTACCTGGTCACCTTCCAGCAGATCGATCCCTTCTTCGTGGTCGACCTGTCCGATCCCACCGCGCCAAAAGTGCTGGGCGACCTGAAGATCTCCGGCTTCTCCGACTACCTGCAGCCTTACGATGAGAACCACATCATCGGCATCGGCAAAGATACGACGCCCAACCTTCAGGAGAATGGGATGCCGCGCCCGACCGGGTTGAAGATCGCCCTGTTTGACGTGACCAACCCGCAGCAGCCAAAAGAGCTTTCCCAGTATGTATTTCCGGACGGCAGCGATTCCCAGGCCCTATACGATCCCAAGGCCCTCCTGTTCAGTTTGTCGAAAAACCTGCTGGCGCTGCCGGTGTCGTCTCCAAATAACGGACAATACTATGACTACTGGCAGGGGGCTTACGTCTTCAACGTCTCCCTCGACCAGGGGATCGTTCTCAAGGGCACGATCGAGCACCCGGCGCCAAATCCGGCGCCAGCAGGCGGCCAGATATCGATTTATAGCGTTAATTCCAGCGGTGGCGGTGGCGGTGGGATCATCTCAGCGCCAAGCACAATGCCGACGAATGGCCCGATGATCCCGGCGCCGGCGTCCGGACAGCAATATGGCTACGTCCAGCGAATCCTGTACATCGACGACGTACTCTACACCGTTTCGGACTCCCTAGTCAAGCTGAACGACATCAACAGCCTGGCCGAGCTCAAGGCAATCAACCTCTGAACCGGCTGGCGCCAAGACCGGTAGCCTTCAACTGGGATAAAAGAAGCCGGGTGTCCGCCCGCAGACGCGGCACCCGGCTTCGTATTTTTCTCACTTTCAACTTCAGACCAGACCTAATTATGTTAACTTCGAACCTCGAGGAGCGCCTCTCACAGGGTGAGAGTGCCGTTGGGCATGTTCAGCAGCTTGAGGATCTGCTCCTCCTCCCCGTTCTGGGCATTTATGTAAACTAGGAACACGTTGTTCCCCAGCTTGGTCTTGAATTCATAGGTCAGCACTTCCCCCTTGCTGGAGGTGGGAATCAGGGCCAGCCGCTCCGACAGCGCCTGAACCCGGGGGCTGAGCCTGGATCTGGCCTCGGTCGCCGAGATGACCGGGGCGGCAATCACCCTCTGGTGGTGGGCGGTCAGATAACCCAGGGCCTCGTATCCCAGGACCTGTCCGTTATCCAGGGCGACCTGCAGCTTGACCTGGTCCGGGTAGATCACCACTCTGTCCTGCATGTAGACGAAGGAGATCGTGGCAATGTTCTGCCTCCGCAAGGAGTAGGTGGGCACGAAGCCGATCAACCCCCTGGAGTTCAGAAAATTCTCCCCCGCGGTCAGGGCCTGCTGATCGCTGAGCTTGGCTGTAGAGACGGCGCGCGGGTTGAGCAGGGACACCACCTGGCCGCCCTGCTTGCTGACGTCCACGGTAATGGTGTCCGCCGGCTGGGCGCCAGGGCGGAGTTGGAGGCTGTAGGACGGGATCTTCCCCTGCACCTCGT
>PLQY01000093.1 GCA_003160265.1 Peptococcaceae bacterium | reverse complement strand
GCACCGACGTCGACGCAACCGGCACCGACGCAACCGGTAGCGACGTCGACGACAGCTCCGACACGATGGGCGCCTCCGTCTCAGTCGATAACGCAGACGCAGTGGTCGAATCAAGGGCAGTGGACAGGTCAGACACAGTAGACAGACCAGACACAATAGCGGAGCACTGAAACCTCGAGAATGGGGGAGGGGAGGACCGGCATGCGTTTCGTTTCTATTGCGCTGGCTTTTATCATCTCTTTAATATTGCAGACCACCATCCTGCCCTTCTTGCGCCTCGGCGGTGTCTCACCCGACCTGCTGCTCGTGCTGGTCATCTTCAACGCTCTCTTCTATGGCCCCCTTGCCGGTGGAGTAGTGGGTTTTGCAGCGGGCCTGGCGCAGGACCTGCTCGGGGGCCATTATCTCGGTCTTGGGGCGCTGAGCGGCTTTGTCGTTGGCTACCTGATGGGGCGCCTAGAGCGCCGGGTCAATCTAGACAACGTTCTGGTGGTCTTTTCCCTGGTGCTGGCCGGAAGTTTCGTCGCCGGCGCCGTCTACTCGCTAGGGCAGGGCATACTCGATTCGTCGCTGAACATACGCCTGTTATGGCATCTCTCCGCCACCGGCGCTCTCTACGATGCCTGTCTTGCCTCCTTGCTATTCAGGCCGCTGGCCAGGCTGTTCGGCGGCCCCGTTCCCGGGCGGGTGGAGATCGTGCAACCCGGTAAAATAATCTACAGGTGAGCCAAACATGATCGTAAACCGGAGACTGGAGAATAACCAGAAGTTTTTCAAGTGGCTGACCATTGCCGTGTTCGGAGTGATCGTGGTCCGGCTGGTCACCCTGCAACTCCTGGATACGTCCAAGTACCGCACCGAAGCTGCCCTGAACCAGTTCCGGTTTTTTCCGGTCCTCGCCCCTCGCGGCGATATCGTCGACTCCAAGGGCACCATCCTGGCATCCAACAAGATCGTCGACGCCATCTCCATCGTGCCGCAGCAGATCACCGGCAGCGCTATCGACAACCTGGCCACCCTGGTGCATGACACCTACCCGGATATCGACGCCCCTTATATCCAGAAGCTGCTCGATGACGCCCAACAGTCCGGCCAACCCGACCAGTCGGTGGTGATCAAGCAGGATGTCTCCATGGACGTGGTGGAACGCCTGGAGGAGCACCGGCAGGAATTGCCCGGGGTGCAGATCGGGAAGAGTCTTGTCCGTGAGTACCCTGAAGGTACGGTGGCCAGCCATCTTCTGGGCTATATCGGGGATATCAGCAGCGACGAGCTGGCGCAGCACCAGGACGAGAATTACCAGTTGGGAGACCTGATCGGCAAGTCCGGGCTGGAGTCCCAGTATGAGAGCTACCTGCGTGGGAGAGACGGCTTCCAGGAGGAGGAGGTGGACGTCTCCGGACGCCCGGTACCGCACGCCAACCTGATCACGGTTCCCCCGGTCCAGGGAGACAAGCTGGTGCTGACCATCGACAACAATTTACAGGAGACGATGGATACCAGCATGGACAGCACCCTGAAAATGCTGCGGGGCGAGGGGTATGACGCCGTAGCCGGAGCCGCCGTGGCCCTGGACGTGAAGACCGGCGCCGTGCTGGCGATGACCAGCCGCCCCAACTTCGACCCCAACGCCCTGGTGCCGCCGGTGGATGATGCCACGGTCAGGAAGTACATCGACCCTCCGGCCGGGTCGGCGTCCCCGATGATCAACAGGGCGATCAGCAGCCTCTACGCCCCTGGTTCGACCTTCAAGGCGATCACCGGCATGGCCGCCCTGGCCTCCGGCAATATCACCCTCAACACCACGGTGGACTGTACCGGCCGTTACTGGTTCCCTCCCTACCCCTCCTGCTGGGAGGTGGATGGCGTGACCAACTTCTTCAAGGCGATGGCCCGCTCTTGCGACGTCTACTTCATGGATGCCGGGCGCAGGGCCGGCGCCGACCTGATAGCCAAGGTCGCCCATGAGTTCGGCCTGGACCAGCCGACCGGGATCGACTTGCCGGGGGAGGTCACCGGTATATTGTCAAGCCCCGATCAGCAGAAAACACAGCAAGATCTCTATTGGCGCAAGTGGTATCAGGGCCAGGAGACGGCGCTGAACAACAAATACACCGCCCTGCTGGCGTCGGCCACCACCGCCCAGCAGAAGTCCGACCTGCTCGCCCAGCAGAAGTCCGCTCAGCTCTCTCTCGATGAGGATTACCGGATCAAATACAACTTCTACGTCAACTGGCAGCCATTCGAGACCTTCAACATGGCCATCGGCCAGGGCGCCAACGCCTTTACCCCGATCGAAATAGCCAACTATGTTCAGCAACTGGCCAATAACGGGCAGCGGATGCGCCCCTACCTTGTGCAGGAGATCGATGACTCCAGCGGCAAGATGGTAGCCAAGTTCGGGCCGCAGATGGTGCACAGCGCCGCAGTCGACGCCGCCGGCACAATGGACTTCAACCAGGTCATGGCCACCGTCCGCCAGGCGATGGCGGGCGCGACGGATCCCATGGGTACCAGCGGCTTGCTTTTCTTGAACTATCCCGTAAAGGTGGCTGCCAAGACCGGGTCGGCGGAAACCGGTGGGGCGCAGGACTTGGTTAATGGTCTTTTTATCGAATATGCTCCGGCGAATGACCCCACGATCGCTTTTGCCGGCGTGATCGAGACTGCTCATCACGGGTCGGACTCTATTGGGTACGTAGGCCTGTCCGTCCTCAACCAGTACTTCGGCTTGGGCAACCTGAACACCCCGTTTGGCGGGCAGCAGGTCACCGGCGGCGCCGCGAAGTATTCAACACCCGCTCCGCTCGAATTCCCCCACGGCTACTTCGACTTTTAGCCCGGCCGGCGGCGCCGGGTAGAGCGTGGTAAAAAAAAGTACGACCAAAAGAAGAGGCGATGAGTATGCTCAGCACTCATCACTCAAAAAAGATGTCTAAGATAAGCATAAAAGGCTGGAAAAACGAGGAATATTTTCCCTCGCTTTTTCATTAAACAGGCAGGATAATAATGAAAAACATAGAAACATCTTTCTTATATCCTGCGCTTTGGATACTGGAGGGATCACTTATTCGGGCATGGATGAGATTGTAAAAATCAAGGGGACCCGTGAGGGGTTGACGGTGCTGTTGGACGAGTCGGCGGACTTTCGGGACTTGCTCCGGCGGCTGGCGGAAAGAATTGCTGACTCCAACGGGTTCCTGGACGGATCAGCAGTGAGCATCGATATTGGCGCGAGGGATCTGCAACCAGAGCAAATAAGCTCTCTCAGGGAAACTCTGGCCGGGAACAACATGGTTTTGCGCCGGATCATAGCCGGTCCGAGATTGAGCGGGGCGCTGGACGGTAATACACAGGGGGTGAAGACAGTGGGGCAGCAAGAGGCCCAGACGGGATTTGTAAGCCGCAGGAAAAGGAAGCGCAAGCGGGGTCAGGCCGTCGTCGGGGTGGCCGCGGCGGAGGCCTCGGCTGTCATGGATGCAGCAGAGGAAAAGACCGGCGCCGGTAGTAAGCGTGATGAGGGCGAAGATATTCCGGTCATCAAGTACAGTTTGACGACTAGGCAACCGAGGGCGGACGTCGTGTCGGAAGAGCAGACGATACTGGTTCAGCGCACTATCAGATCGGGACAGCAGGTCTTTCATCCCGGCAATGTGGTGATCCTGGGGGATGTCAATCCCGGGGGCGAGGTCGTGGCCGGCGGCAATATCATCGTGATGGGTGTCTTCCGGGGGGTGGCCCACGCCGGGGCGATGGGCGACAAACGGGCGATAGTGGCCGCTCTGAGGCTAGAGCCTTCACAACTGCGTATTGCCGGTTATATCACCCGCGCCCCGGAGGGAGATTTTTCAACTCTGAAGCAGCCGGAAATCGCCCGGGTGCAGGACGGGATCGTCATCATCGAGCAGTACCAGCCCGGTTTTGACCGATGATTCAAACGAAGCGAAGCGGAGTTTGAATGTGCCATGTGCCTGTCCAGCACTCATATTGCGCAGCATGCGCAATAGCATTAGAGTGCTGGACATATGGCACGGCAAATAAATCATTTATAGCTTCGCCAATCGGAAGGATGTTGAACTACCACTAATTACAAGTCTGAACCTGCCACCTTATAGGCGGAGGGCGTTAAGGCGAAGTTATAAAAGAGACGAGCCAAAGGGGGAGCTTTTATGGGAGAAGTATTGGTGGTTACCTCCGGAAAAGGAGGCGTGGGCAAGACAACGACGACCGCGAACCTCGGCACTGCTCTGGCCATGATGGGGTTCCGGGTCATCCTGATGGACACTGACATCGGGCTGCGGAACCTGGACGTGGTGATGGGTCTGGAGAACCGGATCGTCTACGACCTGGTTGATGTCACCAGCGGGCGCTGCCGTCTGAAGCAGGCCCTGATCAGGGACCGCCGTTTCGAGAGCCTGTCGCTCTTGCCTGCCGCCCAGACCAAGGATAAGACCGCCGTCAACCCGGAGCAGATGAAGGTGCTGTGCGAAGAGTTGAGGCAGGATGTCGATTACGTGCTGGTAGATTGCCCCGCCGGGATCGAGCAGGGATTCAAGAACGCCACCGCCGGCGCCAGCCAGGCCCTGGTGGTCACGACGCCCGAGGTCGCGGCAGTCAGGGATGCAGACCGGATCATCGGTCTGCTCCAGGCGGACACGGAGATGCGCCACCCGAAACTGATCCTCAATCGCTACCGCCCGCAGATGGTGAAGCGCGGGGATATGCTGGACGTGGAAGACGTAAAGGAACACCTGGCCATCGAACTGCTGGGAATTGTGCCCGAGGACGAGTCGATCATCATTTCCACCAACAAGGGGGAACCGGCAGTGCTCAACGTCAACTCCAGGGCGGGAGAGGCCTATCGCAACATCTCGCGGCGGATCGTGGGCGAGGAGGTGCCCCTGATGGACATCGAGGACGCTGGAGCTTTCATGAACCGGATCAGACGCCTGTTGGGACTTCGTACCGGTTGAGCGGGGTGAGGAAATGCTAGATCTGCTGCAGCGCATACTTGGCAGGGAAACCAGCAGGGCCAGCAAGAATGTCGCCACGGAGCGACTCCGCCTCGTTCTGATGCATGACCGCATGGATCTCACGCCGCAGATGATGGACTCCTTGCGTAGCGATATTCTGAAGGTGATCACTGATTATCTGGAAATAGACGAGGCCAACATGGAGATCGCTTTCCACCGGGACAAGGGCAGTATAGCGCTGGTGGCCAGCATTCCGGTCGTCAAGATGAAACGTCTGCCCACCTGCATGTAGAGAAGTGGGAAGCGCGGATGGTGATAGACTGGGGCCGGTCCTTGTTTTATAATGAGATCAGGTTCCTTGAGAGGGGAAACTGGTCTTATGCTCGGTCGTCGTCTGAAGGGTCTCGATCATAATTTTCTGCTGGTGCTCGGAATAATCCTGGTCCTGAACCTGCTGATTTTGAGCAGCGCTACTGCCAATATGAATGCGGACGTGCTGTATTACGTCAAGAGGCAGGCCCTGTGGATTGTGTTGGGCCTGATCGCGGCCGGTGTCATCACCTTTGCCTTCGATTATTCCAAGCTGCACCAGTGGCACCACGCCATCTACGCGGTCATGGTGGTCATGTTGCTGGCGGTGTTGGTGGTCGGTCACTCCGCCAATGGGGCACAGCGCTCCATTCAAATTCCCGGGCTTGGTTTTGATCTGCAGTCCTCCGAGTTCGCCAAGATCATGATCATCGTCTGCTTCGCCTCCTACCTGTCCAGGCGGCAGGGAGAGCTGCAGCATTTAAAGGACCTGGCGCCCTGCATCCTGTACTTCGCGGTGCCTTTCCTGCTGGTGTTCATCCAGCCGGACCTGGGGACGTCGCTCGTCTTCATCGTCATCTTCTTCGGTATGCTGTACCTGGCCGGGGCACGCAGTTCACTGCTGCTCAAACTGCTGGGGGGCGGCCTGGCAGTGATCGCCCTTGCTTTGGCCCTGCACTTCTCTCCCCTGCATGTGCCCCTTCCCTTGAAGGACTACCAGTTGTCCCGCCTGGTGGTGTTCGTCAACCCCTATTCGGATCCGCAGGGGGATGGCTATCACATCATCCAGTCCCTGGTGGCTGTCGGTTCCGGCGGCTTTTGGGGCAAAGGGCTGTACCACGGGTCCCAGGTGCAGTTGAACTTCCTGCCGGAGCACCACACTGACTTCATCTTCTCGGTCATCGGCGAGGAACTCGGCTTCCTGGGGGCGGGTGTCCTGCTGGTGCTCTACTACAACCTGATCGCCAGGGCACAGGCCATGGCCTTCCAGTCCCGGGATACCTTTGGCAGGCTGCTGATCGGGGGCGTCCTCTTCATGTGGCTGTTCCACATTATGGAAAATATCGGCATGACCATCGGAATCATGCCGGTTACCGGCATCCCGCTGCCCTTCATGAGCTACGGAGGCAGCTCCATGCTGACCAACCTGATCGCCGTGGGGTTGATCCTGAACGTCTATATGCGAAAAGAGTTGTTGCTCTTCTGACGCTGCCATTTCAGAACTCAGAGGTAAGAGGTCAGAAGAAGCGGGGGAATTAGAACTGGTAGTCATCGCGGCAAAATTTTCCTCATATTTCAGCAGGTACACCCATATATAAGAATATGTAAAATGCTGGGGAGTGATACCTGATGAGAGGGGAAGCGGTTGCGAAGCGCTACCTGTTCATGCTGCGCAGAGCCAGAGACCTTGCCTGGCGGCTGCTGGCGGCGCTGGCCATCTTCGTGTTGGCCTGGCTCCTGTCCATGGCCGGGGGGGCGGTGGGGCAGGAGGCCCGGAACGGGGTCGGTTACGTGTTGCACGCCAACTATGATCTTCGGAGCTTCAATTTTTCTCCGGTGATCGATCAGGTGAGTGTCCTGCTGGGCATTAAAAGAGGCCTGGAAGTGCAGGTGGACAAGCCGATCCCTCAGGGGGACGTTGCCGTTCAGCAACCGGGACTTCCGGTTGACGGCAAACTGGCCAGGGGCTTCGGCTGGCAGGAGGGCAGCGACGGCTGGCCGCGCTTCTCGGACGGAGTGGAGTTGGCGGTTGCCAAGGGCGCTCCGGTGCGGGCAGTGCTGCCCGGGACGGTGAACCGGGTGTTCAATGACCCGAACCTGGGCACGGTGGTGGTGGTCGACCACAGCGACCAACTGGCCACCCTGTACGGTCGGCTGGACGCCGTGGCGGTACAGTCGGGGCAGCAGGTGGACCAGGGGCAGTTGCTGGGCACCGTGGCCGGCTCCTTCCTGCATTTCGAGATGCGGGACGGCGACCAGTTGGTCGATCCGGTGCAGCACCTGCAGCAGAATCAGTCCTGAGGCAGATCTGTGGTTAAAAAAAGTGCGGCGAATGCCGCACTTTCTATTGACAATGCGTCCACATCCTGAAAACCGCAACGACACCTTCTTCCTTCAGGACTTTATATATTATCCTGTGATGGATGTTAATCCGTCTTGAATATTTTTCTATCAGATCGGTGTACGTCAATATAATAGAAAATGCCCAGTGATATGTTTCTACCAGGAATGGTAAGATAGTAAGACGAGAAAAATTTGAATGCGTTGCAGCACATATCGACATTGAAGGAGTATCTCGATGGAGCAGCATGACCTGGACGAACTGCTGTCGCACCTGGAAAAACCGGCCCGCTACCTGGGCAGCGAGTGGAACGCCGTGCACAAGGACTGGGACCGGACGGCGGTGAGGATGGCCTTCGCCTTCCCCGACCTGTACGAGGTGGGGATGTCCCACCTCGGCCTGCAGATCCTCTACGGACTGGTCAACGCCCATTCGGACTATCTGATGGAGCGCGTCTTTGCTCCGGCTCCGGACCTGGAGGCGGAGCTCAGGCGAGGCGGCCTGCCGCTGTTCAGCCTGGAGTCCCACCGCCCGCTCAGAGATTTTGACCTGCTGGGGTTCACGCTGCAGTACGAGTTGACCTTTACCAACATCCTGAACATGATCGATCTGGCCGGGATCCCGCTACAGAGCTGCGAGCGCAGCGATGCCGACCTGCTGGTGATCGCCGGCGGCCCCGTGGCCGCCAACCCGGAGCCGTNNCGCTGGCGCCCTTCATCGATGCCTTCGGCATCGGTGAGGGGGAGGATGCCCTGCCGGAAGTGCTGTCAGTGATCAGGCAGGCCAAGGAGAGCGCGGGTGCCCCGGGTGCCCGCTTGCGGGCGCGGTGGTCGCGCCGGCGTTTGCTGGAGAAACTGGCCGGGATCCCCGGTGTCTACATCCCTTCATTCTACAGCGTAGAATATAATAAGAACGGAGGGGTGCAGAGCTTTACCGCCCTGCGTCCCGAGTTGCAGAGTTGTGTGCGGCGGCGCCTGGCGCCGGACTTGAACGATGCCTTCTTCCCTACCGCGCCCGTGGTACCCCTGGCGGAGGCGGTCCACGAGCGGGGGATGCTGGAAGTCTTCCGTGGCTGCACCCGGGGTTGCCGGTTCTGCCAGGCGGGGATGATCTACCGCCCGGTGCGGGAGCGCGATCCCCGGACTCTGCTGCGACAGGCCCGGGAGATCATCGACAAGACCGGCTACGAGGATATCTCGCTTGTTTCATTGAGCAGCCTGGATTACAGTGATCTGGACGGCTTGCTGCCGGCTTTGGGGGATCAATGCACTCTCTCCCGGACGGGCATTTCCCTGCCGTCCCTGCGGGTTGACTCCTTCAGCGTGGGCGTTGCCCAGAAGTTGCCCGGGGGCCGGCGGACGAGCCTGACCCTGGCCCCGGAGGCGGGCACCCAGCGCCTGCGGGACGTGATCAACAAGGGGGTTACCGAGGCCGATCTCCTGGAAGCGGTAGCGGCTGCAGTGGCGGCCGGGTGGTCGGCGATCAAGCTCTACTTCATGGTCGGGCTGCCCACCGAGACACAGGCCGATCTGGAGGGGATCGGCGACCTGGTGCGGAAGGCGCAACGTGCGGGGCGCAGCGCCCGGGGCGGAAAAAAGCTGCGTTTTTCGATCAGCGCCTCCTCCTTCGTGCCCAAGGCGCATACGCCCTTCCAGTGGGAGGGGCAACTGCCCCGGCAGCAGTTGACGGAGAGTCATGCCTTTCTGCGGGACCTGGTCAAAAGCAGCGGCGCCGATTACCACTGGCACGATATCAAGACGAGTTTTCTGGAGGCGTCGCTGGCCCGGGGCGACCGCCGCCTGGCTGAGGTGTTATTCGAGGCCTGGCGCCGGGGTTGCCGGTTTGACGGCTGGACGGAGCACTTTAACTTTGACCTGTGGCAGGACAGCTTCCGGGCGGCCGGGTTGGATCCGGAGTTCTATGCCGGACGGCGGTTGTCATACGACGAGGTCCTACCCTGGGACCTGATCGACGTCGGTATCGACCGGGAGTTCCTGGTCCGTGAACACCGGCGGGCCCTGGCCGGAGTGGCCACCGCCGATTGCCGGCTGGGCTCCTGCGAAGGGTGCGGGGTATGCCCCTCCTTCGGGGTGGAACCCCGATTGGTCAAGGCTTCAAGATAATAGGCTTCCCAATTGGTAACCGCCGAAGGTGGGGTCGGAGAGATCGATGGTAGAATACAGAATTGAGTATTCTAAAACTGGGAGAGCCAGGTGGCTGTCGCACCTGGAGTTGGTACGCACCTTTACTCGGGCGCTGCGCCGCTCCGGGTTGCCTCTGGTCTTCAGCCGGGGGTTCAACCCGCACCCCAGGCTTTCCTACTGCCCCTCCCTGGGCGTGGGCGTTGCCGGGCTGCGGGAGTACCTGGACGTGGACCTGGCTGCTGCTATGCCTCTGTCTGAGGGCAGGGCATCCCTCGGGCGGCAGCTTCCTCCCGGACTGGAGATCGGGTGCCTGATGGAGTTGCCGCCGGAGGCGCCCGGTATCGGCAAGACGGTAAACTGCGCCTGGTACCGGCTGGCCCTGCCACCGGAACAGACTGTTGACACCTGGCAGCAAGCTATCGACCGTCTGGTCTGCGGATCCGATCCTCTCTACTATAAGCGCCCCAAGGATGGCAAGCTGTTTGATGTCAGATCCGGACTGGCGGTCTGCCGGTTAACGGAGGTCGGAGGCAAGATGTCCTCTGTTTTAGACCTGCTGGTGGATTTCGGGGAGGCGACCGCACCCCTGCGCGGCATTGTGGAAACGCTGCTGCCATTGGCCGAAACGGCTGGCAGCTACGAACCAGCCCGGGTCACCCGAATGGCGCTGCTGCACCAGAACGGCGGCCTGGTCAATCCCCTTGGGGAGCGGAAGCAGCTCTGGGAGACTTGACTTCTTCGAAATACTTGATGAATAAACTTTTATAAAACAAGTGTAAGCACAACTAGGGCTTCGCCTTCGCCAACGGTTGGCGCAAGCCAAGTTTAATATAAGCTGCGAAGGAAGAAGAGCTATGTTAAAAGAGATTTTGATTCAAGTGACCATGGAAGAGACGAAGGTGGCGGTGCTGGAGAAGCGGCGCCTGGTGGAGGTCTACCTGGAGCGTTCGTTCCAGATGCGCCTGGCCGGCAATATCTACAGGGGACGGATCGAGAACGTCCTGCCGGGCATGCAGGCGGCCTTCGTGAACATTGGCCTGGAGCGCAACGCCTTTCTATATGTCGAAGATGTGCATACGGCGCCTGGCAAGCGCGAGAACCTCCCGATCCAGAACATGCTCCGTGAGGGGGAGGAGATCCTGGTCCAGGTGGTCAAGGAGCCCTTCGGCACCAAGGGGGCCCGGGTAACAACCCAACTCACCCTGCCTGGCCGGTACGTGGTACTGTTGCCGGATCTGGCCTGCATCGGCGTCTCCCGCCGCATTACCCAGGAGCGCGAGCGTGAGCGCCTGAAAAACCTGGCCGAAGAGGTACGCATTTCCGGCAGCGGCCTGATCGTGCGTACAGTGGCCGAGGGAGTCAGCCGGGATGAGTTGGCGGAGGATGTGGCCGCCCTCAATGAGTTATGGAAACGGACCAAGGAGAAATCGGGCCAGTACTCTGCTCCGGCCATGCTGTACCAGGACCTGGAGTTGGTCTCCTGGGTGTTGCGGGACCTGGTGGGGGAAGAGATCGACCGCCTGGTGGTCAACGAACCGGAGACCTATGACAGGATCCTGGAACTGCTTGGTTCCGACGCTCACAGCTTTGGCCGGAAAGTACAATTGGTGGAGTCCGACCTCTGGGAGGATTACGGAATCGATCAGGAAGTGACCCGGGCGCTACGGCCCAAGGTATGGCTGCGCAGCGGGGGCTACCTGGTGATCGACGAAACTGAAGCCCTGACGGTGATTGACGTCAACACCGGGAAATACACGGGGAGTAAGAATTTCGCCGACACGGTGTTTCGTACCAACCTGGAGGCGATCCCGGAGATCGTCCGCCAGGTGCGGCTGCGGAACCTGGGTGGCATCATTATCGTCGATTTCATCGATATGGAAGTCCTGGAACACCGGGCTGAGGTTCTCAGGCGCCTGGACGAGGATCTGAAGCGGGATAAGACCAGAACCTATGTCCTAGGTTTGACCCACCTCGGCCTGGTGGAGATGACGCGCAAGAAGGTGAGGCCCAGCCTGAGCAGCCTGCTGGAAAGGCTGTGTCCTTACTGCGAGGGCAAGGGACGGGTGCTGTCGGAAGAGACTGTAGGCCTGAAAACCTGTCAGGATCTGCGGGAGTTCGCCCGTACCAATACTGCCCCGGCAGTTATGGTGGAAGTCAACCCGGGCGTGGCCGCCTTCCTGATCGGTGGCGGGGGGAGCCACCTCCGGTCCCTGGAGCAGGAGATCGGGAAGCAGATTATCGTCAAGGGGAGCGAGGCTGCCCATCTGGAGGATGTGCAGATGCGCCCTCTTTACAGCCAGGAGGAGATCGCCAACCTGTCGGCCCCGGTGCATCCTGGCCAGATCCTGAAGGTGAAGATTGAAGAGGCCCACAGCTCGCACCCGGCCAATGGCATCGGCCGGGTCCAGGGTTTCGTGATCGATGTGGAGGATGGCGGTGTCCAGGTGGGTAAGCCGGCATACGTGGAGATCGCCAAAGTCTTCCGTACCTACGCCAAGGCCCGCATCATCAGCCTGCCAGATGCAGAGTGAACTTGAGCCACGATATATGGCGGGATTATTTCCATGTCGCTTAATTTGTCTGTAAGAATCATATCTTTCCTATCCTCCCAGCATGAGAGCCATGCTCGCTATGGTACTTGCCTTACCGGATTGCTTTCACATTGCTTGACAGCGATTGCTGCCGATGCTAGAATTGCCATTGTAGCTTAGCTACAGGAAGATGCGCGCGGGGCGGGTTTTCAAGTGCACTAAAAAGCCACCAGCTCTGGCGGAAGGGGGAAAAGGTTTGTTCGCGGTTTTGGAAACAGGGGGCAAGCAGCATAAGGTGCAACCGGGCGGTGTCCTGAGGGTGGAAAAGCTTGAGGCGGCCAAGGGCGATCAGGTTACACTTGATCGTATCCTGACTGTAGGTGACGATGCCCAGACGCTCATCGGCACTCCCTATATCGAGGGAGCCCAGGTCATAGCCCAGGTACTCCAGCAGGGCAAGGCCAAGAAGATCATCGTCTTCAAGTACAAGGCGAAGAAGAACTACCGGCGCAAGAATGGCCACCGCCAGTTTTTCACGGAGATCAGGGTGCAAGGGATCACCTGCCCAGGCTTCAGCGTCGAGCAGGTGGATAACAGCGCAGGTACCGGGACGGTGCCGGCGGGAGAACCGGAAGATTTAGCGGAAGCGGCAGAATAAACCAAAAAACTGGCTGGAGAATAACGGGACAATTTTCGGGAGGCGACATCATGGCTCATAAAAAAGGAGTCGGCAGTTCCAGGAACGGCCGTGACAGTGCAGGCAAGCGGCTGGGCGTCAAGAGGTACGGCGGACAGTTTGTGAACGCTGGCAGCATTATCGTACGCCAGCGGGGAACCCACATCCACCCCGGCTGGAACGTCGGGCGGGGACGGGATGATACTCTGTTCGCCCTGGCGGATGGATACGTGCAGTTTGAGACCAAGGGCAAGGACCGCAAAGAGGTCAGCATCACTTCGGAAGCGGCGCAAGCATAGTGGATCAAACCGGCAGTATGGCTTCTCCCAATTCCGGGGGAAGCTTTTTCATAAGGTGGTGCTGATGTATGTTCTACGATTACGTCAAGATCTTTGTGAAAGCAGGCGACGGCGGCAACGGGTCAGCCTCTTTCAGGCGTGAGAAATTCATTCCCAACGGCGGACCAGACGGCGGCGACGGCGGCCGGGGCGGCAACGTGGCGCTGGTAGTCGATCCCAATCTGAGCACTCTGGTCGATTACCAATACCAGAAGCACTACCGGGCCGGGCAGGGTGAGCACGGACGGGGCAAGAACCAGCATGGGAAAAACGGGGAAGACCTGCTGCTGCGGGTTCCTCCGGGCACGGTGGTCAGGGAGGAAGAGGGCGATACCCTGGCCGACCTGACCAGGCCCGGCCAGCAGGTGGTGGCGGCCAGGGGCGGCCGGGGAGGTCGTGGCAACACTCATTTCACCACCTCCAAGGAGCAGGCGCCTCACTTTGCAGAGCGGGGAGACCCCGGAGAGGAGCGCATCCTGGAGCTGGAACTGAAGCTGCTGGCGGACGCGGGACTGGTCGGGTTCCCCAACGCCGGCAAATCGAGCCTGTTGCGTCGTATCTCCGCAGCCCGACCGAAGGTTGCCTCCTACCCCTTCACCACCCTGGAGCCTAATCTGGGCATGGTGCGCATCGGCGAGGACCGCAGCTTCGTGGTGGCCGACCTGCCCGGCCTGGTGGAGGGCGCCCACACCGGCACCGGTCTAGGCCATCGTTTCTTGCGGCACACGGAGCGTACCAGGGTGCTGGTGCACGTGGTAGACGCGGCCGGCACCGAGGGCCGCGATCCCCGGGAGGACGTCCGGGTGATCAACCAGGAGTTGCAGGTCTACAACCCGGAATTGGCCGGTCGGCCGCAGGTGATCGCCGCCAACAAGATCGATCTGCCCCAGGCCCGCGAGAATCTCCCGCTGTTGCGCCAGGATTTTCCGGATGTGCAGGTCTACCCGATCTCCGCCGCCACCGGCGAAGGGGTCGACCAACTGCTGCTTGGTATCGGCCGCCTGCTGGATGAGCAGCGACCCGGGCGCTCTCTGGGCGCGCCGCAAGCTCAGGAGGACCAGGACGTGTTGGTGATCAGGGCCGAGCCCGAGCGGGCGCCGGGTGCCCTTTGGGCGCAGCGCGGTTTCACCGTCGTCGAGACCGACGGCGGCTGGCAGGTCTCCGGCAAGGGAGTGGAGCGCCTGGTGGCCAGGTTCGACTCCAACAATCCCTCTGCCCTGCGCTACCTGCATCATACCCTGAAGCGCATCGGCCTGGATGATGCTCTGCAATCGAGAGGCATCAAACAGGGTGACGTTGTAAAGATCGGGGAGTTCGAGTTCGAGTGGAGTGACTTATAGTATGAAACAGGAACCGGTCAACAACCGCGTCCCCTTGTCCCAGGCCCGCCGGGTGGTGGTGAAACTGGGGACGGGGCTTCTCTGTGGCGCCCGGGGGCAGTTCAACCAGAGCCGGATGGAAAGCCTGGTCTCAGACCTGGCCCTGTTGAAGCAGGAGCGGCAGTTGGTGCTGGTGAGTTCCGGGGCGATCGGGGCCGGCGTCGGGCGGTTGGGGCTGGCCAGAAGGCCGCGTACCATTCCGGAGAAGCAGGCGGCGGCAGCCGTCGGCCAGTGCGTGCTGATGCAGCAATATGAGCGCCTGTTCTCGCCCCGTGGCCTGATCGTGGCCCAGGTGCTGCTAACCAGATACGATATCATGGACCGGGAGCGTTACCTGAACGCCAGCTACACTTTCGAGGCCTTGCTCAGCCAGGGCGTGGTCCCGGTGGTCAACGAAAACGATACGGTGGCCGTGGAAGAGATCCGGTTTGGAGATAACGATAACCTGGCCGCCCACGTGGCCTGCCTGGTGGACGCCGACCTGGTAATCCTGCTGACCGATCAGGACGGCTTTTACAAGCAGATTCCCAGTCCCGGCAGGGCCGGGGAGTTGATCCCGGAAATTGCCGAGATCACTCCGGAGATCGAGGCCCTGGCAGGAGGCCGCGGCTCCACCCTGGCTACCGGCGGCATGGAGACCAAAATTCAGGCAGCCCGGATTACCATGACGGCTGGGATTCCCCTGGTGATCGCCAGTGGCCTGAAGGCGGGCACTATCCAGCGGGTGGTGAACGGGGAGGCGGTGGGCACTCTGTTTATGCCGGGCGTTGGCAGGATGCAGTCGCGCAAGCACTGGATCGCCTTCAGTTCTCCGGTCCAGGGCTGGATCTACGTCGACCAGGGCGCCGCCGGTGCTATCTTGAATAAGGGAAAGAGTTTGCTGCCCAGCGGTATCCTCGGGGTGGAGGGGGAGTTCGCCGCCGGGACCGTGGTCGGAGTGGCCGATCAGGATGGGCGCGAACTGGGCCGGGGCATCAGCAATTATTCCTCCTGGGCGATCAACCTCATCAGAGGCCATAAAAGCGCGGAAATCAAAGCAATCATCGGTTATCACGACTATGACGAGGTGATCCACCGCGACAACCTTGCTGTGATGGCCGGAGAGCAAGTGATATAATTTTATTGAGTGTATCCAACACCAACGACTAAAAGCCAAAGACCAAGTTGAGGGGGCAATAAAATGCTGGCGGAAGAACTGCGGCAGATGGGTGCCAGGGCCAAGGAAGCGTCTTTTAAGCTGGCCGGAGTGTCGACCAGAGTCAAGGACGACGCCCTGCAGGCGATGGCCAGGAGCCTGGAGGAGCGATCCGACATGATCCTGGAGGCCAACCAGGATGATATGGATGCCGCCCGGAAAAATGGCCTGAGCGGGGTGCTGCTGGATCGGCTGCTTCTGACTCCGGACCGGGTTTCAGAGATGGCGAAGGGGCTGCGTGCTCTGGTGGCGCTGCCGGACCCAGTCGGTGAGGTGCTCCGGATGTGGACGCGGCCAAACGGGTTGCAGATCGGCAAGATGCGGGTACCCCTCGGTGTGATCGGTATTATCTACGAGGCCCGCCCGAACGTCACGGTTGATGCTGCAGGCCTCTGCCTGAAGGCGGGGAACGCCGTGATCCTTAGGGGCGGTTCCGAGGCTTTCAACTCCAACCAGGCGATCGCCCAGGTGATCAGCGGCGCGGCCACCGGCTCCGGATTGCCGCCCGGGACAATCCAACTGGTGAATACTACCGACCGGGAAGCGGTCAACATCATGCTGACGATGAATGAATTCATCGACGTGCTGATTCCCAGGGGTGGCGCCGGGCTGATCCGGACCGTGGTGCAGAATGCTACGGTGCCGGTGCTGGAGACCGGGGTTGGCAACTGTCATACTTATGTGGAAGAGGACGCAGATCTAGCCATGGCGGAAAAGATCGTAGTCAACGCCAAGACCCAGCGCCCAAGCGTCTGTAATGCCATGGAGACCTTGCTGGTGCATGCCAAGGTGGCTCCGGTCTTCCTGCCGGCGGCGGCTGCGGCCCTGCGGGCCAAAGGTGTGGAACTGCGGGGATGCCCCAGGACTCAGGAGATCCTGCCAGACGTAATTCCGGCCGTTGAAGAGGACTGGAAGACCGAGTATCTCGACCTGGTGCTGGCGGTCAAGGTGGTAGATGGGTTGGAGGAGGCGATCCAGCACATCAACACCTATGGCACCAAGCACTCCGAGGCGATTATCACCAGCAGTTACGCCAAGGCCAGAACCTTTCTCCAGCAGGTGGACGCGGCGGCGGTGTTTGTTAATGCCTCAACCCGCTTTACTGACGGCTACCAGTTCGGGTTCGGGGCGGAAATCGGCATCAGCACACAGAAGATGCATGCCCGGGGCCCCATGGGCATGGAGGAGATGACCTCCATCAAGTACATCATCTTCGGCGACGGGCAAATTCGAAACTAATAGACAAGGAAGAATCGGTAATCTTATGGCAGGAATTTTTCATCAAAGATCAGAATTAAACGGTTGGAATCAAGAGAAGGATTGTTTTCCCATGCCCTGTATATGCTAAGAAATGCGGCAGCATTGGCGCTGATGGAAATATCATATTGTCGAAACCAGTATTATGATAAGGGCGGAGTGCAGGTAGATGAGCGGGCAACGCGTCGGGATCATGGGCGGGACATTCGACCCAGTACATTATGGGCACCTGGTGACAGCAGAGGCGGCCAGGGAGTGGTATGGTCTGCAGGAGGTCGTTTTTGTGCCGTCGGGGCATCCACCCCATAAAACGGCGGGCACGGTATCGGATTTCTGGAGCCGGTACCAGATGGCGGTGCTGGCCACCGCCACCAACCCGTTTTTTGAAGTCTCCCGGATGGAGTACGAGCGGGGTGGACACTCCTATACGGTGGATACGGTGCGAGCCTTCCGCCAATTGTACGGCGATGGTACGGAGCTGTTTTTTGTCACCGGGGCGGATGCTATCCTGGAGATCATCGAGTGGAAGCAGCCTGAGGAGTTGTTGGCCATGTGCCGGTTCATTGCCGCCACCCGGCCAGGCTATGACCTCCGCCAACTCAACGCCTTGCTGGGTGAATATTTCTCTGGGTCGGTCTCCATCCTGGAGATCCCAGCGCCAAGCATCTCCTCAAGCGACATCAGGGAGCGTGTCCGGAGGGGCGCCTCCATCAAGTACCTGGTACCCGAAGCTGTCGAGGCTTATATAATAAAGAACAGGCTTTATAGTGGTTAGTGGTGGGTGGTAGGTGGAAAAACGGTGATTGCATCCAACGACCAATGGCCCACGACGGGGTACCCAGCGAAGGCGGGTCGGCCAAGTGGTGGGGGCGGAGGTATATCCAATTCTATGCCACCGCATACTACACTTGAAGTGAACCTCCCCCAGGACGAGCCTAGAGGCTTCTCGCTTCATCGGGAGCAGCCTTGCCAAGCCAAGGCCTTACGCGCCCTTTCATCCTACCCCACGAGGGGGTAGGTTTTCAGGGGCAAAGATCTATAAATAACAGAGGTGAAAGGGATTTGACACGCACATTGTATGTCGGCAATCTGCCGTGGCGTACGGACGCTGATGGGTTGAACAACTTTTTCGGCAATTACGGCAGCGTGGTCAACAGCAGAATCATCGTTGACCGGGAAACCGGGCGGTCACGGGGCTTCGGTTTCGTCGAGGTGAACGACGAGGATGCCCAGAAGATCGTCGATGCCCTCAACGGCGTCGATTTTGAGGGCCGGATCCTGACGGTCAACGAAGCCAAGCCGCGCCAGTAACCTTTGGAGGACGATGAACATCGTAGAGTCTAAATATGCAGCCGCTGCCAAAAGGCGCATGACACCGGAACGGTATGAGCATACCCTGGCAGTGGCTGAAAGTGCTATGGAGATCGCCGGGATGCACGGTGTCTCCATTCAGGATGCGGAGATGGCCGGGTTGCTGCACGATTACGCCCGCGATCTGTCCGCGGACGAATTGCTCCGGATTGCTGGGTCCAATGGACTGATCGAGCATGAGATCGAACGCCGGGTTCCGGTGCTTTTACATGGGCCTGTAGGCGCTTGGCTTGTCCGGTCAGAGCTGGGGGTTGAGAACAGGAGCGTGCTGCGGGCAATCGTGGTGCATACAGTGGGGGCTCCGGGAATGGACCGGCTGGCCAGGATCATTTACCTGGCAGACCTGATTGCTGCAGGCCGGACCTGCCCGATAGTCGGGAAACTGCGCCTTGCCGTGCAGGGCGACCTGGATCAGGCCATGTTGATCTCCCTGGCTTTTTCGATTCGCTATCTGTTGAAGAGGAGCAAGGTGATCCACCCGCAGACGGTTGCGGCGTGGAATTATTTTCTTGGTGAGCAAGCATCCTCGAGGTTCGAGGCTAGAGGTTAGGAGCATCCGGGTTGCGCCCGGACTTCTAGAAAGGGAGGGGGAGTTTGTTTGTCAGAGGGCCGGGAACTGGCCTTACGTGCGGGCGATGCGGTTGCTGCCAAGAATGCTGTTGATGTCCGGGTACTGGACGTGACCGGGGTATTTCCGGTGGCAGACTACTTCGTGATCTGCAGCGGACGCAATATACCCCAGATCACGGCGATTGCCCGGGCTGTTCAGGAGGAACTGGACCAGGCCGGGATGCCGTACCTGCGCCGGCAGGGGACGCCGGAATCCGGCTGGGTGCTTTTGGACGGTGGCGACGTGGTGGTCCACATCTTCAACGAGGAGGCGCGGCGGTTTTATGACCTCGAACACCTCTGGGGAGACGCCAAAATTGTGAGCCGGGAGCCATGATGGTTATATACCTCTAATATCTTGTTGACAGGGGCGGACCAATTCAATATAATTAACCCTGGCTTTGAGATAAAGTTGTAGCTACTCGCTTAATTGAATTGGAGTGGGCAGTCATGTGGGGCTGTAGCGCAGTGGGAGCGCGCTTCCTTGGCATGGAAGAGGTCGTGGGTTCGACTCCCACCAGCTCCACCAATAATTTGCCAAATCGGGTGGTACCGCGGGAAAATATAACTCCCGTCCCTTTGCAAGGACGGGGGTTTTTAATTGGGGGGTAAGTCGTGGAGAGCAGATATAATTTCCGGCTGACTGAAAAGAAGTGGCAGGAGCGCTGGGAGCGTGACGACGCCTACCGGGTGGGGGAGGACCCTAACCGGCGGAAGTACTACTGCCTGGAGATGTTTCCCTACCCTTCGGGCAACCTGCACATGGGGCATGTGCGCAACTATGCCATCGGGGACGTGGTGGCACGCTATCACAGGATGCGCGGCTTTGCCGTGCTGCACCCCATGGGCTGGGATGCCTTCGGCCTGCCGGCGGAGAACGCCGCCATCAAGCATGGTATCCATCCCTCCCGGTGGACCAGGGATAACATCAATAACATGCGGCGCCAGTTGAAGAGCATGGGCGTCAGCTACGACTGGTCGCGGGAGGTGGCTGCCTGCCACCCGGGCTATTACCGTTGGACCGAGTGGCTGTTTCTGCAGCTCTACCACCGGGGGCTGGCCTACCGGAAGCAGGCTGCGGTGAACTGGTGCCCCGCCTGCGCCACGGTGCTGGCCAACGAGCAGGTGGTGGACGGACGGTGTGAGCGCTGCGACACGGAGGTCACCAAGAAGAGCCTGAATCAGTGGTTTTTCCGGATCACCGCCTATGCCGAACGCCTTTTAACAGATTTGGACAAACTGCAGGGCTGGCCGGAAAAGGTCCGCATCATGCAGGAGAACTGGATCGGGAAGAGCACCGGGGCCGAGGTGCAGTTTGTGGCCGGGGATGGAACACCGCTCCCGGTCTTTACCACCCGCCCGGACACTATATACGGGGTCACCTACATGGTACTGGCTCCGGAGCACCCTTTTGTGGGGCGGCTGCTGGAGCAGGCCGGCAATGACGACCTGCGCTCCTTCGTCAACCGGGTGCGGGTCCAGAGCGAGATCGACAGGACCTCCAACGAGGCTGAGAAGGTGGGGGTCTTTACCGGGGCGCACGCCGTCCATCCCCTGACCGGGGAACGGCTCCCCATCTGGGTGGCCAACTACGTGCTGCCGGAGTACGGGACGGGCGCCGTGATGGGCGTGCCGGCCCACGACCAGCGCGACCTGGAATTTGCCCGCAAATACCGGCTGCCGGTGCGGGTAGTGATCCAGCCCCTGGGGCAGGACCTGGATGCGGCCACGATGGTCGAGGCCTATTCCGAACCGGGGCTGATGACGGCCTCCGGGGAGTTCGACGGGATCGACAGCGAGGTGGCCAAACTGCGGATCATCCAGTTGCTGGCTGAGCGGGGCAAAGGCCGGGAGCAGGTCAACTACCGGCTGCGGGACTGGCTGATCTCCAGGCAGCGCTACTGGGGCGCTCCGATACCGATCGTCTACTGTGACAAGTGCGGCATCGTGCCGGTGCCGGAGGCCGACCTGCCGGTATTGTTGCCGCTGGACGTGGCTTTCGAGCCCACCGGGGAGTCGCCGCTGTTGAAGGCCAAGGACTTCCTGAACACCAGGTGCCCGCAGTGCGGGGGACCTGCCCGGCGGGAGACCGACACCATGGACACTTTCGTCTGTTCGTCGTGGTACTATTTGCGCTACTGCGACCCGAGGGACGGGGAACACGCCTTCGCTAGGGACAAGGTGGACTACTGGATGCCGGTGGATCAGTATATCGGCGGGGTCGAGCACGCCATCCTGCACCTGCTTTACTCCCGCTTCTTCATGAAGGTACTCTGCGACCTGGGGCTGGCGCCGGTCGACGAGCCCTTCACCAACCTGCTGACCCAGGGGATGGTGCTCAAGGATGGGGCGAAGATGTCCAAGTC
>PLQY01000103.1:10595-27358 GCA_003160265.1 Peptococcaceae bacterium | reverse complement strand
CCACCTGCGCCGCCGCCGCGTCCGAGATGTAGTCGCCATTCAAATTAGTTGTCGCCAGCACGCTGTAGTCCTCCGGCCTGATGATGATCTGCTGGAAGATCGAGTCGGCGATGCGGTCGTTGATGAGCAGCTTCGACTTCCAGGCGCCGTGGCCGTGCGTCTGGCCGATCGAGTCGAGCACCGAGCTGACCTCGGCGTAGACCGAATCGCGGAAATCCGCTGAGGCGAACTCCAGGCCAGGCTCGATCAGCGCGGCGTTTTGTTCAACCGTCAGGCCGGGGCGAGCGTCGAGGTTGCCCAGAATCCAGCTCTCGCGCTCGGTGACAGTAGCAGCGCGGAACTCCTCGACCGCGACCTCGTAACCCCACTGGCGGAAGGCTCCCTCGGTGAACTTCTGAATGTTGCCCTTGTGGACCAGAGTGACGCTCTTGCGCCCTGTCTCCAGAGCAAATTTGATGGCAGAGCGCACCAGCCGCTTCGAGCCGAAGATGGAGATTGGCTTGATGCCCACGCCGGAGTCGGCGCGCACCTTCTTCTTGCCGCCCTTGAGCAGGTCGTTGTTCAGAAAATCGATCAGCCGGCCGGCCTCGGCCGAGCCCTCTTGGAACTCGATGCCCGCGTACACGTCCTCGGTGTTCTCGCGGAAGATGACAATGTCCATTTTCTCGGGGTGCTTCACCGGGCTGGGGACGCCCTGGTAGTACTTCACCGGCCGCACGCAGGCGTATAGGTCGAGCAGTTGGCGCAGGGCCACGTTGAGCGAGCGGATGCCGCCGCCGACCGGCGTCGTCAGCGGTCCCTTGATGGAGACTCTCAGGTCGCGCGCCGCGGCCACCGAGTCGTCGGGAAGCCAGGAGTTGAACTGGCGGAAAGCCTTTTCGCCGGCGAAGATCTCAAACCAGCGGATGGCCCGCTTGCCGCCGTAGGCCTTTTCCACCGCCGCGTCGAAGACCCGCCGCGCGGCCTTCCAGATGTCGCGCCCCGTGCCGTCGCCCTCGATGAAAGGAATAATGGGGTTATCGGGCACCTCGAACTGCCCGTTTTTGTACTCGATTGGCTGGCCGTCTTGCGGCAGTTCCAGGCCGTTATAGGTGGTTTGCATCGGCTTTGGAGCACCTCTTCCTCCAGTGTAATCGGAGCAGGAGGCTGCCGCCGGCGCAGAGGGCGACTACTGGAATGAGGATGATGTTTCGGGCGGTCTGGCTGTGACTGCAGAAGCCGAGTATTTGGTGATCAGGGAAGCGGCCAGGAACCTGGAGGATTGTGCCCGAAACTGGGTCAGGAGCTACAAGCGCCAACCAGACCGGGATACTGAACAACCGGAACAGCAGGATCTCCAGGAGGATGTCACCAGGCTGGTGACTGCGTTCAAGGAGATTCTGGTGCGCGTCGACTTTGAGCCGGTCCCCTACCAGGTGGAAACGGCTGTTGATTTCGATGAGAAGATGGAGACGGTGTTTGGGAAGATTGCCGGAAACAGGGGTAGATTGCCCTTCCATCGGTTGTTTGAAAATGCCGGCCAGCTCGAGGTGATCTACAGTTTCCTGGCGGTTCTGGAGTTGGTGTTCCGGGGGCGGCTCAGGCTCTCCCAGCATCAGGGCACAAATGAGATCATCCTGGTGGCGGTGAAGTGAGAAGTGGCAAGCGAGATGTGTGAAGCGCTCACGCATCCCAGGAAGACGGGATGGGGGCGGATGGTAGTGGGCTAGGCCATCTGCGCCATCCCCACACACGTGGGGGTAAACCGCGCGATGCCAGTAATATTTCCCGATGAAACTGTTGCAATTCTTGATGCATTACTTTTTGCTTCTCCCAGGCCACTGTCAGCGGCAGCTCTGTCGCGCCTGACCGGCTTGGTACCGGATGATGTAACAGCGCTGCTCTCGGAGCTGGATACGATATATAACCGTCCGGAGCACGGAGTAAGATTGGTGCAGGTGGGTGATGGGTACCAACTGGTAACCAGACCCGAGCTTCATGCCTACGTGGAGAAGCTTCACCAGGACCGCGGCCGGGAGCATACGTTGTCCCAGGCGGCTTTGGAGACCCTGAGTATTGTGGCCTATTACCAGCCGGTTACCAAGGCCAGGATAGAGGGGATTAGGGGGGTTAACTCTGACCACGTTTTGGGCATGCTGCTCGACAGGGGCTTAATTCAAGAGGCAGGGCGTAGCGGCGGGCCGGGCCGCCCAGTTTTATATGCAACATCCAACGCTTTCCTGGAGTATTTCGGCCTCCGGGATCTGAAAGATCTGCCGGACTTAGAGGCGCTCAAGCGTCCCCACGCACGAGGGGGTAGCCCGCCCTGAGCATGGTACTACCTCTGGAGCCGGTGGATGATCATCCTCAGGCACGTGGGGGTAAACCGAGCAGCGCATCAAGCACCGCGATAGCTTCATCGAAAGTCGTCCCCACGTGCGTGGGAGTAAAGCGTGTATATTTCTGGTACTGGACGCAAATCTTAACATCGATCCTTATGTTGGATGTGCTGTATAGAGGCAGGCAGCGGGGGTTGATGGGTTGCGTCATATTTTTTACGTACAATTAGCCATCATTGTGCTATTTGTGGTGCTCCTAGCGTTGTTGCTGACGCTGCCGGCGCAGATCCGTATCGTCTATGAGGGCCGCGGGCGCAGCCACAAAGGTCAGGTGAAGGTGGGGATCCTCAAGGGTAGGCTCGGCTTGAAAATCGGTTTTCCGCATCCACGAAAGAGCCTGAAGCGGGGGCTGATGCCGACCAGGAACAGGGCTGGCGGAAGCTATAAACTTCATTTGGGAATAAACAGGGCCAGTGTCAGCTTTTTGGTCCAGTGGCGCCGGTGGCGCGACATGCTAACAGGGATCAAACGCAGTATCGGGGTTTTCAAGAAATTGCTTCACAGGAGCGTCTGCACCAGGCTGTTGTGGGAGACCGGATTCGGGTTGGATGATTACGCTGCTACTGGGATGACCGCCGGGTTGATCTGGGCAGGCAAGGGGCTGATTATGGGGACGCTGTCACGCCATTTGCGGATCAGGCCGGCAGGAGTCCGGATCGCCGTGGTTCCCCAGTTCGGTGGTGCCAGCTTTGCGAGTAACCTGGATTGCATATTGGAAACCTCTTTAGGCCATATTATACTTGTGGCCTTCAAGCTCGGCGCCATCTGGTTGATTCGAAATCCGGGACTATTAGTAAGGGGGAAGCGCTATGCCTGAGCAACACCCGATCGAGAACCTCATGAAAACGGCAATGGAGAGCATCAAGGGAATGATAGATGTCAATACAATTGTTGGTGATCCTGTGGAAACGCCGGACGGGAACGTGATCATGCCTGTTTCCAGGGTATCCTGCGGCTTCGCCGCCGGCGGCGCCGACTACCTGCCGGAGGCGCGCCGGGGAGGGGCGGCGGAAATGTTGCCTTTTGGAGGCGGCAGCGGCGGGGGCGTTTCTGTGCAGCCGGTCGGGTTCCTGGTGGTCGGCCACGACCAGGTGCGCCTGCTGCCGGTGGATGTCAACCCCGTCTTTGACCGGCTGATCGATATGGCGCCGACCTTGATGGAGAAAATCCGGCACGTGATCCAGGGGGAGCCGGAGGACTGAAAACGGCAATATTTTTTGAAGTTAACATAATACCGTAGAGGGGATATTTCCCCTGGTTGCCAACCCCGGCGGGTTTTCGCTCCGGGGTTGTTGTATTTCCATTTAGCCGTAATTACAGTCGTTTTGAGGCATATTCTTTCCTACCTTTCCACGGCTAATCCACTTCTCGTTTCATCTCTTTCCGATGTATGCGGCAGTGGTGCAGCTTGCTATCCCGGCCCTGGTCCTGCTGGTTGCCGTAATCAGGAAAAAGGGTTGGAATATTGCGGCGGAAAAAAGCTAAGAATTACCAGGAGGAATTTTGTCCCGCCTGAGCGAATATACCAGTTTTGGAGCTGAGATTGTTGTTGAGACTAAAGTCTGCTTGCCGAAGAACGATATGTCTGATCTGTGCTCTGCTGTTGGCAACCGGTTTGGGGTTTGGCGGACCTGGCGCGGCCGGTGGCCAGGGGAAAGCCACCACCCTGGTGCAGGCCAAATATGCGGTACTTATGGACGAGGGTTCAGGACGTGTTCTGTATGCCCTGAACTCGTCGCAGCGGGTGCCGATGGCCAGCCTGACGAAGGTGATGACCGCCCTCCTGGTGCTGGAGAACGGCAACCTGGACCAGATGGTATACATCAGCAGTATGGCTGCCGAAACCGGGGAGAGCACCGTCTCGCTGGAGCCTGGGGAGATCCTCAGCCGCCGGGATCTGCTCAATGTCCTGTTGCTGAGCTCGGCCAATGATGCGGCAACCGCACTGGCGGAGAGTGTTGCCGGCTCAGAGGACAACTTCGTGGCCATGATGAACAGCCGCGCCCGGGAGTTGGGGATGAACGACACCCACTTCAGCAACAGTCACGGTTTGAATGCCCCGGATCATTACTCGTCTGCCTACGACCTGGCAGTGCTCAGCAGAAAGGCAATGGCAAACCCTACTTTTCAGCAGCTGGTGGCCACGAAAAGTGCTGTCCTGCCCTGGGTCGGCCATCCCTGGCCACGTTTTCTGGTCAACCATAACCAGCTGCTATACCGGTACAGTGGGGCGATCGGCATCAAGACCGGCTATACCAGTGAGGCAGGCAACTGCGTGATCGGGGACGCTCAGCGAGGGTCCCTGAGGCTGATCGCGGTAGTGCTCCACTCGCCGGATGTCTATGGTGATATCGAAAATCTGCTGAATTACGGCTTCAACAATTATCAGGCTCTTGATCTGGATAACAGCGGGCTGAACACGGTCAGTATAAAAGTATCAGGTGGGGTGGAGCCTTCGGTGGATGCCTGGCCGGAGCGCCAGTTGATTGTAGCGGCGCTTCCTGGCGAAGAGGGGGAATTGAGCTATAAGACAACAGTTTTGCCGGTCATCGCGGCCCCTGTCAAAAAGGGGGCTGTGCTTGGCGCCGTCAATATCTTGTTGAATGGAAGCCAGGTTGGCGCCGTTGACCTGTTGGCGACCAGCGACATCCCGGCGGAGCCCACTTTCTGGGCGAGGCTGTCGGGCGTATTGCACCTCTGACTTCATACTTCGAAAAGGCCGAAGGGTTGGGTCTAACTGCCTTGCATCCTTCATATGGTGAATTAGGTAGATGCTGCCAGCGCAGCAAAACGCGCCCGGCGGTGCCATGTCCNNCCCGGCCTGAAAGAATGCGGCGCACAGGTGGGCGCGGCACCCGAAGGATGGAGGATTGGAGACGTGCTCAACCTGGTTTGGCTTTTCTTAATTTTGGGCGGGATTGCGGTTGCTGCCTGCAATGGCAGGATCGATCTGGTGACGGAGACTATTTTTAGCGCCGCCAACGATGGGGTCAGGGTTTGCCTGGAACTGATCGGTCTGATGACGCTGTGGATGGGGATGTTGGAAGTGGCCCGGCAGGCTGGACTGATCAGGCTGTTGGCCCGCCTGGTCCGCCCTCTGACTGTGCTCCTGTTCCCGGACATTCCTCCTCAACATCCGGCCATGGGCTCCATCATCATGAATATCTGCGCCAATATCCTCGGCCTGGGCAATGCGGCCACCCCTTTCGGGCTGAAGGCCATGCAGGAGCTGCAAAAGCTCAATCTCAGTCCTGACACCGCCTCGAACGCCATGTGCACTTTTTTGGCCTTAAACACCTCCTGCATCGTCCTGATCCCGGCTACCATCATCGCTGTCCGGGTGGCGACGGGGTCTGCCAACGCCACCGAGGTCGTCGCCCCGACTATTTTTGCCACCGGTTTCTCCATGGTTTTTGTAATGGTGGCGGACATTATCTGGCGCACCTATCTGCAGGGCAGGCGCAGGAAGCCGCCCCGGTGCTAGCCCTGGTCCTGGGAGCAGTCTCGCGCTGGGCGATCCCGGCCATGATCTGTCTGTTTCTGCTGCTGGGGTGGTTGCGCCGGGTGCCGGTGTACGAGGCTTTTATCCAGGGGGGCGCCGAGGGCTTTATGACCGCCATCCGGATCATACCCTACCTGGTGGCCATGTTTGTGGCGATCAAAGTCTTTCGGGTCTCGGGCGCCATGGAACTTCTCGCCCACGCCTGCGCTCCCGTTTTAAAGCTCTTCGGGGTGCCGGCAGAGGTGCTGCCGCTGGCGATCATGCGCCCGCTCTCCGGAAGCAGCGCCCTCGGCCTTGCCACCGAACTGATCAAGACCTACGGACCGGACTCTTTTGTGGGCAGATTGGCCTCTGTGATGCAGGGTTCTACCGACACCACCTTCTTCGTGCTGACGGTCTATTTCGGTTCGGTCGGGGTCAGGCGCTTCCGGCACGCCGTCATCCTGGGCCTGCTGGCAGACTTGTCCGGCCTGTGCGCCTCCGTCTGGATCTGCAACCACCTGTTCAGGTAGGGCTATTCTTCATTGAAAAGGAAAGGCCAATTTCTAAACTAGCTAAAAGCCCGTTGACGGGCTTTTATTTCTGCCCGGGCCTTGTGTGAGACTGAAGTCAGGCGTGTGTAGCCAGCATGCATCAAGAGACTGTATAATCAGGGAAAGTGTGTATACACACAGGGGAGGCCGCATTGGTGCCGGAAAGATTGCATAAGGTGTTGGCAAGGGCGGGTGTCGGCTCGCGCCGCGCCTGTGAGGAGTTGATCCGGGACGGCCGGGTCCGGGTGGGTGGAGAGCCCGCCGGCATTGGGATGTTGGTTGACCCGGAGTGTCAGGATGTCTGCGTGGATGGCAAAAGGGTGTCGACTACCGGCAAGTTCTATTATTTTCTGGTATACAAGCCAAAAGGATATGTATCCACAGCCAGGGACCCCCAGGGAAGGTCGAAGGTCACCGACCTGGTACCCTTGCCGGGGGTGCGTCTTTATCCGGTCGGCCGGCTGGACCTGCAGACCAGCGGTTTGCTGATCCTGACCAATGATGGAGAACTGGCCTTCTTGCTGACCCATCCCAAGCATGACATCTGGAAAACCTACCAGGCGCAGGTGATAGGGGTGCCTGACGCTGAGGAGATAGCGAGGCTGCAGCAGGGAGTGCTGCTGCCGGAGGGCAAGACCGCCCCGGCAAGAGTGAAGATACTGAGGGTTTTAAAGGAACCGGCCGGCGCAACGCTGCTGGAGATCGGCCTGCGGGAGGGCAAAAAGCGGCAGGTGCGCAAGATGTGTGAGGCGGTAGGGCATCCGGTGATCGAACTCCAGCGCACCAACCTGGCGTTTCTGACGCTGGAGGGGTTGCGACCCGGCCAGTATCGCCGGCTCACCCCCAGCGAGGTGCGAACCTTGAAGGAGCTCGCTTTGGGGAAGCCGTAGAGTCATCTTGGGATACAGTATGGCAAAAAGAGAGAGACAAAACGCAAAATAAGTGGAAGAATAGTATCAGAAAACAGGTGACAGGGAGAGCGAGCGATGGGTAGGCCCCGGTTGGAAAAAGGACTCGTCCAGGTGTATACGGGCGACAGCAAAGGCAAGACGACTGCAGCTCTGGGGTTGGTCTTGCGAGCTGTCGGACATGGTTTCTTCGCCTGCATGATCCAGTTCCTGAAGGGCGGGGCTTACAGTGGGGAGCTGTTTGCCGCCCAGAGGCTGTATCCAAACTTCACCATCCGCCAGTATGGGATCACTTGCCCTTACAGCGCTCTGATCAGGCAGGGGGAGATGGATTGCAAGGGTTGCGGCCGGTGCTTTACGCAAAAGGGGAAGGATACCGAGGAAAACAGGAACCTTGCCCGCCTGGCCTTTAAAGCCTCTGAAGAGGCTGTCCGCTCAGGTGATTACGATATCGTGGTCCTGGATGAGATCATCCATGCCTTTCATTTCGGACTCCTTCCCGTTGCAGATGCGCTGACGCTGCTTGCTGGGAAACCAGAACATGTGGAGGTAATCCTGACCGGGCGCAATGCTCCACCGGAGATTATCGCCGCCGCCGACCTGGTGACCGAGATGAAGATTGTCAAGCATCCCTACCAACAGGGAATTAAAAGTCGCCGCGGGATCGAATATTAGGAAGTCGAAAGGAATTATGCCAGCTTGCGGCGAAAATAGCAGAAATATAAATGTCCAACTGGGCCTTGGCTTCGGGGGTGGTGTTTTCCCCCACCGAAGTTTATGCACTCCGCATTCTTCAGGCCAGGCCGTAGGCCTGGATGCGGAGGAGCCAGTTAATACAGTGATGTAGCCGCTCTTATCCCACCGCTTCTGAAGCGGTGGCATTAGAGCGGGTAGTCATCTGTGGAAGAAACAGTTAGTAAATCCTGGGGGTGGCTTGAGATGATCGGAGAAATAGGGAAAAGTGAAAAGATGATGAGGGTGCGGGCGCGCTTCGATTATCGGGGCGAGGGAAAACAGGGGCGGGTCTTTGCGCGGGGCAAAGAGGGGGAGCAGGTGGCCGAAGAGATCAGAGAGCGGAAGGCCATCGTGCTGCGCAACCTGCCCATTCAGGGGGTGCGCATTGAAGAGATCAATACCGACAGCGAGATCTATACGGTCAGGGACGAGATAACGAACAGGGACGTGGCTTATGCGCCGATCGAGATTGTCTTGGATTCGGATTCTATCGAAGACCTGATTCCCTTACTGCTCAGAGAGGAGTTCCGGAAGATCGAGGTGATCGCTCCAAGTGAGATCGTTCTGGACAAGCATGACGTCGAGCGGATCATCTACCGGATCAGCGAAGAGATGAGGAATTACCAGTTGTTCCTGGAGAGGCGGCTTGCCACCAGGTAACGGTGAAGAGCAGTGCTAAAGTAGGCAGGGTTTTGAGGTGATTGTTCTGGCAGACTATGGAAGCCGGCAGGTTGCAGCTTCAGCCGTGAGGATGGCGATCACGGAAACCAGGGAAGAGGAGAGCAAAAAAAAGCTGGAATTCCGTGAGCTTGGCATCAAGACCGCCGCAGTCGACTGCGGCGGTGAGTACGTGGTCTCCCTGAAGAAGTTTATCGAGAGGGCGATCGTGGCTGCCAAGCGGGAGGGTGTGATCCGGGAAACGCACAGCGAAGAGGGAGCGATTGCCGGAGCGACCAGGGAAGCCCTGAGCCAGATTGGAATGAAGGCGGTCGGTTTCAGTGTGGGTGGTAAAATCGGCATCGCCCGCTATAAGGATCACATCAGTGTCGCCGTATACTTCGGCTTCGGCCTGCTGCACCTGGATGATGTGGCCATCGGGTTGGGCCACCGGGCCGTTTCCTGAGGGGGCGATGATGTGGACGAGGCAAGGGTACGGGGAATACGCGGCGCTGTCACCGTGGCAGAAAACAGCCGGACGGCGATCATAACGGCCACGGAACAACTACTGACCCTGATAGCCGGAGAGAATGAGATCGGCAGTGAAGACATTGTCAGCATCATCTTCTCCGTGACTGCCGATCTCGACGCTGTCTTTCCGGCTGAAGCGGCGCGCCGGCTGGGGTGGAGCATGGCGCCCCTGATGTGCACGACGGAGATCCCCGTGTCCGGGGCCATGGAAAAATGCATCCGGGTCCTGATGCATGCCTACACGAAAAGGAGCCAGTCCGAGGTGAGGCACGTTTACCTGGGAGAAGCTGCCGGTTTGAGGCCGGATCTCAGTTCCGGAAGCGCCTAAAAAAGGGTTGACAGATCTTCATAGGGCTTGTATCATCTAGGCGGGTTTCGATTAAAATATTAAAGGGGAGATGGGAAAGGATGCCGCCGAAGGTAGATCTTGAGAAGTGTACCGGTTGCGGAACATGTTCAGACGTTTGTCCGAGTGAAGTATTTGATATTGAGAACGAGAAGTCCAAGGTTACCCGTCCGGATGATTGCACTGCTTGCGAGACCTGTGTAGAGGAGTGCCCGGAAGAGGCCATCGTCCTCCTCGAGGAGTAGATTTGCATCCTGTCTTGATAGGCCGGCGTTTCGGACGCCGGTTTTTTGTTGTCGCTTCATGGCTGACGCTTGCAATGCGGAACGGCCGGTTCCGGCTGAAGGAGGTTGCCCCGACGATGTCGAAGCTAGGTGATCCTCAGAGAGACGTGCTGGCCAGGGGATGGGCTGACATGGAGGAGTGACCATGGAGAAGACGGATGTTCTGGTGATCGGGGGAGGCGCCACCGGGACCGGGGTGCTGCGAGACCTGGCGCTGCGCGGTGTGGACGCCATTCTGGCGGAACAGCAGGACCTGGCCTACGGTACCAGTTCCCGGTTTCACGGGTTGCTGCACAGCGGCGCCCGTTATGCCGTCAACGATCCCGAGTCGGCCCGGGAGTGCCGGCAGGAGAACGCCATCCTGAAGCGGATCGCCCGGTGCTGCGTTGATGACACCGGAGGCCTGTTCGTGCTCCTGCCCGGTGATGATCCGGGCTATGCCGATGACTGGTTCGCTGCCTGCCTCAGGGCCGGTATTGCTGTTCAGGAGATCCCGGCGGCAGAGGCGCTCAGCCTGGAACCGAACCTGAACCCCGCCCTGAAGAGGGTTTTCCGCGTGCCCGATGCCTCCATCGACGGATTCGCTCTGGTGTGGGCGAATGTCGGATCGGCTGCCGGACACGGCGCCAGGGCCTATACCTACACCAGGGTCGACCGGATCATCGTCCGGGACGGGACGGTCTCGGGGGCGCTGGTGACCGACCTGCGGACGGGTGAACAGCGTCAGATCGAGTGCCGGTTCATTGTTAACGCTGCCGGGGCCTGGGCGGGACAGGTCGCCCGGCTGGCGGGGTGTGAGCTTAAGATCCTGGCCAGCAAGGGTTCCCTGCTGGTCTTCAATCACCGGGTCACCAACCGGGTGGTCAACCGGCTGCGGCGTCCCGGGGACGGCGATATCATCGTGCCCCAGGATACGGTGGCGATCCTCGGCACCACCTCGGTGCCGGTCGACGGGCCGGAACACCTGGGCAGCAGCCGGGCCGAAGTTGATCAACTGTTGCTGCTGGGGCGGGACCTGGTGCCTGGACTCGACGAGCGCCGGGTGCTCAGGAGCTTTGCCGGAGTCAGACCATTGTACCAGGAAAACGGCGGTGAGGGACAGCGGCCACAAGACGGGCGGGCGGTAGCCCGGCAGTTCGCCCTGGTCGATCACGAGCGCCAGGGTGTGCGCGGCCTGATCACGGTGGTGGGAGGCAAACTGACCACCTTTCGTCTGATGGCCGAGCAGGCCACCAACCTGGTCTGCGTCCTGTTGGAGCATGACGCTCCCTGCCGCACGGCAGTGGAGGTGTTGCTGCCTGAGGCGACTGCAGCCCAGGTCAGACAACTGCAGCGGTACTTCTCACCACCCGTCAGCCAAAAAATGGCGGAGCGGCTGGGCCGGGCCGACCTGGACCAACTGCTGGGCATCCTTAGCAGGAACGGCTGGAAGAGACAGTTTGTCTGTGAGTGCGAGCAGGTCTGCCTGGCGGAGCTGGAGTGGCGCGCCACCGGCAGCAGTTGGCTGCGGCTGGGTGACCTCCGCTGCCGGACGCGGCTCGGTATGGGCACCTGCCAGGGGACGATCTGCGCTGCCAGGGCGATCGGACAGTTGTACCAGGACGGTATGCTCGACCTCGGCCGCGCCAGGCGCCTGCTGGGCGAATTCCTGGACGAGCGCTGGAAGGGCAACCAGGAAGTGCTCTGGGGTGATCAACTCCGGGAGCGCTTGTATGCCAGGAACGTCTACCTCAACCTGCACAACTTCCAAAAGGAAGCGGATGATTATGGACTATGACGTGATCGTGATCGGAGCAGGGCTGTCAGGATTGATCGCGGCCGCCCGGGCCAGCGCCGGCGGCCGCTCGGTGCTGGTGCTCGCCCGGGGACAGGGGGTGCTCGCCCTGACCACCGGCTGCATCGACATCCTGGGCTGTCTGCCGGGGTCAGAGGGCCGCTGCCTTACCGACGTTGCCGGCGGCCTGCAGCGCCTGGCCGCAATCGACCCCGATCATCCCTATGCCAAGATCGGCCTCGACCTAGTTCAGGAGAGCATCGAATTCTGGCAGCAGGTCATGCCGGCGGTGGGCTACCCCTATTGCGGATCGGGGGCGGTCAACTACCTGCTGCCGACCGCCCTGGGCACCGTCAGGCCGACTGCCCTGGCGCCGGCCACCATGGCCGGCGGGGACATCCGGAACGAGGCCGGCACACTGGTGGTGGGGTGGCTGAACCTGTTGGACTGGCACCCCAAGCTGATCGCCGATGGCATCAATGACCTCCGGAACCGGCGCGGCCTGGGCGGCGCCTGGAGCAGCGTGATGCTCGACGCTCTCCCCGGAGCTGCCCCAGAACTCACTCCGGTAATGATGGCACGTTTCCTGGAGAATGCCCAGCATCTGGAGCTGCTGATCGCCGGTCTCCGGAAGTCTCTGACACCCGGCACCGGCCGGTTGGGCCTGCCCGCAGTGCTCGGTATCGATGAGGGGGCGGCGCTGTTCCGGCAGGTGGAAACCCGCCTGGGCTGCCCCGTGTTCGAGATCCCGGCCGGGCAGCCGACGGTGACCGGCTTGCGCCTGGCACAACTGCTTATAAAGTTTCTGAAACAGTACGGAGTAGGATTCCGCTTCAATGTCAGCGTGTTGAGCGCGGAGAGAAGGAATGGCGCCTGGCAGGTGATGCTCGATCTGCCCGGCCGGGCCGCCGTTGTGACCGGCGGCGCTCTGGTGCTGGCCACCGGAGGGCTGATCGGCCGCGGCCTGGAGGCCGACCGGACCCAGATCAGGGAGTGTGTGGCCGGACTGCCGGTGGCTGGCCGGGACCTGCCCGGTCAAGCCAGGGAAGCGTCCGGCTGGGGGCGGGATCCCTTCGCCATGGCCGGGGTGGTCGTCGACGGGCGGATGCGACCGGTCGCCACAGACGGCGATCCGGAGCAATACCGCCGCCTGTTTGTGGCTGGCAGCACCCTGGCCGGTTATGACCCGGCCGTCGGGAAGGATGGCCTGGGGGTGGCCCTGGCCACGGGATATGTGGCTGGCAACGCTGCCGCTACGGAGGGGTGAACGCATGGATCTGCCGATCAGGAGTGAGCTGGACAAGTGCATCAAGTGCGGGCTCTGTACCGCCAGTTGCCCGGTGGCGAGCAGGACGGGGGGGTTTGCCGGCCCCAAGCACATGGGGCCGGAGATGACCAGATTCCGACTAGATGACCGGTTGGGCCTGGAGGCGCAGATCGATTACTGTTGCAACTGCCGTACCTGCGAGCAGGCCTGCCCCTCTGGAGTCAAGATCTCCCTGCTGAATGCCTGCTACAGGCACGATCTGCACACCAGGCAGGGCCTCAAACTGCGGGACGGCATCCTCGGCCGGCCCGGGATGATGGCCAGGTTGGGCTCCCTGAATGCCGGCGCCACCAACTACGTGCTCAACAACAGGCTGGTCAGGGCCGCCCTGGACCGGGGGCTGGGGATAGCCAGAGAACGCCCGCTGCCGGCTTATAGCCGGGAGAACCTCAAAAAATGGTTCCAGCGGCGCCGGCAGCCCGATTCGTCCCCAAACAAGGTGGTGTATTTCCCGGGCTGTACGGCCGAGTACAACCTGCCGGAGATCGGCAGGAGCGTGGTCAACATCCTGGAGCGGTGCAGCTACCAGGTGATCCTGCCGCCGCCGAACTGCTGCGGCCTGCCGCTGGCGGCCAACGGGTTCCTCGAGGACGCCGCCCGCATGGCCGGGCAGAACCTCGACAACCTGCTGCCCTTCGTCCGGCAGGGTTATCCGGTGATCGTCAGTTGCCCGAGCTGCGGCCTGGCCCTGAAGAGCGAGTATGAGGAGCTCCACAATCTGCCGCAGGCCCGGTCACTGGCAGCCAACGTCTATGATTTCAGCGAATGGCTGCTGACCCTGCAGCAGCGGGGCGCCCCCGCTTCCGGCTTCCGTGATCTGGCGCTCAGAGTGGCCTACCATACGCCCTGCCACCTGAAGGCCCAGGGCATCGGCCAGCCGTCCCTGGAGATCCTGAAGAAGATCCCGTCCCTGCAGGTGATCGAGGTGGATGAGGGCTGCTGCGGCATGTCCGGCAGCTTCGGCTTCAAGAAGGAGCAATACCGGCTGTCCCTGGAGATCGGCGCCCGGCTGTTCAACCGGATCAGAGAGATCGCCCCCGACCTAGTGGCTTCCGACTGCAGCAGTTGCTGCATGCAGATCTCCCACGCCACCGGCATCGGCGCCGTGCATCCGGCGGTGTTGATAGACCAGGCCTACGGCAGGGTGGAAGAAAAGAAATAACTCCCGCGCCATGCTTGCATGCGCATGGTTTTCATATTGTCACTGCGAGGAAATATGTGCTAGAATGGAAGCAGCCGGAGTGGGTAAACGGTAGGAAAGTATGGTATTTCCGGCGGGAGAGAAATAACTTTATCAGGCAGGACAGCAGTACGGCAGCGAGGGTGTTTGATCGGGGGTACTCCTGGCGTGAGTACCCTTTTGCCTTATGTATGCGCTGTTCCCGCCAGCAAAAGGAGGCAACTGCAGTGGTTATCGTGATGGAGGCCTCGGCAACCGCAAAGGATATCGAGGCGTTGCGCAGCAAACTGGTCGGTGAGGGTTTTTCGGTTCATCTCTCCCAGGGGGTGTCCAGGACGATCATCGGGGTGATCGGCGACCGGACGAGGGCGCTCAACCTGTCTCTGGGCGCCATGCCCGGGGTGGAGAAAGTGATCCCCATTCTCAATCCATTCAAACTGTCAAGCCGCGATTTCCAGCCGGAAGACACCAAGATCCGGGTTGGCCCGCACATCATCGGGGGCAGTGAGGTGCACATTATCGCCGGCCCCTGCGCCGTGGAGAGCCGGGAGCAGATCCTGGAGACCGCCTTTGCAGTCAAGGAGGCCGGCGCCACCCTGCTGCGCGGAGGCGCCTACAAGCCCCGGACGTCTCCCTACTCTTTTCAGGGACTTGAAGAAAAGGGGCTGGAGTTACTGGCTGAGGCCCGGTCACAGACGGGTCTGCTGATTACGACCGAAGTCATGGACACCGGGTTTGTGCCTCTTGTCTCCCAGTATGCGGATATCCTCCAGATCGGGGCGCGGAACATGCAGAACTTTTTTCTGCTGAGGGAAGTGGCGAAAATAGACAAGCCGGTACTACTGACGCGGGGCCCCTCCGCCACCATCGAGGAATGGCTGATGGCCGCCGAGTATATCATGCTGGGCGGGAACCACCGGGTGATCATGTGCGAACGGGGGATCAGGACCTTCGAGAACTATACCAGAAACACTCTGGATCTGAGCGCAGTAGCGGTGATCAAAAGGCTCTCCCACCTGCCGGTGATTGTGGATCCCAGCCATGGCACCGGCAAATGGTGGCTGGTCCAACCTATGGCCAGGGCGGCTATAGCTGCCGGCGCCGACGGTTTGATGGTGGAGGTGCATCCCTCTCCCAGTGAGGCCCTGTCTGATGGCGAGCAATCGCTGACGCCGGAAAACTTCCGTCTGCTGGTTGCCGGGGTCAGGGACCTGTCCAGGGCGATCGGGCGGCGCCTGGCCGATGCGTCCGGCGTGGAGTAAACAAATGCAACAGACCAAGATCTCCATCATTGGCCTGGGTGTCATCGGAGGCTCTCTGGGCATGAGCCTCAAGTCCCTGGGTAAATACCGCGTCGTAGGCATAGATCAGGATGAACAGACGCTGCGAGTAGCCCTGGATACCGGCGCCATTGACGAGGGCACGACGGACTACCACCTTGGCGTCACCGGCGCAGGAATCGTCTTCCTGGCCGTTCCGGTCGCCGGCATCATGGAGATAGCCGCCCTGATCAGGGACTCGGTGCCATCCGATGCTGTCGTCACGGATGTGGGGAGCACCAAGGAACAGGTGGTGAATACTCTCGAAGGCCTCTACCCCGCCCGGTTTGTGGGCGGGCACCCGATGACCGGCTCTGAACACGCCGGTATCAGCGGCGCCGATCAGTACCTGTTCGAAAACGCCATCTACGTGCTGACTCCTACGGAACGCACCAGTTCCCAGGCACTCAGCGCAGTCGAACAGTTGGTGCGGGAGATCGGCGCCAGCCCAATCTGCCTGGCACCCCGGGAGCATGACCTGATCGTGGCTGCGGTCAGCCATCAACCCTACCTGCTGGCGGTGGCCCTGATGAACCTGGCTTCTTCGCTGGAGCCAGACCACCCCGCCGCCGTGCTGCTGGCCGCCGGCGGTTTCAGAGACGTGACCCGGGTGGCCTCGGGGGACCCCTCCATGTGGATGGACATCTTTGCCAGCAACCGGGAGTTCATTCTGCAGACAAGCAGGCAGTTGCGCGCCGTGCTGTCGGAGATGGAGAGTTGTCTCGAAGACGGCGACACTGTCTCCCTCGCTGATAAGCTGACGCGGGCGCGGGCGGGGCGCGCTAGGATCCCCAGCGTCGTCCGGGGGTTTCTCCCTGCGGTGTACGAAGTGCTGGCCACAGTGCCCGACCGTCCCGGGGCGATCGGCGGGATCGCCGGCATTCTGGGAGAACAAGGGATCAACATTGTTGACATCGAGATCCTGCGGATCCGGGAGGGAGACGGCGGTACCCTCAGGTTGGCCTTCAGGACCGACGTGGATGCGGAAGCAGCCCTGTTCGCCCTGCAAGGCCGGGGCTTGAGGGCTAAAAGACGCTGATCAAATAAGTGATGAGTGATGAGTGATGANNAAGCAAAAGCAATAACTCGCTTTTGCTCTGGGGAGCAAACCGTAATCAGGCACTCAGCGCAGGCATTGTTGATGAACCTGGCAATAGTGGGGCAGGACGCATTATAGGCGAACATCGATCTTAAATCGAAAAGAGGCCTGACCTAAAATGAGCAATGACTCATCACCCATCACTCATAACTCATCACTCACCGTAGACTCATCACTCATCACCCATCAC
>PLQY01000103.1:0-10524 GCA_003160265.1 Peptococcaceae bacterium | reverse complement strand
GCGGCCGGGTGCGGATCACCGGAAAGGGACTAGCTGGCCTTGAAGAGCCGGAGGATGTGCTGGACGCCGGGAATTCCGGCACTACCATGCGCTTGTTGCTGGGGATCTTAGCCGGCCAGGAATTCTTGACAGTGATCACCGGCGATAATTCGCTGAAAGGCCGCCCCATGGGACGGGTCATCAAGCCGCTGCTGCAGATGGGCGCCCGGATCTGGGGCCGGGAATCCGGGCTCAANNCCGGTTCCCAGCGCCCAGGTGAAATCGGCGCTGCTCCTGGCCGGCCTCTACGCCCGGGGAGAGACCATAGTCCAGCAGCCGGTGCCCTGTAGGGACCATACGGAACGCATGATGGCGGCTTTTGGGGCCGATCTCGGGGTCGACCCGGACTGGTCTGTTCACGTCAGCGGGGACAAACCCTTGCGAGGGCAGCAGGTTGAGGTGCCGGGAGACATCTCCGCGGCTGCTTTCCTACTGGTAGCCGCCACCCTGCTGCCCGGCAGCGACATTCTGATCAGGGACGTGGGGATCAACCCGACCCGGACCGGGGTGCTGGAAGCCCTGCAGCGGATGGGGGCGGATATAACTCTGCTTAACGAGCGCAGTACGGGTGGGGAGCCGGTTGCCGACCTCAGGGCGCGTTCCGCCCGTCTGCGGGGAGTGGAGATCGGCGGAACGCTCATTCCGCAACTGATCGATGAGATTCCGATCATTGCTGTTGCGGCCACGGCGGCCGAGGGGGTCACGGTGATCACCGACGCCGCCGAGCTACGGGTGAAGGAGACCGACCGCATCGAGGCGGTCGCCTGTGAATTGCGGAAACTGGGGGCCGACCTGGACACCCGGCCGGATGGCCTGTCGATACGCGGCGGCAAGCCTCTCCAGGGAGCGGCAGTGAGTTCGTGGAGCGATCATCGCCTGGCCATGTCCCTGGCGATAGCCGGGCTGGCCTCCGCAGCAGGTGATACGATGGTCGGGGACGCCGGCTGCATCGATGTCTCCTTCCCGGGTTTTGCCTGCCTGCTGGCCGGTCTGGGCGCCCGGGTCGAGGTGGCGGAGAGCTGATGATTTCAGCTTCTCTGGTCAGCACCTGCAACTTGTGCTAGAATAATGGCAGGAGGGATGGTTCGTTGTCCCGAGTGCCTAATGTTGCCATTGACGGCCCGGCTGGTTCGGGTAAGAGTACAGTTGCCAGGCTGGTTGCCCAGAAGCTGGATTATTTGTATGTAGATACCGGCGCCATGTACCGTGCCATTACTCACCTTGCCCTGAAAACGGGCGTTAACCTGGATGATCAGGATGCTCTGGGGTTGCTGGCTGGAGCTACGAAGTTCTCAAACGTACGTTTTTGCAGCAGCAGCGACGTAGCGCTGTGGTGCAACGGCGCCGACGTCACTCCCTACCTGAGAAAATGGGATGTGACCAGGGAGGTGGCGCGCGTGGCCGCAGTGTCAGGGGTGCGCCATTGTCTCGTCAGAAGCCAGCGGGTGTTTGCGCGCAGTGGCGGAGTGGTCATGGAGGGGCGGGATATCGGAACGGTTGTCCTTCCGGATGCGGAGTTCAAGTTCTTTTTGACCGCCGACCTGGACACCAGGATCGAGCGGAGAGCATTGGAGATAAGCGGCAACGGACGGACTGTCGATCCGGAGGAACTGCGCCGCCAGTTTATTTACAGGGATGAGATGGATTTGAAGAGAACTGTCGGCCCCTTGAAGGCGGCGCCCGATGCGGTAGTGATCGAGGGTACTGCTTTAACTGTGGATGAGATAGTGGATCGAATTGTAACTCTGTGCCGGGGGATGGTCGCCTGATTTATTACTGGATTGGCCGTGCCTTTTGCCGTTTCCTGATCTTTTTTATCTGGCGCTGGAGGGTCGAGGGGCTGGAGAACTTCCCGTCCGAGGGGCCTGTAATCGTGGTTGCCAACCATGTCAGCTACTGGGATCCTGTTCTGATCGGCTCTGCTCTGCCCAGACAGGTATTTTTTATGGCCAAAAAGGAGATTTTTTCTATTCCGGTGCTGGGTTTTTCGCTTAAAAGCTGGGGTGTTTTCCCAGTGGACCGTAGCCGTTCGGACCGCGGCGCCATCAAGCGGGCGCTGGATCTGCTGAAACAGGGGCAGGTGGTCGCTGTCTTTCCGGAAGGAACCCGGAGCAAGACCAGGTCGCTGTTGCCTTTCAACACCGGGGCGGCTTATTTTGCCACCAGAACCGGGGTGCCGGTTTGTTCCGTTGCTGTAATCACGGCCAGAGGCTCATCATCCTGGGGCTTGTGGCGGAGATTGACGCTTCGCATCGGCCCATGCACCAGTTTTTCCGGCGACCGGAAACAGGATCTGGAGTCGGTAACCAGCCAGATGATGCTGGAAATTCAAGAATTGTTGAATGGCAGCGCCACTTAGCAGGAATCTGGCTTTTTACGACGAAAAGTCTATTATTGATGCTTTTATAGGCGCACGCTCGCGAGGCGTTAGAGGGAGTTGATTTACCCGATTGAGAATCAGGCGCGCCAGGTCGGCAGGATTCTGTTTCGGTGTCCGGAGGGCGCTGGAGCATGCCGGGAGAGCCGTGGAAGCATATGGATCTGTATGCTCCCTGGGTGAATTGATCCATAACCCTGACGTGGTGGCTGACTTGCGCCGCAAAGGCATCACCGTCATTGACGACCTCAGCGAGGCCCGGGGAAGACCGGTGTTGATCAGGTCGCACGGGGTGGGCCCAGAGGTTTTTAACTCTGCCCGGGAGCAGGGTATAGTGATCATCGACACTACGTGCCCCTTCGTGAGAAGGGTGCAGGAGCGGGCCGAAGATCTGACGCAGCAGGGCTACCAGGTAGTGGTGATCGGATCGGCCGAGCACCCCGAAGTGAGGGGAATCCTGGGATGGACAGGATACAGGGCAGTTGTGGTTTACGGCCCGGATGATATAGAACGCCTGCCATTCGTTGAAAAGCTCGGCGTCTTGTCCCAGACCACCCAGACCAGGGAACGGCTCTGCCTGGTTGCCGGAGAACTGGTCGGCAAGGCCCGGGAGGTCAGAATTTACGATACGATCTGCGGGGCAAGCCTGGCCAGGCAGGAGGAAGCTACTGCCATCGCCTCGCAGGTGTCGATGATGGTGGTGATCGGCGGCAGGAACAGCGCCAACACTTGCGAGTTGGCTGAAATCTGTCGGCGTTATGTTCTTACCGTTCATATAGAGAATGCCGACGAATTGGATCCTTCACTGTTTAAGGATATGAACTCAGTCGGGGTAACCGCTGGGGCTTCCACCCCAGATTGGATAATTGAGGAGGTCATTGGAGGCATGTCTATGTTTGATGAAGATCTGGAAACAAAACAAGTAAGTCTGCAGGAGGCGACACCGGAAGTCCTGCCGGAGGCTGCTCCGCAGAGCGAAGCAGATGTCACCCCGGCAGCCGAAACCTCGCCGGAACAAGCTTTGGCCGAGGCTCCGCAGAGCGAAGCAGATGTCACCCCGGCAGCCGAAACCTCGCCGGAGCAGGCTTTGGCCGAGGCGCCGCAGAGCGAAGAGGCTGCCCCGCACGAAACCGAAATCTCGCCGGAGCAGACCATGGCCGAGACGCCGCAGCGCGAAGAGGCTGCCCCGTCCGAAACCGAAGCCCCGCCGGAACAAGCTTTGGCCGAGCCGCCGCAGAGCGAAGAGGCTGCCCCGCCCGAAACCGAAATCTCGCCGGAGCAGACCATGGCCGAGACGCCGCCGGAGTCGGTGCAACCGGAACCGGGACAAGAGGAGATGATGAACCTCAATTTTGCCGGGACACCGCGCCAGATACAGCAGGGCGATGTCATCAACGGGACCGTTGTCCAGGTGCGAGATGACGAGGTCTTAATAGATATCGGGGGAAAGTCCGAGGGCATAATCCCGCGCCAGGAACTGGCTTTAAAGAGCATCGAAAATCCCCATGACATTGTCAAGGAGGGTGACGCGATCGCCGTTTTCGTACTGCGGGTCGACAACGACGAGGGGCACCTGATCCTCTCCAAGAAAAGGGCGGACCGGGCAGGCGCCCTCCAGCAGGTGGAGCAGGCCCTGGACACCAAAGAGGAAATGGCGGGTGAGGTCCTGAAGGTGGTTAAAGGCGGGCTGCTCGTCGATGTCTTGGGCATGCGGGGCTTTGTGCCGGCATCGCTGGTGGAAAGAGGCTATGTGGGCGACCTGGACAAGTACGTTGGCAAGATGTTGCGCCTGCGGGTGATCGAGTTTGATAAAAACCGGGGCAAGGTCGTGTTATCCCAGAAGGCGATTCTTCAGGAAGAATACATCCAGGCCCAAAAAGAACTGTGGGAGACGATCCAAGCCCGAGAGATCAGAAAGGGCACGGTGCGGCATCTGACCAGTTTCGGCGCCTTTGTAGACCTGGGTGGCGTAGATGGCTTGCTGCACATTTCCGAGATGTCCTGGGGCCGGGTCAAGCACCCCTCGGATGCGGTTCAGGAAGGCGACGAGGTCGAGGTCTACGTGATCTCCATCGACCGGGATAACAAACGGATCTCTCTCAGCCTCAAGCAAGCCCAGGCGAATCCCTGGAAGACTGTTGACGAGCGCTACCAGATCGGCCAGATCATCAAGGGTACCATCGTCAGGATGGTTTCTTTCGGGGCTTTTGTGGAGATCGAATCCGGGGTCGAGGGGCTGGTGCACATCTCCAGGCTGGCCGACTTCCGGGTAGCCAAGCCGGAAGATGTGATCTCCGCCGGGCAAGTGGTTGATGTAAAGGTTCTGGAGATCAACAAGCAGGACCAGAGGATCAGCTTGAGCATCAAGGATGCCATGGTGGGAGAGAGCAAGCCCAAGAGGCCGGACCGGGAGTCCAGGAACGATAGAGAGGCCATTGCCGGAGATGATCAGGAACTGTCGCAGAACCTGGGCGCCATGATCGGGATCCTGCAGGTACAATCCGAGTCCGAGGACGCTTAGCTGCAGGTGGAGTTTTTCATCCTCTCCGCGCTATCGCCGATCACCAAATTGAGGGAGGGAAAGGCATGCCGATGTATTCTTTCAACTGCGGTAAATGTCATGAGGAGTTTACCAAGCTGGTCGCGGTAGACTGCAAGGATCAGGTAACCTGCCCCCATTGCGGCAGCAGTAACCTGCGGCAGTTGTTTCGCAGATTCAATTATGTCAAGATCACCCAGAAATACCACCCTGAATGTCGCAACTCCCTCAACTGTGTAAGCGCCAAGCGGTTTGGTTGCGGGAAATACGCCAAAGATCCGGTGCCACCCATCAGTTGATCTATGGAGGCGGCGGCGGTAATCCTGGCTGGTGGAAAAAGCTCCCGCTTCTGCGGGAACAAGGCCCTGGTGGAAATATCATCCCAGAGGCTGATCGACAGGGTGGTACACAAATTGAAAGATTTCTTCACCCTGTTGATCCTGGTTACCAATTCTCCAAAGGAATATCAGGGGCTGGCAGTGGATATCGTTGGCGATCTGATACCGGGAAAAGGACCCCTGAGCGGTATCCATGCCGGTCTGGTGGCCTCGCCGTATAGCCTGAATTTTGTGGTCGGCTGCGATATGCCCTTTGTCAGCGGCGAACTGGGAGCTTACCTGGTAGAGCGGGCAGATCCGGAAGATGATGCGGTCGTGCCCTTCGTCAATGGTTATGCGGAGCCGTTGTCGGCAGTTTACCGGAAGACCTGCATCCCTTTCATCGAGGCTTTGCTATTCACGGATAAACCCAAGGTGGCCGCTTTTTATGATCAGGCCAGGGTGAAGTACGTCAGAGATGAAGAAGTAATTGCTTTCGGTGGCGGGAACTGCTTTTTTAACATCAATACCCGGGATGATTTAAAAAAGGCCTTGGAAATATTTCCGAAGCAGTAACAAATGGTGTGACGCCCGGCCGTCCTGGCGCCGTACCAGAAGATGAAGATTATGAATCCAGGTGTGCGCAATAGCAAAAATATCTCTTGTCGAACCGGCTGCGGCCGGTTTTTTATTGTCCTGAGCAGCGCATTGTGATGCCTGTCGCTTGGAGAGCGAGGGTGTGATCAGGAGAATAAAAGAGGGAATCCTTGACTAATTCGTCCCGGTCAAGGATAATGAAAAAACAATGGATCACAATAAGAACCTGGCCAGCACAGTAGCGGGAGTGATCCCGGGATCGCCTGCCGATGAATGCGGGATTAAAAGCGGCGACCGGTTGCTTTCAGTCAACGGCATTCTCCCCAGGGATACAATTGAATACAGTTTCCTCGCCTGCGGGGATGATGTCAGGCTCAGAGTCCGAAGCGGCTGGCGGGACAGGACGTTGCTGGCGCACAAGGACTGTGACGCCAACCTGGGACTGGTGTTTGAGAGCGATTGCTTCAACGGTGTTAAAAGATGCCGCAATCATTGCCTTTTCTGCTTCGTCGACCAGTTACCTCCGGGGCTCCGTCCCTCTCTCTACGAAAAAGACGACGATTACCGCCTTTCTTTTTTACACGGCAACTTCCTGACCATGACCAACCTGGATGAGCGGGAGTTCCGCCGGATCGAGAACCTCCATCTCAGTCCCTTGTATATCTCCGTTCATGCTACCGACCCCGGAGTCAGGGGTTTCCTGCTGGGCAGGCGGGGACCGGTTCCGGTGCTTGAACAGGTGGAGCGGCTGGCTGACGGCGGAATCACCATGCACGTTCAGGTCGTGCTGTGCCCGGGCATCAACGATGGCGATGTTCTGAGAAGAACCGTCGACGACCTGGCTGTTTTTTGGCCGCAGGTGGCTTCAGTCGGAATTGTGCCGGTCGGATTGACCAGATTTCGCAATGCCCGCCCGCGGGTGCGGTCCTTTACGAGAGCGGAGTGCACCGGGTCGATCCGGAAGGTGGTCGCCCTTCAAGAGGGCCTTTTGCGCAAACTAGGGGTCTCATTCGTATACCTGGCGGACGAGTTCTTTATCCGGGCGCGTCTGCCTTTTCCAAAAGCGGGTTTTTATGACCGTTTTCCCCAGTTGGAAAATGGGATCGGCAATGGACGGATTTTCCAGGATGAGTTTCGCAGGCTGGGGTCTATGCTTCCCGAGCGGTTGCGCCGCCCGCGCCGCCTCTTTGTAGCCACCGGCAGGGCGGGAGCAGCGGTCTTGGAGCCGGCGATCCGCCGTTTAAGGAGGATCCGCAACCTGGAGGTGTCCCTGATCCCGGTCAGCAGCGCCTTCTTCGGTCCGCGCATCAGCGTCACCGGCCTGCTGGCCGGGCGCGACCTGGTGTGGGGCCTGCGGGGCCTGCGGGGCGAAGAGGTGTTGTTGCCAAATGTGGTACTGAAACATGATACATCCCTGTTGCTGGATGGGATGTCCGTAGAGCAGGTCGCCTCCCAGACCGGCTGCTGTTTCAGGGTGTTGGAACCGACCGCCGGCGCTCTGGTGGAAGCGGTGCTTAGGGGCGCCTGAGTGCCCGGCGCTCGATCGTTCTGCATGCCTTGAGTGCCGGGAATGGCGCTCTAGCGAAGAAAGGAAGCGGGATTTATGGCAAAACCGGTGGTGGCAATAGTCGGCCGGCCAAACGTGGGAAAATCCACGCTTTTTAACCGCCTCACGGGGGGGCGCACGGCGATCGTGGCGGATGTATCCGGGGTTACCAGGGACCGCCTCTACAGAGACGTGGAATGGAACCGGGCGGTCTTTTCCCTGATCGATACCGGCGGCCTCTTCCTCGAGGACGAAGAATTTGCCGCCCATATCCAAGAGCAGGTGGACAAGGCCATCAGTGAGGCGGACCTGGTCCTGCTGGTGGTGGATGGGCGGGTGGGACCGACTACCGAGGATGTGGAGATCGCCCAACTGCTGCAAAAAAACAGGAGAAAAACGGTTATTGCCGTAAACATGGTGGACAATTACAAGGATAGCCATGTGGCATACAGCTTCCTGGAACTGGGTCTCGGCGATCCGGTGCCGGTCTCGGCGGTGCACGGCATCAATATAGACGGGTTGTTGGACCGGGTCGTGGAGTTGCTGTCCCCGACCTCTGAAGTTCAGGACGAGCACGAGGAGATCAGGGTTGCCGTTGCCGGGAGGCCGAACGTGGGGAAGTCCTCCCTGGTAAACGCCCTGCTGAAAGAAAAACGGCTGATCGTCAGCGATGTGCCGGGAACCACCCGGGATGCCATTGACACGGTGTTGACCAGGGACGGGCGCCGGTACGTCCTGGTGGACACGTCCGGCCTCAAAAAGCGCAGCCGGGTTACCGTCAACGTCGAGTATTACAGCATGCTGCGTTCCCTGAAGGCGATCGACCGGGCGGATATCGCCCTGCTGGTGCTCGACGCCGGCCAGGGGACGGTCGAACAGGATAAAAAGATTGGCGGGTATATTCAGGATGCCGGGAAAGGACTTGTAATAGTAGTTAACAAGTGGGACCTGGTCGAGGCCCAGGATGCCAGGAACAGGTTCGATCGGCTCGTCCGGACCGAACTGGATTTTCTGAGCTATGCAGTTATCCACTACGTTTCGGCGAACAGCGGCAAGGGCGTTCTCAAGATCCTCGATCACATCGACAACGTCAATCAGCAGCAGACCAGGCGGATCGGCACCGGAAACCTGAACGCCTGGTTGAGCGAGACTATGTGCTTGAATCCCCCTCCCTCTGTCAAGGGCCAGGAGGTCAAGATTTACTACGTGGCGCAAGTGAGCATCAAACCTCCCACGTTTGTTTTTTTCGTCAACAAGCCGGAGATACTGCACTTTTCCTATAAACGCTACCTGGAGCGGCGATTGCGCGAGAGCTACGGTTTCGAGGGGACTCCCCTGCAGTTGATCTTCCGTCCGCGCTCTTCTCGAAGCTAGGGTTCGATATTTTCTCTTGTAAAAAGTTTTTGAATCTCGAATGTCGAACCTCGGGAAGGTGGCAAGTGCGTCTTGTTCTGGTTCATCGTACTGGTCGTAGGGAGCTACCTGGTCGGTTCCATTCCCTTCGGTTACCTGATGGGCAAGTCGAGAGGGGTCGACCTGCGCCGGCATGGAAGCGGCAATATCGGCACCACCAACGCTTTTCGCGTGCTGGGGAAACAGTCGGGAACGGTGGTTTTTTTCTGCGATGCCGCCAAAGGTTTCTTTCCGGCCATGATCGGGGCGCATCACGCCTCAGCCTGGGGGGTGGCGGCAGGCCTGGCCGCCGTGGTTGGACATAACTGGTCTGTTTTCCTGGGTTTTCGCGGCGGACGGGGGGCGGCCACCGGGATGGGAGTGGCGCTGGCGTTGGTTACCAAGGTGATCTTCGTGGCCATGGTCATCTGGCTGCTGGTCATCACTGTGACCGGTTATGTATCTCTGGGTACGATCGTTGCCTCCCTGTCCGTGCTGGTGATCGCCCTGCTCTTCAAGGCCCCGTTCATCTATTTTGTTTTTATCGTACCCGCGGTGACCATGGTCGTGATCAAGCACCTGCCCAACATCCGCCGTCTGCGAAACGGGACCGAGAACCGGATGCGCATCTGGTAAGCTTCACCGGCGCGCCTGCCTCGCCCGGTCAACTTGCCGAAACCAGGCCAGATTCGGTGGGATCGATGCAACAACGGCAGTGGCATTGCATCACTAGAACAGGCGCAGAAAGAAAAGCTGAAACGCTCCCAAACGGGGCTTTTTTTATCGTCCCATTTCTCCTGGAATACCAAAATATGACTATGCATATAATTAATAACGGCGGCTGACACTGTACCCTGCTATGGCAGGAGCGGATCGGAACCGGCTGGCAGAAATAAAGCATGAAAACGGATTGTCCTGCATAAGAAAGATCAGGGAGGGGGGTACCGATGGAAAAGATCAATATCTTCCATGACCTCGCAGAACGAACCGGAGGCGATATCTATATAGGTGTCGTCGGGCCGGTCCGGACCGGAAAGTCCACCTTTATCAAACGTTTTATGGAAATGCTGGTGTTGCCCAACATAGAAAACATCTATGACCGCGACCGCGCCAGGGATGAACTGCCCCAGAGCGGCGCCGGGAAGACAATCATGACGGTTGAGCCCAAGTTCATTCCCAACGAGGCGGTGGAGATCTCCATCAAGGACGGCCTCAGCGTGAAGATCAGGGTGGTGGACTGCGTGGGTTACGCCGTGGACGGGGCGCTCGGCTACGAGGCCGAGAGCGGCCCGCGCATGGTCAGAACACCCTGGTTCGAAGAGGAGATCCCTTTTCAGGACGCAGCAGAGATCGGAACGCGCAAGGTGATCGCGGAGCATTCGACGCTCGGCGTTGTCGTGCTGACGGACGGCTCGATCACCGATATCCCCAGGTCAAGCTATTTAGAGGCGGAGGAGCGGGTTATCTGGGAGCTCAAGGAATTGGGAAAACCCTACGTCATCGTTCTCAACTCCCTCCATCCGGACCTGGAAGAGACTGGCGATCTGGTGCGGGACCTGGAAGATAAGTACGATGTTCCGGTGCTGGCGCTGAACGCCGCCGAGATGGAACAGGAAGATATCTTGAGTATTCTGCAGGAGGCTCTCTATGAGTTTCCGGTTCGGGAGGTCAGCGCCAACCTGCCCCTGTGGATCGAGGAACTGGAGCCGGGTCACTG
>PLQY01000074.1 GCA_003160265.1 Peptococcaceae bacterium | reverse complement strand
GCGCCCTGATCGGCTTTGCCGGGCGGCGAGTGACGGAGCAGACCCTGAAGGAGAAGCTTCCCCCCGACTTCCAGACTGCGGAATTCTGCCTGAAGCACGGCCTGATCGACCTGGTGGCGCCGCGGCAGGACCTGAAGCCGACTCTCGCCCGGATTCTCTCATTGCACTCCGGCCAGAAACCTTCCCTCCAGGTTCAAGGCTAGAGTGAGATTCGATAACTAAGAAAGCTCATATAAGGTGGAAATAATCGAGCATCGAGNNGAAGGGGATCGATCTCGGAGTGGAGATCGAGAACCTGGAAAAGCGCGCTCTTGACCTGAAAAAGGAGATCTACCAGAACCTCACGCCATGGCAGCGCACTCAGTTGGCCCGCCACGCCGATCGCCCAAACGCCCTGGATTATATAAAGATGTTGTTCACCGACTGGCTGGCATTGTCAGGCGACCGGTTTTTCGGTGATGACCCCTCTATTGTGGGCGGTATCGGCAAATTTGAGGGTATTCCGGTAACGGTGATCGGGCAGGTGAAGGGCCATAACACCAAGGAGAATCTGGTCCGGAACTTTGGGATGACTCATCCCGAAGGTTTTCGCAAATGCCTGCGCCTGGTGCAGCAGGCAGCCAAGTTTCACCGACCGGTGATCTCATTCATCGACACCCCCGGCGCCTATTCAGGTATCGATGCCGAGGAGGGTGGGCAGGCCTGGGCGATCGCCAGCAACCTCCAGGCTTTTGCTCAAGTAAAGACTCCCGTGATCTCCGTGATCAACGGTGAGGGCGGCAGCGGCGGAGCCCTGGCCCTGGGGGTTGGGGATGCCCTGTTGATGTTTGAAAACGCTATTTTTTCCGTGATCTCCCCTGAAGGATGCGCCGCCATCCTCTGGAAGGATGCCAGCAAGGCGCCCGAAGCGGCTGAAGCCATGAAGATGACTGCTTCGGAGTTGTTGCGCCTGGGGTTGATCGACGGCATTGTTCCTGAGCCGTTGGGCGGCGCCCACCGCAACCCCCAGGGAAGCGCCGACGCCTTGCGCCAGGAGTTGAGACAGGTCTTGCAGGCGCTGCAGCAGGTCGACCCGGAAACCCTGGTCGAACTGCGCTGGAAACGCCTTCGCAGCATAGGGTCATCCAAGTAGGGCACAATAATCTACAACTTTGCTTTGATGCCCCCACCTTTACAGTTGTTTGAATGTAATGGGGTGACTTGATGCGTCCTGTGAACAGGATCGGGGTCTTGACCAGCGGCGGCGACGCCCCTGGCATGAATGCAGCAGTTCGGGCTGTGGTGCGCAAGGCGATCTACCATGGGCTGGAGGTCGTCGGCACTCAGCGCGGGTGCTACGGCCTGTTAAAAAAGGAGTTCATTCCTCTCAACCTGAGGTCTGTCGGCGACATCATCCAACGGGGCGGAACGATGCTGCGCACTGCCCGCTGCGAGGAGTTCAAGCACCAGCAGGGTGTGCTCGAAGGGGTACAGAACATCCAGGAGCAGGGGATTGAGGGTCTGACAGTGATTGGGGGGGGACGGTTCATTCAGAGGAGCGCTGGCTCTGGCTCATTACGGTGTGCCAGTGGTCGGGATACCGGCCACCATCGACAACGATCTGGAAGGAACTGATTACTCCATTGGCTATGACACTGCTCTCAACAATGTGGTGGATGCTATCAACAAGATCAGAGATACTGCCACCTCTCATGAACGTACCTTTATCGTCGAAGTGATGGGTCACAAGTCCGGTCAGATTGCCCTGATTGCCGGCCTGGCTGGAGGGGCGGAATCGATCCTGATACCGGAGGTCCCCTACGACATCGATGAGCTGATCTTCAAGTTGGACCGGGGAATCAACCGGGGTAAGCTGCACAGCATCATCGTCGTCGCCGAGGGGGCGGGCAGCGGGATGGAGATCGGTGAGCAGATCAGGCAGCGCACCGGTCATGAAATCCGGGTGACGATTTTGGGGCATGTGCAGCGCGGCGGCACTCCAACTGTAGTTGACCGCCTGCTGGCCAGCCGCATGGGGGCAAGGGCAGTTGACATGATCCTTCGGGGCGAGACGAACAAGATGGTGGGGGTAAGGGCACGGAATCTGGTGGCGGTTGACCTGGAAGAAGTGCTGCAGCAAAAACGGGAGCTGGACCTGGAGCTTTACGAGCTGGCGGGTATCCTTTCCATTTAATCAAAACCGGACGCCGGGATGAATAATTCTGTAAGACAATAACTCCAGCGATAAATCAGAAATGACACACTTCGTGCTCAAACTCATTCCACCCGCGCCCAATTTACTCAGGATATGACAGAAGAAGAAACTGGCATCATGCAACAGCACGGTGCATAAAGTTCAAGACGATTCTATTGCCGGCAACGGCCTTGCGATTAAGTCCGGGCCTGGGAGGATAGAAATCTATTTGATGTGTGCAACTTGTGCAGATGTTGCGCAAGTAGTGGATCTTTGTAACAGAGGAGGCGACGCTGATGAAAAAAACCAAGATCGTCTGCACTATTGGTCCTGCGAGCGGTTCCCCGGAGATAGTCAAGCTACTGCTCAAGGCCGGCATGGACGTGGCACGCCTGAATTTTTCCCATGGTTCCCACGAGGAGCATGCCGCCCGACTGGCAACTTTACGGTATGCGGCAACGGAGCTGGATAAGACCCTGGCGATCATGCTGGATACCAAGGGACCTGAGATCCGCATCGGTTTTTTAAAGGGAGGCAAGGTCAACCTGCAGGATGGCG
>PLQY01000056.1 GCA_003160265.1 Peptococcaceae bacterium | reverse complement strand
CGGGTAGTCATCTGTGATAAGCTGGCGTCTGGCGGAATCCCCAACACATTAACCTGATACGTGTTTGTATGCAGATTTTTCTGCTTAGTTGCAGAAATAAGCGCTGATTACACCGTGAACAGACGAAAGCCAGAATAATAACCCTGATTACGGACTATCTACGAGGTATTGAAGCCTATGCGCATCTCCAAGAATGACTATTACCTCAACATAGCGTTGGAATGCAGCCGGAGAGGGACCTGCCTGCGGCGCAACTTTGGCGCCATCATCGCAAAGAACAACCAGATTGTCAGCACAGGTTACACGGGTGCCCCCAGGGGGCGGGCCAACTGCTGCGATCTGGGCAAATGCAGGCGAATTGAATTGAATGTTCCCCAGGGGGAAAGATACGAACTCTGCAGGTCGGTCCACGCAGAGATGAACGCCATCATCTCCGCTCCCAGGTGGGAGATGATCGATGCCATCATGTACATTAACGGGATTGACGTGGAGACAGGGGCGACGGTGATGCCGTGTCTCCCCTGCGAGATGTGCAAGCGCCTGATCATCAACGCCGGTATCGAGTGTGTCATCACACCCAGCGGCCTCTATGAGGTCAGGGACTGGGTGTGGGACGAGGGCAAGGACAAGTATAATCTCAGGTGATCAATCTTCAACTGACGACCACCCGGTCGCGCCCCTCATTCTTGGCCCGGTAGAGTGCTGTATCCGCCGTCTTGAGAATGGTTTCGGCGGTAAGGCCGTGCTCCGGGAATGCGCATACTCCCAGCGAGATGGAGATGTTGTTGAGCGCCTTGCCCAGGTGATAGACCTTGATCTGCTTCATTTCCTGGCGCAGTTGCTCCGCCCGGTTCTGCGTGTCCACCAGCGAGGATTCCGGGAGAACGTAGACGAACTCTTCCCCTCCGTAGCGGCAGGCAATATCCTCACCGCGAGTCCTGGTTTTCACGAAGGAGCCCAGTTCCCGCAGCAGGGCGTCTCCTCCGTCGTGGCCGTAGATGTCGTTGAAGTCCTTGAAATGATCGATGTCAAACATGATGACTCCCACCGTGGTTTTTCTGCGATCCGCCCGCCGCAGCTCGCGCTCCAGGGACTCCTCCATATAACGCCTGTTGAAGAGGCCGGTCAGGGGGTCGCGAATGGCCATGTTGCGCAGCGTTTCCCGGAGCCGCAGGTTGGCCAGGGCCATGCCTATCTGATCGGCTACCGCCACGGCCAGTTGCTGCTTGTGTTCGTTGGATGGCTGCCAGAGCGCTCCCTGTTGTCCCGTTTCCCCGGCATGGCGTAGATGTAGGATGCCCAGAGCCTCGCTGCGCGCCATCATGGGCACGCACAGATAATTGGCTGATTGCGGTCTGAGCACGTGTGCGCACATCAGCCCGGGCTGGGGATCGTTGACCAGGTGCGGCCGGCCGCGCCGCAACGCCCAGCAGTCGCTGGGGGTGAATACCCGCTCGGTGGGCGCCGGATCGCCCCACATCTCCACAGCTTCGACCATATCTCTGGATGAGCTGGTAAGACACAGGGCGCCGTGATCGAAGGGGAACAGCTTCTGAATGTACCGGGCGCTGACCGCATAAGCCTCTTCGAAGTCCTCGCAANNATTCTGCAGCAGTTCGCTCATCTCGCTCAGCAGCCCCATCTCCCGCCCTCGCTCTTCCAGGTCGTCTACCCAGGTTTTCAGTTTCTTATTGGCATCCTGGAGGCCCTTTTCCGCCTGCCTGCGCTCGGTGACGTCGACGCCGGTGGCAATGAGGTGCTCGACGGTGTTGTTGTCGTCGAGAAGGGCGGTGGTTGACCAGGAGATCAGGCGGCGTTCCCCCGATCTGGTAATCCAGTAGCTTTCGTGCGTGCTCGGATAGTCGCCGGCCAATTCTCTCTTCACCCTGGACCTGGTCGGAGCGGTCTCATCTGTCAGGATTTCCCAGATGTGCTTGCCTCGTACCTCTTGAAACGAGTAGCCGGATAATAGTTCACAGGCCCGGTTGAAACGGACAATGCGCCCCTCGCGGTCCAGCACCACTACCTGGGCTCCGACTATGTCTAGAACCGCACTGGTGAGATCGCGCTCTTTCTTGAGTTCTTCATTCGCCAGCCTGCGCTCGGCGATATTGCGCGCCACGCCCAAAACCAGGATTTTGCTGCCAACTTCGATGAGCCTGGCATTGACTTCAAGCGGCAGCAGAGAGCCGTCCTTATGCACATTGATGACTTCAAAAATTGAATGTCCGCTCTCTTTCAGCTCCTGCAGCTTGGCCTCCTGATTCCTTGCTGATTCCGGCGTGTTCAGATCGTTGGCGTTCTTTTGCATCAGCTCGTCATGGTTGTAGCCGTATAACCTGCAGGCTGCTTCATTGACGAAAGCGAAGTTGCCCTCGAAGTCGTGCAGAAAGATCGAATCGTTGGCGGCATTCAGGAGTTGTGCCTTTAGGGCCAGTTCCTCCAGAGCCTTCTTGCGTTCAGTAATATTGCGCGCCACCACGATGATCTGGTTGCCGAGCGCCGGGGCGAACCTGGCCTCGTAAAACTCGGTGCCGGATTTATGTGGGATGGAGTATTCCAGGATGGACAGGGAGTTGGTCTCCAGAACCTGCTGGATTGCCTGCCTGAATTGTTTGCCCACCCTGTGGTGGAGATCTTGGATTTTTTTGCCAAGCTGGGATTCCCGGGGAAAATACAGGTCAGCGGTGCGTCCCGCCTTCAGGTCGAGGATGGTTCCTTCAGAGTCGAGGCGAAAGTACAGGTCCGGCATGGCCTGTAAGATTGCCTGCACCTCGGAGGCCCTCTGGCGCAGGTTTTGTTCGGTGAGCTTGGGCCCGGTGATGTCGGTAATGACCCCGATCATGGTCCGCTGTCCGTCTTCGTTGACCAGGTTTCCGGCTATTCTAAAGTAGCCGACGGTTCCATCTTTCTTGAAAGCGCGGAATTCGAACGAACCATATAGGTCTGCCGGGGCACGCTTCGGGTTCACCAGGGTTGGAAGGTCATCCGGATGCATGAAACGAGCATAATTGATTCCGATGATCTCATCCGGTTTATAGCCGGTGAGGCGTTCGATCGCCGGGCTGACGTAGGTAAAATTCCCAGCGGCGTCGATATTGAAAATGGCGTCGTTGATCCCTTCCGCCAGTGCCCTGTATCGCTCGTCAGACTTCTTCAGCGTCTCTTCGAGCGCTGCTTTCAACTCGACGTTCTGGCGCTTGATCTCTACCAGTTTTTTGACAAGCTGATCCCTTTTTCGCTCACTTTCAAACATTGCCGGTCCTCCTTCCTACCGAACTACCGGTTTACCACGATGACTACCCGCTCTAATGCCTCCGCTTCCTCCGCATCCGGGCTTACAGCCCGGCCTTGTACTCCGCATTTTTCAGGCCGGGCGTAACCCGGATGCGGAGGAAAGAATGCGGAGTACATCTGAAGCGGCGGGATAAGAGCGGCTACGTCCCTGGATTAACAATTTCTAAGCTTCAGTGGATAAAGCAACCCTCCACTGAAGCCAAGAACTCGTTGAACAGACCTAGCGCCAGGCGAGATTATTTTACCAACCTTCAAAACTTCGCCACAAATAAAATAAAGTCCTGCATGCCACCATAATTTATCCTGTTGCGACCGTGACTGATCCCGCCCACCTTGATTGTGGCACAGCGCCACCTTAGTGGTGAGCGAAGCCTGGCACTAAGACCCCCTCTCCTCGCTTCCGGCATCTTCTATAGCAAGGTCGGTTTAATATTCATACACTAATAATAGGCGTTTAAATCAGAAACGGTAATGTGAACGAATCAAGGGGGGTTGAAAAAATATGGCTCACGTTCGTTTTTTCCACGGATCTACCGGGGGGCCGCCGGTCGACATATCTATGAACGGCAACATGATGGCGTATAATCTGGGGCATGGGAATTTCACCGACTACCAGGAGATTGAGCCGGGAAATTATGCGGCGTCGGTCTATTATTCGGGCATGTATGGCAATCCGATTTATTCCACATCCCTGAGCATTCCCATGGGCAGTATTTACACTTACGGCCTGGCCGGCTTGTATCCCCAAATGACGATGTTGCCGGTGGCAGATTACTGTGATCTTTCAGCAGCGCTGAATCCCATGGTGAGGATGGTGAACCTGTCATACGGCTTGCCGGACGTCGATTGCTACGATGACGACAGCCTGCTCTGGAGTGGCTGCGGGTATGGCACAACCACCAGCTATTCCTATGTCTATCCCGGCACCCGTACACTCTATCTGTATCCGAGCGGCACCACCACCAGTCCCTGTCTGACTGTTCCCAATGCCACCCTCGCTCCCAACAGCTATTACAGTCTCTATACGTACGGTTCTCCCACCAGCACCGGTTATCCGTTGAGGATGCACATCCCGCTCGACGGCCATTCCTACATTCACCGGCGGTAGTCGTCTGGAAACCAGATGCTTGTCGACGAAGCCCTCCGGTTCTCATATATGTATCAAGAATAGGG
>PLQY01000008.1 GCA_003160265.1 Peptococcaceae bacterium | reverse complement strand
GTGGAGTTTCCTGTGCCATTATCGGTGGTTGGGCCATTCGTGTAGTAGTTTCCGGTGCCATTCGTGTCTCCGGTGCCATTCGTGTCTCCGGTGCTATTATCGGTGGCGGGGACCATCGAGTATTGGGTAGGCGCCGTGCCCTGCACGAAGACGTCATATTCCACCGCGCCGGCGGGAGTGCCGGTACTGGGCAACAGGCCTGTCTTATTATCGATGGCGACCTTGATCAGGCCCGCGGGCATCGAGAAATCGGTCACCGGCAGACCCTGAGTAGCTGTTTGCATGACTGCTTTCCAGGCAAGAGCCGGGTAGGTGGCGCCGAACACGTCGGGTAAATTTTCCATGTTCTCCTCTTGGTCGAACCCGGTCCAGACAGCAGCGGTGTACTCCGGGGTGTAACCGATAAACCAGGCGTCAGCCTTACCAGAGGTGGTGCCGGTTTTACCCGCCACCGGACGATCGAGTCGGGCGTTGGTGCCCGTGCCCACTTTTACCACGCTCTCCAACAGGTCGGTCATGATGTAGGCCGTCTGTTGCGAAATCGCCACCTGCTGCTGTGGCGTGACCTCGTATAGAAGTCCCCCGCTGCTGTCCAGGATCTTGCGCACGCAGTAAGGTTTGATATAGACCCCCTGGTTGGCGATGGCGGCGTAGGCCGCCGCCATCTCCAGCGGGGAGATGCCATTGGTGATCCCGCCCAGAGCCAGGGACAGGTTCTTGTCATTGTTGGGGTCCAGACTGGTGATGCCAAACTTGGCGCCAAAGTCGTAGCCGTAATCGACCCCGATCAGATCGAGCAGTTTGACGGCGTAGGTGTTGACCGAATCCTCGAGGGCGGTGCGCATGGTGATCGGACCGAGGTACGTGTCGTTGTCGTCGTAAAAGGTTTTGGGCCCGAAGACGGCCGGCTCGTCGTCCTGCACCAGCGCTTCGGTATAGCCCTTCTCGAGGGCCGGACTGTAGACCACGATCGGCTTGATGGAGGAACCGGGCTGGCGCTCGGCCTGGGTGGCCCGGTTAAAAGGACGAGCCACCGAGTGCTGGCGCCCGCCCACCAGGGCCTGGATCTGGCCGGTGTGCTGGTCGATCACCACCATTGCCCCCTGCACCTGCTGACCGTTGTAATCCGGTGGGAAACTGGCCTTGTTGGCGAAGACCGACTCCATCTTGTTCTGCACCGGCTCGTTTAAGCCGGTGTAGATCTGCAGGCCACCATTATAGATGAGGTTCTGCGCGGCATCCAGCGTCATCCCCTGCTGCTGCAGGATGTTCTCGGTCTCGGTGACCACCTCGTCGGTATAGTACGGGTACTGGTAGGTGCCCTGGACGCCCTCATTGTATTGCAACTTCTCCTTATAGGCCTGGGCAGCCTCCTGCTGGGTGACATCGCCGTACTTGAACATCTGATCGAGCACGGTCCCCTGCCTGCTCTTGGCCAGATCCGGGCTGGCGATAGGGTTGTAGTTGTTGGGACTGCGCACGATACCCGCCAGCAGGGCGCTCTCGGCTAGGTCGAGGTCCTTGGCGTCCTTGCTGAAATAGAACTGGGACGCTGCCTGGACGCCATAAGCGCCATTACCGAAGAAGATCCGGTTCAGGTAAAACTCGAGGATCTCTTGTTTGGTGTAGTGGTGCTCCGCTTCCATGGCCAGGATCGCCTCCTGGATCTTGCGCCGGAGAGATTTGTCATCGTTGAGAAAGGCGTTCTTGACCAGTTGCTGGGTAATAGTGCTGCCACCCTCTTCGGCGCTGCCCGACCGTATGTCGGCCCATAAGGCCCTGGCAATTCCCACCGGGTCTATACCCGAGTGTTCATAGAAGCGATTGTCTTCGGCCGCTACAAAAGCCTGGGGTAGATCGGGAGGCAGTTCGGCAAGCGGTACCGAGAACCTGTTCTGATCGACAAAGACCTCGGACGCTGCCTGGTCATAGTGATCATAGATGGTGGTCGATTGCGAGCCCGTCAATTTGCTCGGGTCCCAGGCGGGTAAGGTGGCGACGGCCCAGACAAGGTTGATGCTGACGAACAGAAGCAGGCACAGGGCGATCAATGCGATCAGGAACAGGACCGTCCGGAGAGTCTTCTGCTTTTTCTTTTTCTTTTTCCTCTGCCTGTTAGTGAGTTCCGCCTGCCGGTTGGGCATCTAGGCATCCCCAATCTGAAGATATTCTACGCGGCGTGGGTGTCCGGAATATATATTTTGAGAATACGTTAATTTGACCATGTGCGTCAAGCGAGAAATGTCTGCCAGGTATTGGATGCGATTCATCAAGGCGATTGAGACGTAAAGTTGACAAACATCAGGGCAGGACCGTAAAATGGAAGATGGTTGACAGGCTCCTTTTGTCCCGCACGGGGGTGAAAGGAGTTTTATATAAAGACTTGGCTTGCGCCGTTGTAAGCTCAGGCAGAAGCCTTGGTTGTGCATATGCTTGTTTCTTTATAAATTCGGACAAGTATATGATACATTAACGAATGACAAAGGTCTTGAGGTGAGACAGAAATGGCGGAAGAGCAGGGCAGCGCCGGTCGAGATGAACCCCGGCAAGATCAGTCACTGCAGGAGAACACCCCAGGTATGGCCACCACCTACGACCCCCGCAGTGTGGAGGAACGATGGTATCAATACTGGCTGGACGAGGGTTTCTTTCACGCCAAACCGGGCGGAGAGCGAGAACCTTTTTGCATCGTCATCCCGCCCCCCAACGTGACCGGTATTTTGCACATGGGGCACGCCCTGAACAACACCATGCAGGACGTGCTGGTGCGCTGGCACCGGATGCGGGGGGACAATACCCTGTGGGTGCCGGGCACCGACCACGCCGGGATTGCCACCCAGGCCCGGGTGGAGAGGCAACTGGCCGAAGAGGGGCTGACCAGGGATGACCTCGGGCGTGATCGCTTCCTGGAGCGAGTGTGGGTCTGGAAGAAGCAGTACGGCGGGACGATCATCAAGCAGCTCAAGCGCCTGGGTGCGTCCTGCGACTGGCAGCGGGAGCGCTTCACCATGGACGAGGGCTGCTCAAAGGCAGTTCGGGAGGTGTTCCGGCGCCTGTATGCCAAGGGCCTGATCTACCGGGGCAGCTATATCATCAACTGGTGCCCCCGCTGTCGCACCACCATCTCCGATATTGAGGTCGAACATTCCGAGGAGCAGGGAACTCTGACCTACATCCGTTATCCCGGGTTGGATGGGGCAAGAGATATCATTGTAGCCACCACCCGCCCGGAGACCATGCTGGGCGACACGGCGGTAGCGGTGCACCCGGATGATGGGCGCTATCGCGACCTGGTAGGCAAACAGGTGCTGCTGCCGATCGTGAACCGTCGCCTCCCGGTGATTGCCGACGAGGCCGTGGACCCGGAGTTTGGCACCGGGGCGGTAAAGGTGACCCCCGCCCACGACCCGGCAGACTTCGAGATGGGACGTCGCCACCGTTTGGAAGAGATCGCGGTGATCGGCAAGGACGGCGTGATGACCCCGGAGGCGGGCGGTTACGCCGGATTGTCTGCGCTTGAGGCCCGGCAGGGCGTGGTGGCGGAGCTGCAGAGGCTCGGCCTGGTCGTCAAGATCGAGGACTACTCCCATTCTGTTGGTCACTGTTACCGCTGCGACACCATCATCGAGCCGCTGGTCTCCGAGCAGTGGTTCGTGCGGATGAAGCTGCTGGCCGAACCGGCCCTGGAGGCGGTGCGCCAGGGGCGCATCCGGTTTTTCCCCGAGCGTTTCACCAAGATCTATCTCGGTTGGCTGGAGAACATCAAAGATTGGTGCATCTCCCGCCAGCTCTNNCGGTGGAGCGCGAGGAGCCACAGGCGTGCGCGCACTGCGGATCGAAGAAAATCGAGCAGGACCCGGATGTGCTGGATACCTGGTTCAGTTCCGCCCTCTGGCCGTTTTCCACCCTGGGCTGGCCCGACCACACCCCGGAATTAGATTACTTCTTCCCCACTTCAGTACTGGTCACTGCCCGGGACATCATCTTTTTCTGGGTCGCCCGGATGATCTTCATGTCCTGTGAATTCATGCATGACGTGCCCTTTAGGGATGTGCTGATCAACAGCCTGGTGCTCGACCACCTCGGGCGCAAGATGAGCAAGTCACTGGGAAACATCAAGGACCCCCTGGAGGTGATCGACAGCTACGGCGCCGATACCTTGCGCTTCACCCTGTTGGTCGGTAATACGCCGGGCAGCGAGATGCGCTTCCAGCAGGAGCGGGTTGAGGGGTCCCGGAACTTCACCAACAAGGTCTGGAACGCCTCCCGCTTTGCCTTGATGAACTTGGAGGACTTCCAGCCCGGCGCTCAAAGCATGCAGGATGATTATGCGCCAACGCTCCCAGCACTCAATGACCTAGGCGGGGCGAGCATGACAGCGAAGGATCCTGCTCTGCACCCGATCGTTCAGGAGAAGCCCTGGCCCCGTGCCGGGTTTGACCCGGCAGCCCTGACCCTGGCCGACCGCTGGATCCTGAGCCGTTTCAACTGGACCGCCGGGGAGGTCAACCGCAACCTGGTGGCCTACGAACTGGGGGAGGCGGCCCGGGTGCTGTACGAATTCATCTGGGACGATCTCTGCGACTGGTACATCGAGCTAGCCAAGCCCAGGCTTTACGGCAAGGATACGCCTGACAGCCGGCGTACGGCCCAGCACGTATTGTGGTACGTGCTGCGGCACACCCTGGAGCTGCTGCACCCATTCATGCCCTTCCTGACCGAGGAGATCTGGCAGCGCCTGCCCGTGCCCGCAAGCGAGCACCCGGGGCACGGCCGCAGCATCATGGTCGCCCCCTGGCCCGAGCGCCGGCCGGATCTGGACGACCCGGTCAGCGATGCCCAGATGGCTTTGCTGATGGACGTGATCCGGGGTATCCGCAACCTGCGCGGGGAACTGGGCCTGCCGCCGGGCAAGCCTGCCAGGTGCGTGGCTGTCGCCGCAGATGCCGCCACCCGGCAGCTCCTGGAGCGTCACATATCCTACGTTGCACAGTTGGCCGCCGCCCAGCCCCTGGAGTTTGCCGGCCCGGAGCAGCCTAAGCCGAAACAGGCTTTGAGCTACGTGGGGAGCGGGGTCGAGGTCTACATCCCTCTGGCCGGGCTGGTGGACCTGGACAAAGAGATCGCCCGGCTGGAGAAGGAGTCCGGCGCGGTATCCAGGGAACTGGAGCGGGTGCTGGGCAAGCTGGCCAACGAGAGCTTCCTGGGCAAGGCGCCCCCCGAAGTGATCGACAAGGAGCGGAACAAGGAAGCGGACCTGGGCCAGAAGCTGGCCGCCATCGGCCGCCGCCTGGCGATCTTAACAATATCTTAATAATGATGGCAGAGGATGCCTGACGTGTTTGTCGAATACGTTCGGTGGAGGCTGGCAGATGAGTACAAAGATACTGGTAGTGGACGATGAGGAGTCGATCGTCAAGCTCGTCTCCTTTAATTTGAGCAAGGAAGGATTTCAGACCATCGCTGCCCGGGATGGCAACGAGGCCTGGGATGTCATCCAGCGGGACAAGCCCGACCTGATCGTTCTCGACGTGATGCTGCCGGAGATGGACGGTTTTTCTCTGTGCCGCCTGTTGCGGCGGGAGGGGTCGACTACTCCGATTCTGATGCTCACCGCCAAGGATGAGGAGATCGACAAGGTGCTTGGCCTGGAGATCGGGGCGGACGACTACCTGACCAAGCCCTTCAGCCCCAGGGAGCTGGTGGCCCGGGTGCGGGCGATCCTGCGCCGCTCCGGGGAGAGGGATCACAGCCAGGAAGAGCGGCTGGAGTTCGGCGATCTGGTGGTTTTCCCAGGGCGTTACGAGGTGGACCTGCACGGCGCCCAGTTGTTCCTCACTCCCAAGGAATTCGAGCTGCTGCTCCTGCTGTGCCGCAGCGCCGGTCTGGTTTTGAGCCGGGAGTATATCCTCCAGAAGCTGTGGGGCTATGATTTCTATGGCGATACCCGGGTGGTCGACGTGCATATCAGCCACCTGAGAGAGAAGCTGGAGGGAGACCCGGCGTACCGCGTCGTTTGTTTCGCCGGACGAGGCCCGGGAGAGGTCTTCGTGGACGGACGCAAGGCGGTGGGGTTGACCCAGTGGCGCGTGCGCGAGGGCAGCTTCATTTCGACGGTCGTGCACGCGAACAGTTCCGATGGGATCGTCGACCTTCTCTCGCGCGAGCCCGCCGGGCTGCGTGACGCGCTAGACCATCACGTCATCGCCTCGCTCGGTATTGAGGATCCCGAGGCCACGGTGGACACCCTCGCCGAGGCGAGTGGGCCCTGGCTGGTGCGCCAGCTCTTCCTGAGCCTTTAAGTACCTATTCGTCAGGCCGCCTTCGGCAAACT
>PLQY01000069.1:19596-22093 GCA_003160265.1 Peptococcaceae bacterium | reverse complement strand
TGGACAACCGTATGGCGGCGAGGGGAACATCGAGGTGTCCGACACCACCGACGGCGCCCTGACCGCATCTATCCTCATCGGTTCGGAGACCGCCACCATCAGCCCCGCTGCCCTGGATGAGGGCTACCCGAATACCCAGATCAATATCACCGGAGACAACTCGAATTTTACCGATGACGCCTCGCAAGATGAAGATGTGGTGGTGCAGGTGGTCTATGCCGCCACCCAGGAACCGGCCATCAACCTTGGCGTCTCCCAAACAGTTTATGCCACTGTAACGGACACCACGCTCGCCTACTTCACCCTGCCCGCCGGTTTGNNAGCCAGGCGATCACGACTTACGTCACCCCCAGTGGCGGCTCGGGCGCTTACAGTTACAGCGCCACCAGCCTGCCCAACGGCCTCATCTTTAGTGGCGGTGAGATCACCGGTACTCCGGCTGCAACCTTCAGCGGCAACGTGACCGTCACCGTCACCGATAGCACCACCCCAACGGCACAGACCGCCAGCGTCACCCTCCCCCTGACGGTGAGTTCAGGCGGAGGAGGTAGCGCCCCCCGTGGCGGCGGTGGCGGCAGCGGTGTCACTTCCCCGATCGTGCAGGCCAGCAGCGCCTCATCTATAGCCGCCACTTCTGCCACTCTGAACGGCAGCATCACTTCCGGCGGCAGCTCGAACGTCACCGAATACGGCTTCCTCTGGGGCAGCACTCAGGACAACCTGGCCAACACACTGCAGGTGGGCACGGACAACCACTCCGGCACTTTCACGGCCACCCTGGCCAACCTCACAGCGGGTACGACCTACTATTTCCAAGCCTACGCCAATAATGCAAACAGCACGGCTGACGGAACGATGATGAGTTTTACCACTGCAGGAGCCTCGCAGGCGCCGGCCGCGCCAATCACGCCGCCCACGCCGGTCACGTTCTCCGACGTCCCGGTATCCGGCTGGGTCTATAATGCCGTCAGCAACCTGAGCACGCTGGGCTATATTACCGGCTACCCAGACGGTTCCTTCAAACCCGGCAACACCATCACCCGGGCGGAATTCGTCTCCATTATCGACAGGATCCTGAAACTCCCGGCCTACAACCCGGCAACGCCGGACTTCAGCGACGTCTCCACCAGTGACTGGTTCTACGCCTCGGTAGAGAATGCGGTTTACGCCGGCATCGTCAAGGGTTATGGCAGCAGTGCCTTCAAGCCGGACGATCCGATCACCAGGGAGGACCTGGCGGTCATCCTGGTCAACGCTTTAGGCAAGCAGGGCGAGGCCGGTACAAACATGAGCATCAAGGCGGGCTTCACGGACGACGCCAGCATCTCCTCCTGGGCAAGAGGATATGTGGCGGTGGCCGTCAAGTACGGCCTGCTCAAGGGCTATCCGGACGGCAGCTTCAGGCCGCTGGGAAATGCCACCCGTGCCGAGGCCTGCGCCATGGTCTGGAACTACCTGGGGTTGAACAACCAGTAAGAACACGATCCATGCGGAGGAGACGGAATACCCTGAGAACTACGAACAACTCGTTGACCGAGGCGCCCTGACCGGTACCGATGTTGAAGGTGAAGGCAAGCTCCCCGTTCTCTCCGGCCCAGTGGTTCTGGAACCCCACGTTCTTCTTCCTTTCCGAACATACACAACCAAATTGTTGATGCTCATACCTATACGCACACCCTTCCGGTACGCTAACTGACATACCTTCCTTAATCCAACCCCGCAAAAAGGATCTGCGCCCTGTTTCCAGAATCTTTATGATCAGAGAGCAGAAGGGCGGTCAGCCTGTGAACAAGGTCTATGTGGGCCTCCCCCAGAGCGGGAAGACGACGAGGCTCATCGATGAATACCGCAAGCTGGTGGAGGGCGGCGCCAGGACGGATCACATCCTCGTCCTGGTCATGAACCTGCCCCAGGGCCGAAAATGGCGTAAGGCGCTCGATCTGCCCGTGACCGGCCCCATCCAGGTACTCACCTTCTGGGGCTTCGTGCAGAGAGAACTGCTGCGGTTCTGGCGCCTTGTATTGCCGCGCCTTGGGGATGGAGAGGCGGTCATCCAGCCGGTGTTCCTCAACGCCGAATCCGCCCACTACCTGATGACCGTGCTGGTCGACGAGGCAAGGGATGCGGGACGCTTCACCGACTTAGTGGCCACCTCATCCCGGATCGCCCTGCAGGTCCTGAACAACCTGAACCAGGCCGCCATCCACGGCCTGGACATGGACGATGCTACCGGCAGGCTGCTCGCCGCTGCAGGCGGCGACTCCAGAAAGATGTCCGCCATCCGGGATGCTCTGGAGGTGGCGAACTCCTTCAGGCAGCAGTGCCTGCAAACCCGGTGCCTGGACTACTCCCTGTCGGTGGCTGCCTATTGCCGGTACCTCCTCCCGGACCACGGATACCGGTCGGCCCTCCAGAACACATACCGCTACCTGCTTGTCGACAACCTGGAGGAGGCGGTCCCCGCCCAGCTTGACCTGATCGCCGCCCTGCTTGGCTC
>PLQY01000069.1:0-19572 GCA_003160265.1 Peptococcaceae bacterium | reverse complement strand
TGTGCGCGGTGGAACGGCTCGACACCCTGTACGGCTGCAGCGAACCGGCGGGGCGCCTCGCCGCGGCGCTGTATGATAACATCCGGTGCGGCATAGGCAGGACGGCGCCTGCCGGCGCTTCTACCGGCGTCATCGAGGACCGGGTGATCAGCCCCGATTTTCGCGCCGAGATGATCTCCGACCTCGGCAAGAGGATCATCGACCTGCTCGAACAGGGCCTGCCGCCCGGCAGGATCGCCGTCATCGCCCCGGCGATCGACCGGGTGCTGGAATATACCCTCACCCGGCAATTGGGCGCTGCCGGGCACAGGCTGCAGAACCTGACCCGGCGCCGGCTGCTCTCGGACGAGCCCTATACCCAATTGATGGTGAATATCGCCTCGCTGGCCAGGCCCGGCGCCGGCTGGCCGAGCAACATCTCGTCCCTGGCGCACTGTTTCCGAACGGTACTCGGCCTGGACCCGGTCAGGAGCGCCCTGCTGGCCAGCCACTGCTTCCGGGACGGCGCTCCCAGCCTGCCGGACCTCGATGCGTCAGGCCTCCGGAGGCGGCTGGGTTTCAGCGCCGGCGACCGGTACGACCGGTTCAAGGAGTTGGTGGCCAGGCTGCAGCAGGTAGACGAAACCGAAAACCTGTTTCAGCGGATCTTCAGCGAGGCTCTGGCGCCTTTCGTGACCGGGCCGGAGGACATCGTCACCTCCAGGCAGGTCATCGACACCGCCATCAAGTTTGCCAGGGCGCACCGGAACATGCCAAAACTGCAGGAGCGTTCCCTGGTGTTCGGCTTCCTGCAACTGATCACTCAGGGCACCGTGGCCGCCGAGGTCTTTCACAACCAGGAACCGGAGCCGGGAGCGGTGATCCTCACCACCCCCCTCGGCCTGTTCCGGTCGGGGCTGTCGTTCGACCACCAGTTCTGGGTCGACTGCTCCGACGCCTCCTGGTTCATGAAGGACTACCGGGAGCTCAGCAATCCCGAGGTCATGCGACAGGACTGGGACGGCGTCTGGAACGACGAGGCGGAGCAGGCGATCATCCGGCTGGGCGCCGCCCTCCGGGTGAGGGGGCTGCTGTACCGCTGCCGCGGCAAAGTGACCATCGTCCAGAGCGACTACAACGGCCTAGGCTACGAACAGCAGGGATCTCTGCCGGAGATCATCCTCGAAAGCGTGGTGGCGGCCAGATGATCCTCAGGCCCGGCCAGGACCGGGTAGCCGCATACGAGGGCGGGCGTCTGGCGGTACCCGCCGTTCCCGGAGCGGGAAAGACCACCTGTCTGGCCTACCTCGCCGCCAAGCTGCTGGCCGGCGAGCCGGGAACGAGGATCCTCATCCTCACCGTCATGAACTCCGCCGTCTCCAACTTCAAGCGGAAGATCTCCCGGTTCCTGGCCGAGCGCGGCCTGCCGCCCAGGGGGTACCAGGTCAAGACGCTGCACTCCCTGGCGGCCATGATCCTCAAGGAGAGGCCGGAGTACCTGATGATCAACGAGGCCTTCGAGATCCTGGACGAGCAGCAGCGGTCGGAGATGCTCAGGGGGATCGTCGAGCGGTGGCTGGGCAACAACCGTCACCGCTGGAAGATCTTCCTCGACAGCGGGCACTTGAACGAATACTACGAAACCAAATGGAGAGATCGCCTGACCGGCATCATTCCGGAGATCATCAAGCTGATCAAGCTCAGGGGGTTCACCCCCGGTGAGCAGGGCGAGATCAGGGCGCGGCTCGAAGGAGCGCCGGACGGCTTCCTGCGCTGGGCCTTCGAGGTCATGGACAGTTACGAGAGGCGCAAGCGGCGCGAGGCGGCCGTCGATTTCGACGACCTCATCTTGTACGCCTGGCGCCTGTTGCAGGATGACGAGGGAGTGCGTCAGCGCCTGCAGGAGCGCTGGACCCACGTCTTCGAGGACGAGGCCCAGGATTCCAACCCCCTGCAGGAGAAGATCCTCGACCTGCTCAGCGCCGGACACGGCAACCTGGTCAGGGTGGGCGACACCAACCAGGGGATCATGCGCTTCAGCGGCACCGACCCCGAGCTGTTCAGGAGATTCTGCCTCGAGCACCCCCGGCAGCCGATCGAGGTGGCCGGCCGCAGCACCAGGGAGATCATGGGCCTCGCCAACCACCTGGTGGACTGGGTCCGGGAGTCCTACGTCTACAGGCCCTGCCGGAACGCCCTCGAGGACCACCAGATCAGGGGTGTCGACCCCGGCGATCCCCACCCCAACCCTGTGGTGGAAGGGTTCGGCATCCACACCTTCCTCAGCGACGGTAACGACAGGAAAGAGGAGCAAACGGCCGCCCAACTGGCCACCGACCTCGCCCGCCGCGACAGGGAGGCGACCATCGCCATCCTGGCCAGGCAGAACGCCTCTCTCAGCAGGATCGCCGACCGTCTCAAACAGGAGCGGGATATCGAGTTCGATTTCGTAGGCGGGCGCCCCGCTGACCTCGAGGATTTTCACCGGGTGGCCGTAATCTGGACCGTGCTGCGTTTCCTCGCCGAACCCTTCGACGGCGACCGCCTGCAAGCCATGCTGGACGCCCTCGTTCCGGGGATCGGGGATGAAGCCGACGGCCAGTTCCGCCAGTTCGCCGCAGCGCTAAGTCCGGAGGACCTGCTCTATCCCGCCGGTGGCGAACTGGACTGGCCGGCCTTGGCCGAGGCGGTGCCGGCCAGCCTGCTTCCCCGACTGCAGAAGGCGCTGCAACAGATCAGGAGCTGGCTGGAGATGTCCCACCTCCGGCCCGACGAACTCGTCCTGTACCTGGCCTCCGAACTCGGGTTGGAAGGGGGCGAGCGCGACCTGGCCAACAATCTCTGTGCCCAAGTCAACCTGCTGCTCAGGCAGCACCCGGGATACGGCCTCTTCGAGGTGGTCGGGGAACTGGGGGCCACTGTCAGGGCGAACCTGCGCTACATGGCCGGCGTCCTCAGGGACTTCAAGGGGTACGAACCCCGGCCGGGGGTGATCTCCCTCGCCACCCAGCACAAGGCCAAGGGCCTGGAGTGGGATACGGTGATCGTGATCGGCCTAGCGCCGGACCTGTTGTTCGAACACCCCGGACAGTTCAACCGGAGCGAGGCCTGGTACCTGAAAGAGGAGTACCGGAACCCGCCGGCCATGGCCCGCGCCCAGTTGCTGTACCTGGCGGGCGAGGAGTATCCGGGCCGGAGCAAGATCAGGCAGTGGGCCGACATCAACCAGATCTCCGAGGAACTGCGCCTGCTCTACGTCTCCCTGACCAGGGCGCGCCGGCACCTGTGGATCGGGTCGCACAGCTTCGACTACCGGAACCGAAGGCTGCCCCCGAGCAAGGTGTTCCAGGAGCTGCAACGCTACATCGAAGAGGCAGGTACTCAGGAATTCTGACTCCTGACTACTGAATACCGACTGCTAAATACCTGACCTGAATTAGCAACTCAATAGTAGCTAGAGGAGTACCAGCATGTTGGATAGTAGTTTTTATTACAGCCAGTTGGCCCTGTCCATCTACCAGTCCTGCCAGCTCAGGTTCCGCAGGCGGTACCTGGACGGCCTCTACTGGCCGCGACCGATCAGCGAACAGGTGGAGCTGGGCATGGATTTCCATCTCGTCTCCAACCGGTACTTCGCCAGCGGTCAGCAAGAGAGCTACGGCGGAGACCTCGGGTCATGGCTGGAGGCGCTGTACCGCTTCCGCCCCCTCGCCCCGGGCCTGGTCTTCCTGCCCGAACAGGAACTCAGGCTGAAGGACGGCCCCGTGCGGCTGGTGGCCAAGTATGACCTGGTGGCGCTGGAGCCCGGCAGAGTCGTCATCTACGACTGGAAGACCGACCGGCGCAGATTGTCTGGCAAGACCTGCGAGAACACCCTGCAGACCATCGTCTACCGGTACCTGATGGTCAGGGCGGGAGATGCCTACTGGGGCCGTCCGATCACCCCCGCCGACGTGGAGATGATCTACTGGAACCCCCGCTACCCGGAAGGCGCCGTCACCCTGCAGTACGACGAGAGGCGCTTCCGGCAGGACGAGGAGTGGCTGCGGGAGGCGATCGCCGAGATCGACGGCAAGGATCCTGACAGCTTCCTGGCGACTACCGACGAGAGGACCTGCCAGGCCTGCGAGTACTCCCCCATCTGCCGCGGGGCATCGTCAGCCGATCCTGAAGAAGACGACTACGACGACCTCTCGCTGACCTGGGATGATATCGAATAGATGAAGCTGATGTTTAGTTAGCCCCTTTCTTCAAATACCTGGCCAGATCTCGATAGAAGTTTTCATGCTGGGCAAAATGGAGCAGTTGAATGACACCATCCTTCTCCAGCACTCGGTAGGCAAGAAGCCACTGCTTGTTGGCCGCCTCGAACTTCTCGACCAGAACATTACGCAGGACGCCCTTCTTGTAGTCCCCCTTATAAGGGTCCTCGACCAGTCGCCTGACCTCGCGGTCAAGAGCCTGCTTCACGATCGGTTCGAGTTTCTTCGCCATCCGGTTGAACCGTGGAGCCGCCTCGATCCTCACTGGCCGGCGCCATCCCCGAACTCATACGGTTCGGACAATCCCGCATCCAGCTCTGCCTGTGCTTCCAGGATGCCCTCAATGAACGAGAATGGCAGGTCCGGATTGTCCTCGGCGATAATGGCCACCTCCAGGTACCGCCGCACCTGGTCCGCTGGCTGACGGTGCTGGCCCTTAGCCCTGGCGTCAATCAGGACCTTTAACTCGTCTGGTATACGTACGGAGAGAATTTTCATAATGCTAACTAACCCCCTGTATACTTTAGATACTATTATCATACAGCGTATACGCAGCCAGGTCAAGGTATCTCTCCTGGATGACAAAAAAGGATCTGTGCCCTTTTTCAAGAAATGATTATTATGTGACACTGGAGATGGCTCTTGGCGACAAATTCGCTTTAGTTTATGGCATCAAAACAGTCACTTTGACAATAGTGGAGGACCTGCCATGTTCGGATCAGAGAAGGAAGAGATCACCCGGGACATCCTGGAACTGGTCAACGACCCGCTGGTCGCCCGGATCCTCTGGAACCGGGGCTACCGGACACTGGAGGCCGCCAAGGCGTTCCTATACCCGGACTGCTATACCCCTGCCGACCCCTCGGCGCTGCCGGGCCTGAATGAGGCCGTCGCGGCGCTGGCGGACTCCCTGGCCTCCGGTGACCGGGTGTGCGTTTATGGGGACTATGACGTGGACGGGGTCTCGGCCACTGCCCTGCTGGTGCGCCTCCTCAGGTCGCTGGGAGCAGATGTCGTCTACCATGCCCCGAACCGGTTCACCGAGGGGTACGGCCTGAACGGCGACGTCATCAGGGATCTGGCGGGCCACGGCTGCCGCCTGCTGCTGACCTGCGACTGCGGCATCGGCAGCCGCGCCGAGGTCGGGCTGGCGCAGGACCTGGGGATGAAGGTGATCGTCACCGATCACCATGACATCCCGGAGGACCGGGTCACAGGCTGCGCGGTGGTGAACCCCAAGATGCTGGATCCCGGCCACCCCTGCCGGTCACTCCCCGGTGTGGGAGTGGCCTACTTCCTGGCCGTCTCCCTCTGCAGGCGCCTGGCACACCACCTGGACGACCGCCTCCTGCAGTTGGTCGCCCTCGGCCTGGTGGCGGATGTCGTCCCCCTCCTGGGAGAGAACCGCTACCTGCTGCAGAGGGGTCTGGCAGCGATCAATACAACTGAGCCCCTCGCCGGGATCGCCGCCCTGATGAAGCTATGTGGTATCACCGAGTTGGACGAGGAGGGCATCGGCTTCCAGATCGCCCCCCGCCTCAATGCGCCGGGCCGGGTGAGCGCACCCGATATCAGCGTGAACCTGCTGCTCTGCGACGACCTCCAGGAGGCAGAGTTGTTGGCGCAAGGGGTGGATGAAGACAACAAACGGCGGCGGCAACTCGTGGAGTCTGTTCTTGACAGTCTCGAGGATACCGAGCAGGCGCGCCCCGGGGAACCCGCTTTAGCGGGTCGGNNGCGCCCGGCGGGCGCGGTTCCCTGGTCCTGTTCAATGAAACCTGGCACCAGGGAATCATCGGGATCGCCGCCGGTCGGCTGGTGGAATCCTTCCAGGCGCCGGCTGTGCTGATGACCCTCAGGGAAGACGGAGAGACCGTGGTCGGGTCCGCCCGCTCGATCGAGGGGGTCGACATGTACGACTGCCTGTCCCGGGTCGCCGGGCGCCTGACCAGGTTCGGCGGACATGCCGGCGCCGCCGGATTCTCCCTGCGAAGGGAAGACCTCGCCCCCTTCTGCCAGGCCCTGAAGGCAGAGCTCGATCGCGTCCTGAATACAACGGCTGCGGCAACAACAGACTGTGCGTGTGTGGACGCCGAGGTCGCTTTCACATCGGTAGACCTCGACAGCTTCACGAAGCTGCGCCTGCTCGCGCCCTTCGGGGAGGGCAACCCGTCCCCCCGGTTCCTCACCACTGCGGCCAGGATCGAGGCCTGCAGAAGCATCGGCGGCGGACGGCACCAGCGCCTGGTCCTGAGCAAGGACGGCGCTTCCCGGACCGCCCTCCGGTGGTGGAGCAGTGAGGCGCCCGATGCCGGTCTGCCGGTTGACGTGATCTATACCCTGAACCGCAATGATTACAACGGCACGACCAGTATCCAACTGGTGATCGAGCGGATGGCGGCAGCGCAGGGCCGGGAAGAGCCGGAGCCGGTGCTTGGCGAGCGGCAGCTCGAGATCGTGGACGTGAGATTTGCGCCCGGCAGCCAATTGCCGGTACTGCCCGAAGGTGATACCTGCCTGTTCGGGGAAGGCGCTCCGCCGGCTGCCGGCCGCGCCAACAGGTACTCCATCAGGGTCTGCGATACGCTGGCGCTCACGAGTGCCCCGGCCCACCTGTCGCTGCTCCGGGAGATGCTGGCCGTTGCCAGATGCCGCAAGCTGGCGCTCGCCTATCCGTCAGGCGCCGCCTCAGCAACTGCGCCCCTGATCAGGAGGCTGATGTCCCTCCTCAAGCAGGTGGCAGGCCACGGCAACCGCACCACCCTCGAGCACCTGGCCTCGAGCGCCGGTGAACTGGAGATCACCGTGATCCTCGGCTTGAGAGTGCTCAGGGAATCAGGTTACCTGGAATGGGAGTCGTCCGGCAGCCAGATCCAGTTCTCACTCCTGAATGGCCGGCGGATCGATTCGACCACAGAGGACTACGGGAGGATGGTCAAGGCAGAGGCGGAGACCAGGGCCTTCAAAGATTTCATGTCCACCGCCAGGATCGAGGCAATTTCCAACCTGTTCAAGCCCGACCTGGTGGATGCTTGCTGGTAATTTGCACCCCGCGTCCGGATTCAGACATCGACCTGCTGATCGTCGCCGAAGATCTTCCGTCCGGGCAATCCCGCTGCGCGCTGTCAGCTCGCAGAGCCCGCCAACAATCGCCTCGCAGTACGCCGCCCGAAATCGATGAAGAAACCCAGTTCCGGCAGTCTCAATAGAAATGAGGCAATCCCGTAAATCACGGTTCCAATCAGGATCGTGACTGCCAGGCAACCCGCATTCCAGATGAAGCCCCTCCCCTGACCGAGGTGTGCCAATTGCCCCCAGGCGATTGTCACAACCAGGCCCATCACCCCGCTGGCCACACAGATCCGCCAGAAACCGTCCAGCATCTCTTTCCCCCCCAATTCTCCCATGCGCCGCCTCAAAACCACAAAGAGGAGAACCATGGCAAATAGGGATGCCAGGGAGGTTGACAGGGCAAGCCCTCCGTGCGCCAGCGGCCTGATCAGCAAGAAATTGAGAACGATGTTCACGGCAACGGCGCCGATGCCGAGCAGCATCGGGGTCATGGTATCCTGCAGGCTGAAATAGACCCGGCTGATCAGAGCGCCCAAAGCCATCGGCACAAGCCCCAGGCTGAAAAATAGCAGGGCATAGGCAGTCAGACTGGTGGCGCGGGCATCGAAGGCGCCCCGCTGAAAAAGAACTCTGACCATCGGTTGTCTCAATACGACAAAAGCGACCGACATCGGCAAGACGATGAAAAGGGTGACCCGGACTCCGGCTACAAGAGCGCGCCGGAGCCCTGCCAGATCCTTTTTGGCAGCGTATACCGAAAAAGTCGGGTAGATTACAGTGCTCACCGCCGCAGCAAAGATCCCCAGGGGGAACTGCGACAGCAGGAATCCGAAGTTCAGGGCGGCAATGCTGCCCTCCGGAAGACCGGAAGCGAGCATCCGATCCACCACCAGGCCCAGTTGGCTCGCCCCGGTTGCCAGGATGACAGGAATGATCATTTTTCCGACCATGATCATTCCTGTATCCCGCAGATTTAACAGCCACCGGTAATCAAAATGAATATCCCTCAGTCCGGGCATCATGATCACAACTTGACTCAGTGTCGCCAATTCCATTCCTATAGCTACAGGCAAAATCCCAAAATGTCTTCCGCCCCACAGGATTGCCGTAATGAGCAAGATGTTGTAAGGAATGCCGGTCAACGCCGGGAGCGTGAATCTCTGATTTGCCTGCAGCAAACCTGTAATAACAGCTATGGCGGCCTGAAGCACCATGGTGGGAAGCAGCACCCGGGTCAGTAAGACAGTTAAGGTATAGGTGGCGCCCTGAAATCCCGGCGCCACGATTCGCACTACTACAGGAGCGGCCAGCAAGGCGAGGCCGGTTATTGCAAGGCAGGCAACGAGAGCGAGGTTGAGCAGCGAGTTGATAAACTGCCAGCCCGCCTGCTCCCCTTCTTCATAAACACGCCGGGTATAGACAGGAATCAGCGTTGTCGTCAAAGCCGTACCGACAGTGGCGAAAAGCATCCCGGGAATGATCATAGCCACCAGGTAGGCATCGGTGGTATGGGAGGCGCCGAAGACGGCTGCCATGGATGTTTCCCGGAAAAACCCCAGGATCTTGCTTAAAATTGAAGCGGCTGCGATAATTCCTGCCGCTTTGAATAATTGCTCCTTTTTCATCGTAGCCTCTTATTGTTGGAGTTCTTTGGCAGGCTCCGAGCCACCTGGTTCCTTCCGGGCGGTCTCCTGTGCGCCGCATTCCCGACGCCGGTTTGCCGGAACTCCCATGGCCGCCTCCGGGATCAGCACCACCCGCAGCGTTTGGAAGATGATCTGCAGGTCGAGCAGCAGGGAGTAGTTGCGGATATAGTAGAGGTCGTAGCGCAGTTTGTCGGCGGCATCGGTGTCGTATTTCCCTTGCACCTGGGCGAGGCCGGTGATCCCCGGCTTCACTTTGAGACGGTAGTGGTACTCTGGAATGTCCCTGCAGAACTGCTCCACGAAAAATGGCCTCTCCGGGCGCGGCCCCACGAAGCTCATCTCTCCCTTCAGGACGTTGATCATCTGCGGCAACTCATCGAGCCGCAGCGGCCTGAGCAGCCGCCCGACCGGGGTGATCCGGGGATCGTCGGCAATGGCCAGCACCGGCCCCAGGTCCTTCTCCGCATCGTCTAACATGGTGCGGAACTTGACCGGAGAGAAGGTCCTGCTGTTCAGACCAACCCGCTTCTGGCGGTAGAAGATGTGGCCGGGGGTCGAGAACTCCACCGCGGCGCTGATCACCAGCATGAACGGCAGGAACAACACCAGGCCTACCAGGGAGAATACCAAGTCGAACAGGCGCTTCGCCTGCTGCTGCCCCGGCGTCAGCGCCAGGCTCTCGATGTGAAAAACGGCCAGGTCGTCCACCCGGTTGAGGCTGGCGTTATGGAGCAGGATATCATACAGCTCCGGAACGAGCAGCACCTCCTTGTCCTCCTCCAGGCACCTGGAGATGACATCCTCCCTGGCCTCCCTGGAGATGGAGGAGTTGATGCAAACCACCTGCGCCCTGGTGAAGGCGTCGTTGCCTTCCGCCTCCTCTGCGGAGTTGAAGAGCCCGAGCACCTGGTAGCGCCTGCCGATCAGGGAACCGAACTTGTGAGCGATGTCGTGGCTGTTGCCGCCAATGACGACCACCGTCTTCTCCCCCTCGCTGCGGTCGAGGATCGTCTGCCAGAGCAGCCTCCAGACCCCGAGCAGGCAGATCTGCAAAACGGCGGCCACGACGAAGGTCAACCGGGGAAAAGCGAACTCGCGCAGCATGAAGGTGATGGCCATGGCGGAGATATTGGTGAACAGCACCGTGATGACCACGCTGTACAGGGTCTCCAGGCGCCGCTTCCAGGTGTGGGAGTAGAGCTCGAAGAACCAGAAGAACACCAGCACGCAGAGGCTGATGTAGGGGATCAGGTCGACGAACGGGCCAAAATTGTTGGGAGGTATCGCCCAACCGAACCGCAGCAGGAAAGCCAGCAGGTAGCCGAGGTTGACCAGACCGGCGTCGATTATGAATAAGAAAACCCACAGCAGCCATGACTTGCGCATGGCGGCCTCCTTAGACCGGCGTATCTGCGGCGCCGGAAATATCCACTATCCAGCCCGCACCGGAAAGATCTGCATTAATATATTATTACTTCGACGAATACTTTGAATTTTCCTGTCTATTCGGGTTTTAAACCGAAGTTCAACCCCAACTGACCGAGAATCGCCCCGTTGTCAGGTTCTTTGAAAAAGTTCTAGACTACGCGAGGCATCATGATTTTGTTAATACCGAGCGCGATCGGGTCATCTTTCAGGAGTTTCTTGCTCCAAGCGCGGGTCAGGGCCAAGTCCGGTTTCAAGCACGCAAAGATGCCGCCGTAATTTAGCGACGACAGGCTCAATCATGAAAGCAAGTTATCACAGATACCGGTGATAGATGACGTCCATCTCCCGGAGTACCCGCTCCAATGAATACTCCCGCATCAACTCTCTGCCTGCCGCTCCCATCTCACAGGCCAATGTCCGGTCGCCCAGCAGGCGCAGCAGCGCCTCTGCCAGCAGGTCCGGCCTTTCCAACGGTACCAGCAGGCCGCTTTTCCCGTTTCGCACCAGGTCGCGGCTGCCCCGCACAGCCGTCGCCACCACCGGCTTTGCTGCAGCCATCGCCTCCATGACCACCCGCGGCAGGCCCTCATGCCACGAGGCCAGAACCACAAGATCAGACAGCGCCAGCAGTTCCGGAACATCGTTGCGGTAGCCCAGCATCCGGATGCTCCCACCAAACTGCCGGCCCTCAGCCGCCCGGCGCAACCGCTGCTCCAATTCCCCGGTTCCCACCACCAGCAGCACCGCCCGGGGGAATTTACGGCGCACGTCGACCCACGCCTCGAAAAGCTGCCGGTGATTCTTCCTGGGTATCAATTCAGCGATGCAGGAAACCACCGGGGCACCTTCCGGCAACCCCAATTCTAGTCTTATACCAGCCAACCGGCCAGGCTTTTTACGGGAATACTCATCCAGGTCAACGCCCACCCCGTGCACCAGGAACAGGTTCTCTCCCTCGATCAGGCCGAACCCCTTGGCGGCCAGCAGGTCCTCCCGGTTGAGCACGATCAGCCCGGCCGTCCAGCGGCTGGCCAGCCGTTCCNNGTCCAGCGGCTGGCCAGCCGCTCCATGCTATAATACAGAAAGCCATAGAGCAGCGGCGCTCCCCCATAAAAGTGAAACCCGTGCGCCATGTACAGCACGGGTATTTGCATATTTCGCGCCGCCAGCCTGGTCAAAAAGGCAGCAGCAGGAGTATTGACGTGTACGAGATCGTAATGACGCTGCAGCAGTAGCCGCCTGATCCTGAAGTAGGCGGCGATATTCCCCGGGTGATAGGGCGACCTGGCAAAGGGGATCTCCCACACCGGCATCTCCACTCCAGGCAGCGGGCTTTCCAACGGCACGTCCAAGGCACAGGCCACCTCTACCTGGTACCCTTGCTCCTGCAGCATTTTGATGAACGGAAGGTGGAACGCCCTGATGTGGGTGGCCACCGTGGCTACAAACAGCACCCGCCCCAAACAACCATCTCCTACACTTTCCCCATCTTCTGCAGCAACCCGTAGGCGCCTGTAAAACCACGATAGAGTTCTATTTTTAGCATTGCCTTGGCCTGGCATCAAAAGCAATGTTCATTTAAAAATCCTGCCATAATATACTTTTAGTATAACGCGTGAAAAACCGTATGAAGTCATTGTTCAAGAACAATTTAATCTATTCCAGCAACATCCTACCGTACAAGATCACAATTCCGCTCCTATTGATCGCTCGCTTCCCCTGGTTCAACTCCACCCGAGAGCCTCATTTTAGCAGCATCATGCAATCTGAGATGAGCCGCCACAAAATAGGGAATCCCCACCGCCAGAGTAAAAAGGTAAACGCCTCCCTGGTAGGCAAATGAAAGCGCCAGGGCACTCGCCCGGGACACCCCGAAGGGCGCCAGAGCCATCCAGAAGGCAATCTGCATGATCCCGAAAGCGCCAGGAGACGATGGGATGAGGACACCGATATTGATAAACAGCATCAGAAGCAGCGCCGGGGTCCAAAAGTGCGCCAATTCTCCTCTGACCAGAGCGGCCATACTGAGATAATTGCTGAACCAGACGGCCAGGCTGATGGCAATCAGCAAAGCAACCAGCCTATAGTCCCGCAATCGTTTGATGGGCTCCAAAAAGGAATCGAAGATATTAAACAGGCGGCCGGCAAGCCCGGGGAACCTTCTTCCTGTCCGCCTCAATCTCACTACCCAGCCAATGAAGAGAACACAGGCCACCACCAGCAGCGCCAGTACCACCAAGGCCTTCTTGGCGCTTTGCGGAGAGATCCCGGGCACTCCCCAGGCAATCCCTATCAGGAGCAGGAGCGCCAGGGAAAAGACATCAGTCATGCGCTCGATACAGACTGTAGAAAAACTTACCGTCCCGGCAATCCCGGTGCGCGCTGTCAGGTAGTAGGCTCGCACCAATTCTCCCGCCCGCAGGGGGAGGAGGTTGTTAGCCAGGTAACCGACCACGACCCCGCCGAAAAGAGTGGACAGACCCACCCTGCCGAAGGGCCTGGTGGTGACCCGCCACATCAGGGCGCGGCCGAAAACGCTGACCGCAAAAAGCGCGATGCACAACCCGAGGAAGGCCAGGTTGATCTCCCTGAAAGCCGTCGCCAACTGGCTGAACTGGATGCCATGGAGGGCAATGACGAGAAAGACCACGGTCAGCGCCAGACCAACTGCTGCTCGCAGATATTTACTTTTCTGCAATTGCATTACCTTATTCATCCCGACCACCAGCAAATTAAGTTAATTCCTGAAATACTGCGATGAGTTCCCTGGCGGCATTTGTCCAGGTAAAATGACTTGACCGTTCCAGGCCTGCCCTGGCTAGGCCCGATGCCAGCTTGGAATTCGACAACAAACGATACACCCCCGAAGCTATCTCCTCGGGGTCGCGGGGATCGATAAGAACGCCTGCATCTCCTACCACTTCAGGAAGTGCTGAAAGATCAGACGTTACCACTGGCGTGCCACAAGCCATAGCCTCCAGCACCGGCAATCCGAAACCCTCGTATAGTGATGGAAAAATAAAAACATCGGCAAGATTATAAACTGCCGGCAGATCCTCATCTTCTACAAATCCGGGGAAAACCACATCGCTCTCCAAACCCAGGCGTTGTACCAGCTCAAGATCGGCCCGGTACAACCAGCCCCTCTCCCCAACCATAACCAGATGGTGCGAAACCTGATGCTTTTTTTTTAAAATAGCATAAGCTTGCAAAATTCCAGCGATATTTTTCCTTGGAGAGAATAACCCTACAAACAGCAGAAATTGCTTGGGCAGACCATACTTTCCGGCAACTCGCGCCAGATAATCCCGGTCGTCTAGCGGTCGAAAACGGGGGTTGACACCATTATAGATCACCCTTATTTTTTCAGGAGGTATCCTCATCAATTCCATCAGATCATTCTTGGTCGTCTGAGATATCGCCACGATACCAGCCGAACTCTGAACTGCATGTTTGAAAAGCTGGCGCCAATAAACCACCCTTGATAACTTGTAGGTTTCCGGCTCTCTGAAGATGGCCAGATCGTGCACCGTAACGACATAGGGAATATTGGAAGGCAGGAATAGGGGAAGCTTGGTGTCAGGCGACCAGAAAAGCGATAGCTTATCCCGGCCAAAAGCTGCCCCGAAAAACAACAATTCGTACAGATTTCTCAAGGTCAGTTGTTCCTTGCGGAAAGGAATTTCTTTGATATTCACATTGCGTCTCGATGACCACTCAGCAGGCGCCACACCATGGCTTGAGTAGATCTGGAATTGATCCGTGCCCGATGCCAGCAACGAGGAGAGCATCTGGTAGATATACTGACCCACGCCCGAGTTTCTGGCAGTCAACTGTAAGGCATTGACACCGATGCGCACGACCATCACCCACCATGTCTTTTAGCCTTGCACTCTGCAATGGCTTCCCGATAAAGGCTGAGCGTTTCCCGGGCCGTTTTATCCCAATTGAACAGCCTGGACCGAACCAGACCGCTCGTCCTAAGAGTATCCCTCAGCCCCTGGTTCGTTAGAACGGAGGCCATCGCCTGGGCGATTTCCGCAGTATTGTAAGGATCGATCAGCATGGCGGCCTCCCCGACCACTTCGGGAATCGACGAAATGTTGGAGGTGACGACAGGCGTCCCACAGGCCATCGCCTCCAGGGGAGGCAAGCCAAAGCCCTCGTACAGCGAGGGATAGACAAAGACTGCCGCCCGGCGGTACAGGGTTGGCAGGTCCTCATCCGGGACATACCCGACCAGCCTGACCCGCTCATCCAATCCCGATTCCCTAACCACCTTGCCCAGCTCTTCATTCCCCCAACCATGTCCGCCGATAATCACCAATCTGGGTGTCTGCTGCCCGCTGTTTGCCACCATCTGATAAGCGTTGATCAGGCGCTGAAAATTCTTTCTCGGTTCCAGGGTGCCCAAGCTCAGGATATAGCCTTCGGTGAGATTGTATTTCGACAATACCTCTGCTTCATTCGGATCCGGTTGCGGCGAGAACTGGCCGTCCACACCGAGGTAAATGACTCTTATCTTGGATTCGTCAATTCTAAAATAATCTATGATGTCTTTTTTAGTATTTTCCGAGATGGCGATGATTTTCGAGGCTTTGCGAGCGGACATCCTCATCAGAGTTTTTAAGGAAAGCCAGTTTTTCCAGTACATGGTTTCCGGAAACTTTTCCAGCACCAGGTCGTAGATCGTGACCACCGTCGGCATCCGGACCGCTAATGGCAGCATGGCCATGGTCCCATGGAACAGGTCAATTTGGTTGCCCGATTGCCTATTTAAGTAGAAGGGCAGGGACAGTTGAAACCATAAACTGGAGTTATATTTCCCGATTAAGCCTGGAACAAGGGCAAGTTCAACATTCTTTTCCTTTTTAACAAATATATCTCTGTTGGAATACAGGAACAGATTAATATCGGAATCAACATCTTCTATATGCCCGGCCAAATTCTCGGTATATTTTCCGATTCCTGTTTTATAAAGCTTAAGCGGCCTGCCGTCAAAAGCAATGTTCATTTANNTCTATCGTATTAGATTCTACTTCGTGGTAAAAGCCCTGGCCCAGTATCCTAATGGCCCCAAGTTGTTGGAATGCTCAACTTTCGGGTGGCAGCCAGTACGTGACGGAAAACCCCCTGTCTTGGGCTGTGCTGCTCCTACAATCTTCTCCGAAACAAATGTGTCACAATATCTCTTCGACAAATACTCTGAATCATCCTGTATATTGACGGAATTGTTGAGCGCACTGCTTAAAATAATGGTATTATACCATTTGCGGCAGACTTGGCGGCAGGAGTTGGCGTGTTTTATCAACCTGATAATGGCCCTCAAAAAGAAACATGGTAACGGTGGCGCGGTGCCGGTCTTAGATTGACAATCTTTATAACTGTATATACAATGTATTACAGGAGCGACAGGAGTGGTTATCGGATGCTCGAGATAGCTGAATTCATTTGGGACGAGGGGAACATTCACAAGCCACAACGACATGGAATCATACCAGGAGAGGCGGAAGAGGTGTTCTTCAACGACCCTTATTTTCGTAGAACCCGCAGCAGCCGTTATTCTGCTTGGGGACAAACAGACGCAGGGCGTTACCTGATTGTGATCTTCGAATATCAGTCTCGCTCCGCCCGAGTAATCACAGCCAGAGAAATGAAAATCAGCGAACGCCGGCTATATTTGAGAGAAAGGAGAAATATTTAAATGAAAGCCAAAACATTACCTGATTTCAAGACTGCCGGGGAAGAGGCTGAGTTCTGGGAAAAACATTCAATGGCCCCGTATTGGGGTCAGATGGAACCTGTTGAGTTCAAGATGACCAGAGCAAGAAAACCGGTTAGCATCCGTTTCGATCCTATAATTCTAGCTAAGGTTCGCGCTCTAGCCCGGCAAAAAGGGGTCCCTTACCAAACGCTGGTGCAGATGTGGGTAGCAGAAAAAGTGCGGGAGTCAATGCCATAACTCCCTCCCTGTAGCTTTTCTTTCCAGTNNAGTGTAGAAATTTCGGCTGGCCGCCAAGCCGAGGGCACTGTTGTCAATACTTTATTGTCTTACAACTGGCCAAGCCTTCCTTATCTGTATTCATCTACAAAATATAATGGCCTATTTTTGGTTTCATCGAAGATTCTGCCCAGATACTCACCAATGATTCCCAGGCTAATCAGTTGGATGCCACCCATGAATAAGATCAGGCAAATAAGAGAGGGGTAGCCAGGGACCGCATTTCCATACAATAATGTCTGTATTATTATAATAATCATGTAAACCAGAGCTAATACCGCGGCGATAAATCCAAAATAAGTGCTGAGTTTTAATGGCGCCGAAGTAAAAGACGTGATGCCTTCAATAGCCAATTCGAATAATTTGAAATAATTCCACTTGGTTTCCCCTGCATATCTAGGTTCGCTGTCAAATAAGATCCCTTTTTTATTAAAGCCAATTAGACTGAAATAACCTTTGGTATAGCGATGCTGCTCTCTAAATTGCTTTAAAGCTTCCACTCCGCGTCTACTGATTAATCTAAAATCTCCAGTGTCCTCCTGAATCGGAACCTTAGAAATCTTTTTTAAGATCATATAAATCCATTTCGATGTTTGCTTCTTTAGCCAACTATCTCCCTGCCGCGATCTTCTCTTAGCATAGACGTCGTCGTACCCTTCTTCGAAATACCTCACCATCTCCGGGATTAACTCTGGAGGATGCTGTAAATCTGCATCCATAATGACCACGGCATCGCCCGTTGCATGATCAAAACCCGCAGACATGGCAATTTCTTTACCATAATTCCTTGACAAGCTAACATATCTGATATTACTATCATGCAACTTCAGCTCTTTGATCACCATCAATGAGTTATCTTTGCTGCCATCATTAATAAATAATATTTCATAGCTATATTCATTTAATTCATGATCAATGATTTTTTTTAGTCTGTTGTACAGAACTATCAGATTATCTTGCTCATTATAGACTGGTATTAATATCGTGATCATTTTCGCCATTATGATTATCCCCGATTTTAAATTTTTTTTAATTCCTTCGTTGAAAAAAGGTTCCTGCACCAGTTGCCGAGTGGCCCTAAGCTGCTGAAATATATTACCCAAACCAACTTTCGGATGACAGCCGGCAAGTGACGGAACAGTCTCCGGCACCCCATAGCCAGTTGAAGACGGGAACGCGGGCCTTCACGGTTGACCGATAAACCCTTATCGCCACAGCAATCTAGTGTCATGCTCTGGAATAGTTGAATGCTGCCGGCCTCTAACTGCTATAGAGACTTCTAAATAATGACATTTTTAACTGAACCAGATCTGTCTCAATAAATCAAATTACTCTTCGACAAATTCTATATATTATCCTGTCTATTAAAGAATTCTTGAGCAAGAAATTGCTCGATAAGTTTTGGATGATTATCAGAATCCCTTCATTTTTTAACCTGCTACTTGAGAGTAATGGGCGATAATAGTTTTTATTGACATGGATATAGATGGTTTCACTGCGAAAATTCCCAGCCTTAAAAAGAAGTTCGCTAAATTGCTTGGTCTCAGTGAGAATATCGACATTTAAGAAGCCAAAAGCTCAACTAAGGTAGCAGGGCTTTTTTATGATATGTCGAAATCAAGATAGCGAGCATATCGGTATTGTTGGAAACGGTTGGCAGAATATGAGTTTTCGTAAAATAATCATTTTATACTTATAGACGAAACTTGAAACGCCAGTTCGGGGGATACTACCCGCTCAAGGTCGATGATTACGAACTTGTTGCCGCTCTCAAGTTGCTTACGCAGCACCAAAATAGTAAAATTATTTTTATACCGGCAGGGATAATGCGGCAAGTGTTGAACATTGAGTAGAACAGTCACGGCTTTACAGTCACGGCTTTCTTTTCATTGCAATAATCATCCCTCTCCATCTCACCCCTCTTACTACCAGCGTCAGTTGGGCTTTCCATACAACATGGCTGTAACAAATAGTTCGATTATGACATTCGAGTACTATACCGGATGTTTGATCGAGATTAATCGTGCTTCCTCTCTCTTTACTCGGGGACGGCCAGAAACAGAATTATCAATTAGCGAAAAACCCTGCATAGCGGAAAAGGAGATGGTATTTTGGGTTCTTTAAACTTGAGCAAAAAGATCACACTTTCTTTCTTGCTAGCTGCAATTATGATGCTAGGGGTGGTGTCACCGGCGCTTGCTACGTCATCCAGCCCCCTTGACCAGTGGTCATTGAGAGATCGTTCTCTCTTTGGAGTGACTTACGGCGACAGCACCTTCGTGGCGGTGGGTGCCAACGGCGCGATCCTGACCTCGCCGGATGGGTCGATCTGGCAAGCCCAAACATCCAACAGAACAAATGAACGCATGGGAGAAGTAGCCCACGGCAACAACACCTTCGTGGCGGTGGGCACTAGCGGCACGACCCTGGCCTCGACGGATGGGAAGACCTGGAATGTCCAGAACTCCGGCACCACCAATGCGCTCGCAGGAGTGACCTATGGCGACAGCACCTTTGTAGCGGTAGGCACTAGCGGCACGATCCTGACCCTGACCTCATCAGACGGGACGAACTGGCAAACCCAAGCACCCAGCACCACCAAGTTGCTCTCTGAAGTAACCTACGGCAACGGCACCTTCGTGGCGGTGGGCGCTAGCGGCACGATCCTGACCTCGCCGGATGGGATAAGTTGGAGTGACCTGACTTCTACCGGCACCACCAATGATCTCGAGGGAGTAGCCTACGGCAGCGGCACCTTCGTGGCGGTGGGCGCTAGCGGCACAATTCTGACCTCGCCGAATGGGACGAACTGGCAAACCCAGAACTCCGGCACCACCGATCCTCTCTACGGCGCCACCTACGGCAACGGCACCTTCGTGGCGGTGGGCGCTAGCGGCACGATCCTGGCCTCGCCGGATGGGACGAACTGGCAAACCCAGAACTCCGGCACCACCAATGATCTCAGAGGAGTGACTTACGCCGATGGCACCTTCGTGGCGGTGGGCGCCAACGGCACGATTCTGACCTCGCCGGATGGGAAGACCTGGCAAGCCCAGGACTCCGGCATCACAGGCGGTAGTCTCACTGGAGTAACCTATGGCAACAACACCTTCGTTGCAGTGGGAGAAAATGCTTCATACTCCAATCTCAGCGTGACTTCCTCGGATGGGAAGACCTGGCAAGC
>PLQY01000111.1 GCA_003160265.1 Peptococcaceae bacterium | reverse complement strand
GCTTGGTGATGTAGTCGTCAGCCCCGGCATCCAGGGAAGCTATCTTGTCGTCTTCCTGCTCTTTCACAGAAAGCACGATGATAGGTGCAGACAACCACTCCCGGAGGTTTCTGATCACTTCCAGTCCGTCCATGTCAGGGAGGGTCAGGTCGAGCAATACTATGTCCGTCTTGAAGACAGCAGCCTTCTCTATCCCCTCCTGCCCGTTGGCGGCCTCTCTGGTCTCGTATCCGTGGACAGTCAGGGCAATCTTCAACATACGCCTCATCTGGGGTTCATCATCGATGATCAGAATTCTGATCTTGTTTTCCAATTTCATCACCTCCGCTCGCTTCAACAGCCGTCTTCCGTGTTTCATAACCTAAGGGCAGCACGAACGAGAACACCGCGCCTCCGTTGCTATTGTTTACAGCCCATATCTTCCCGCCATGCGCCTCGATAATGGATTTGCAGATGGTCAGCCCGAGACCGGTGCCGCCGATCTGATTGGACCTTTTTAAACGGTAGAATTTATCAAAAACCAGCTCCAGGTCCTCAACAGGAATTCCCGGGCCGCGGTCCTCTATATCCACTTGCAGGAATTTTTTCTTCCACCGTGCTCTGATAGCTATCTCGTAGTCGGGCTCGGAGTATTTGGCCGCATTGTCCAACAGATTCACCAGCACCTGCTCGATCAGCACGAAATCTATCGCCACCATTGGCAGGTTTGGTTCGATATCGATCTTCAGGGGACGCTTTCCCAGAGTCTCCACCCGGCTTACGGAAACCCCGATAACATCCTGAATTTCGCACCGTTCCCTGTTCAAATGAACGAACCCGCTTTCCAGACGAGCCATGTCCAGCAAGTTGGTGACCAGGCGGTTCATGCGCAGGGCACTCTGTCTGATTGTCTGCAGTAGGCCGCGCCTGGCTGCCGGATCATAGATGTCATCCTCATCCAGCAATCCAGTGACAGACCCGATGATCGTGGTCAGGGGAGTGCGCAGTTCGTGGGAGATGGAGTTGAACAGGGCTGTGTGCAGCCGCCCTGATTCTGCCAGCACCTGGACTTTCTTCGCCTGCTCGACCAGTTGGATCCGGTTGACGGCCACCGCGGCCAGGCTGGCCAGGGCATCCAACAACCTGCGCTGCTCCGGCAACAGGTGCCTCGAGTCCTGGGGCCTGATCCCCAATACCCCGAGGATCCCCTGCTCCGTGCGCATGGGCACGTACGTGCAGTCGGCGCCGGCCAGGGTGTCCGTTCCCCGGCCCGCAGTCTGACCGTGCTCGTATACCCAGATGGCGACCGCCCTTTCATTGTCATCCGCCAGTATATCCTGGTTCCCATCGGATTTCGCCATCACTACCAGCTTATTCTCTTCATTGGGCAGCAGGATCACCACCTGGCTCTCGACGCTCTCATAGACCTTTCTCGCCACCTGCTCCAGAACTTTCTCCAACTCGTTGGTGGCGGCGATCTCCCTGCTCAAGGCATACAGGGCGGCCATCCTCGCTTCCCGCTGTCTGGCGTTGGTGATGTGCTGGCGCAGGCGGGCTGAAATCTGGCCGGTCAATAGCGCCACCACAAGAAAGATGGCAAAACTGATCAGGTAGCGAACATCTGTTACCGCGAAGCCATATAGGGGAGGAACAAAGAAGAAGTCAAAACATAAGATGCCGAGTATTGCCGCAATGACTGCAGAGACCGGCCCCCAGGCGACGGCGCTGATCAATATAGGCAGCAGGTAGAGCATGGCGATGTTGACCGGGCCGAGATAGAACTGAACAGGCATGAGCGCCGCAGTCAGCAGGGCAATCATGACCAGAATTGCGACGACGGGCGAGAGCCTGATCGGTTCCCTGCCGAGCAGCACCTGAAAGCGGGGGTTATTATTTGACCTGTCGGAGATGACGTGGACGCTGATGCCCTCTGTCATGAGAACCCCACCCTATCTCTTAAATGTCAAGATCCCAGCTTATCCAGAGCCAGGTTGAGTTCCAGCACGTTGACCCGTGGCTCGCCCAGGAAGCCCCACTGCCGGCCCTCCACGTGACTGGCCACCAGCGCATGCACCTGATCCTCCGGCAGGTTCCTGGCCTTGGCCACCCGCGGCGCCTGCAAGAAGGCGGAGCCCGGGGAGATGTCCGGATCCAGGCCACTGGCGGAGGCAGTAACCAGGTCGGCGGGTACCTGGGCGTCGGGGGGCAGACCGTTCTCCTGCCGCACCTGCTGGGCATTCTTGTTGATGGTGTCCATCAACACCTTGCTGGTGGGGCCGAGGTTGGAGCCGGACGAGTTGGAGGCATCGTAGCCGTTCTGACCGGCTGCCGAGGGCCGCCCATGGAAGTAGCGGAGGCTGGCAAAATTCTGTCCAATCAATTCTGAACCAACGATCTTGCCGTTCTGGGTGATCAGCGATCCGTTGGCCTGGTGCGGGAAGAAAAGCTGGGCGAGACCTGTGATGACCAGAGGATAGACGAGGCCACCCAGCACCGTGAACATTATCAGCATAACCAGACTGATCACTGCTTGTTTTTTAATCATGAGGAACGCTCCCTTTCTGGAGTGATGAGTCTACACTCATCACTTCTTCTTTTTTTCTCATTACTCATTACTTTTTTACTCATTACTTCTTTTTTACGACAGGTGCAGCAGCACCAGCAGCATGTCGATCAGCTTGATCCCGATGAAGGGGACGATCAGGCCACCCACGCCGTAGACCAGCATGTTGCGTTTCAGGATGGCGCTGGCGCCCAGCGGACGGTAGGCCACCCCCTTCAATGCCAGCGGCACCAGGGCGATGATGATCAGGGCGTTGAAGATCACCGCCGACAGGATGGCGCTCTGGGGCGTGGCCAGGTGCATGATGTTCAACTGGTTCAGCACCGGGTAGGCAACCACGAACATGGCCGGGATGATGGCGAAGTACTTNNTGTTGCCGGCCTCCTTGGCCGCCTGGGTGCCAGTGTTCATGGCCACACCGACGTCGGCCTGGGCGAGGGCCGGGGCATCGTTGGTGCCGTCCCCGGTCATGGCCACCAGGTGTCCTTTCTCCTGGTACTCCCGGATCAGCTTCAGCTTGGTCTCCGGGTTGGCCTCGGCCAGGAAGTCGTCAACGCCGGACTCGGCGGCGATGGCCGCTGCCGTGACCGGGTTGTCCCCGGTGATCATGATCGTCTTGATGCCCATGCGGCGCAGGTCGGCAAACCGCTCCTTGATGCCGCCCTTGACGATGTCTTTCAGGTGGATCACTCCCACAGCCTGGCCGTTTTCCGCCACCACCAGGGGCGTGCTGCCCTGTTTGGCGATCTCCACGGTGGCCGCCCTGACCTCAGGGGGTAGGGCAGCCCCTTTATCTTTCAGGTAATTTTCGATAGCGTCGACCGCTCCCTTGCGGATCTCCCGGCCATCCAGGTCCACCCCGCTCATCCGGGTCATGGCGCTGAATGGCACAAAGCTGGCGTTCAGGCTGGCCAGGTCGCGCTGGCGCAGATTGTACTGGTTTTTGGCGAGCACCACAATGCTGCGGCCCTCCGGGGTCTCGTCGGCCAGGGAAGAGAGCTGGGCGGTGTCGGCCAGTTTCTCCACCGTCACCCCCGGCGCCGGAACGAACTCGGTGGCCATGCGGTTGCCCAGGGTGATAGTGCCGGTCTTGTCGAGCAGCAGGACATCCACGTCGCCCGCCGCTTCTACCGCTCGCCCGGACATCGCCAGCATGTTCCGCTTCAGCATACGGTCCATCCCGGCAATGCCGATGGCGCTGAGGAGGCCGCCGATGGTCGTCGGGATCAGGCAGACCAAGAGAGCGAGCAGCACCGGGATCGAGACGAAACTGCCGGAGTAGATGGCGAACGGCTCCAGGGTGGCGCAGGCCAGCAGGAAGATCATGGTGAGGCCGACCAGCAGGATGATCAGGGCGATCTC
>PLQY01000120.1:11978-13338 GCA_003160265.1 Peptococcaceae bacterium | reverse complement strand
TCGATGGCCTTGATGCCGATGAACGGAATGATGATGCCGCCCACGCCGTAGACCAGCAGGTTGTTGCGGAGCAGGATATCGGCGGCCTTGGGCTCGTACTTGACGCCTTTGAGGGCTAGCGGGATGAGGGCCACGATGATCAGCGCGTTGAAGATGACGGCGGAGAGAATGGCCGACTGGGGCGAGTGCAGGAACATGATGTTGAGCACGCCCAGCACCGGAAAGACGCCGGCAAACATGGCGGGGATGATGGCGAAGTACTTGGCCACGTCGTTGGCGATGCTGAAGGTAGTCAGGGAGCCCCTGGTGATCAGCAGTTGCTTGCCGATCTCCACCACATCCATCAGTTTGGTGGGATTGCTGTCCAGGTCGACCATGTTGCCGGCCTCCTTGGCCGCTTGGGTGCCGGTGTGCATGGCCACGCCGACGTCGGCCTGGGCGAGGGCCGGGGCGTCGTTGGTGCCGTCACCGGTCATGGCGACCAGGTGTCCTTTCTCCTGGTACTCCCGGATCAGCTTCAGCTTGGCCTCCGGAGTGGCCTCGGCCAGGAAGTCGTCCACGCCGGCCTCGGCGGCGATGGCCGTTGCCGTGATCGGGTTATCCCCGGTGATCATGATCGTCTTGATGCCCATGCGCCGCAGGTCGGCAAACCGCTCCTTGATACCGCCCTTGACGATATCCTTCAATTGGATCGCACCCATGGCCTGGCCGTTCTCGGCCACCACCAGGGGCGTGCTGCCCTGTTTGGCGATATCCACGGTGGCCGCCTTGACCTCCGGGGGCAGGGTGCTGCCCTTCTCCTTCAGGTAATTCTCGATGGCGTCGACCGCGCCCTTGCGGATCTCCCGGCCCTCCATATCCACCCCGCTCATCCGGGTCATGGCGCTGAACGGCACGAAGCTGGCGTTCAGGCTGGCCAGGTCGCGCTGGCGCAGATTGTACTCTTTCTTGGCAAGGACCACGATGCTGCGCCCCTCCGGAGTCTCATCGGCCAGGGAGGAGAGTTGGGCGGTGTCGGCCAGCCGCTCCAACGTCACTCCGGGAGCAGGGACGAACTCGGTGGCCATGCGGTTGCCGAGAGTGATGGTGCCGGTCTTATCGAGCAGCAGCACGTCCACGTCGCCAGCCGCCTCCACCGCCCGCCCGGACATGGCCAGCATGTTCCGCTTCAGCATGCGGTCCATCCCGGCGATGCCGATGGCGCTGAGCAGGCCGCCGATGGTCGTCGGGATCAGGCAGACCAGGAGAGCGAACAGTACCGGAATGGAGGCGTAACTGCCCGAATAGATGGCAAACGGCTCCAGGGTGGCGCAGGCCAGCAGGAAGATCATGGTAAGTCCGACCAGCAGGATGATCAGGG
>PLQY01000120.1:0-11959 GCA_003160265.1 Peptococcaceae bacterium | reverse complement strand
AGCACTTTGGTGCCGCCGGTGACGGCGCTGCGGTCGCCTCCGGATTCCCGGATAACAGGGGCGGACTCGCCGGTGATGGCGCTCTCGTCGACCGAGGCGATCCCCTCGATGATCTCACCATCGCCGGGGATGAGCTCCCCGGCCTCCACATACACCACATCCCCCTTGCGCAGGGAGGATGCGGGCACCTTCTCCCTCTTGTCACCAACAAGCTTAGTGGCGATGGTCTCGCTGCGAGTGCGCCGCAGGGCGTCTGCCTGGGCCTTGCCTCTCCCCTCGGCCACCGCCTCGGCAAAGTTGGCGAACAGCACCGTGATCCACAGCCAGACGGCGATCTGCACGTTGAGCCAGATGCTGGCATAGTTGCCGATGACTAGGTCGCGGCAGATGAAGACGGTGATCAGGGCGGCGCCCACCTCCACCACGAACATTACCGGATTGCGCCACAGATATGACGGGTTCAATTTGGGGAATGCGTCCAGCACTGCCTGCCATAGCATCCGGCCGCTAAGACTTTTATGTTGCTGCTTTACCAGGTCATGAAGCTCGGTCATTGTTCTATCCTCCTAAAAGACTCTTCCGGACCACATCAGCAGGTGCTCGACAAGCGGCCCAAGCGCCAGGGCCGGAAAGAAGGTCAGGGCGCCCACGATGATCACCACACTGGCCAGTACCACGGCAAAAAAGGGGCCAGTGGTCTGGAAGGTGCCCGGGCCCGGCGGAACGGTCTTCTTCTTGACCATAGACCCGGCGATCGCCAGCACCGGGATCATCACCCCATAGCGGCCGACAAACATATTGAAAGCAAGACTGAGGTTGTAGAAGACCGTGTTCGCGTTCAATCCTGCGAAGGCGCTGCCGTTGTTGCCCGCCGCCGAGGCGAAGGCATAGAGGATCTCGGAGAGGCCGTGCGGCCCCGGGTTCAGGATCGACGAGGTGCCTACTTTGGTTACACTGGCGATGGCGGCGCCGATCAGGATGCAGGCCGAGGGCAGCAGAACCGCCAGGATCCCCATCTTGATCTCCATGGACTCGATCTTTTTGCCCAGGTACTCGGGCGTCCGTCCGACCATCAACCCGATAATGAACACGGTCAGCAATACGAAGACCAGCATCCCATACAGGCCGCAGCCGACGCCACCGAAGACGACCTCGCCCAGTTTAATCTGGAGCATGGTAATGAAGCCGGACAGGGGAGTGAGGCTGTCGTGCATAGCGTTCACCGCTCCGTTGGCGACGGCGGTAGTGGTGGTGGCAAAGAGGACGGAGTCGGCGATGCCGAAGCGCACCTCCTTGCCCTCCATGGCCGTCGGGCTGCTGACGTGGAGGGCGCTGATCAGCGGGTTCCCTGTCGCCTCGCTGTAATAGCAGACGCCCAGGAAGATCACGAACATGATCAGCATCGCCCCCAGGATGGCGTGCCCCTGGCGCCGGTCGTCGACCATGCGCCCGTAGGTGAAGACCAGCCCGGCGGGGATGAGCATGATCAGCAGCATGATCAGGAGGTTGGTCAGAGGTGAGGGGTTCTCAAAGGGGTGGGCGGAGTTGACGTTGAAGAAGCCGCCGCCGTTGGAACCCAGCATCTTGATCGCTTCCATGGATGCTACCGGCCCCAGGGCGATGGTCTGCTTCGCCCCCTCCAGTGTCTGGGCGGTCACGTAGGGGTGCAGGGTCTGGATCACTCCCTGCGAGGCAAAAGCCAGGGCGCAAACGATCGAGACGGGCAGCAGGATCCAGAGCCCCGTGCGGGTCAGGTCCACCCAGAAGTTACCGATGGTGCTGGCCCGGCGCCGTATCAGGGCGCGGACCAGGGCGATCAACACCGCCATGCCGGTGGCCGCGGAGACAAATTGCTGCACTACCAGGCCGGACATCTGGGTCAGGTAACTCATGGTGGTCTCCCCGCCGTAGCTCTGCCAGTTGGTGTTGGTGGTGAAACTGACGGCGGTGTTGAACGCGAGATGCGGGGTGAGCGCGCCCAGTCCCTGCGGATTGAGCGGCAGATGATTTTGCAGGCGCAGAATGGCGTAGGTGAACACGCAGCTCACCAGACTAAACAACAGCATGGCCCAGGTATATTGCCGCCAATCATGCTCCTCACCGGCGCGCACGCCCATAAGGCGGTAGGTGAGGCGTTCCAACGGACGGAGCACGGGGTCGAGCCAGGTTTTGCCGTCGGCGTTGAGCACCTGGGTGAGATAAAGGCCCATGGGTTTCGTAATCGCCGCGAGGGCGACGACGAAGAGGGCGAGTTGCAGCCAGCCGGAAGTTTGCATAGGTGTTTCGTTAAAATTTTTCGGGATAGACCATCGCGATGAACAGATACGCGAACAGCGCGATGGCAATGAGACCGACGACGAGGTTTTCCATAAATATCCTTACAGTTTTTCGCACCAGCGGGCGTAGAGCCCGCTCGCGACAAAAAAGAGCGCGATGACGGCGAGGTAGATGAAGTCAGTCATGGTTGTTTCAATTTACCGGCAACCCGGGGTTCGTTTTCAAACTTTTTGGAGTGCGGCGGGAAGCGAAGCGCCANNAGCTCTGCCAGTTGGTGTTGGTAACGAAACTCACCGCCGTGTTGAGCGCCAGGTCCCACCTCACCCCCGGGAAGTGCTGGGGGTTGAGGGGCAGGTATCCCTGCACCAACTGAATCAGGAAGAGCACCACTATGCCCAGGATGTTCAAGGTCATGGCTGCTACGGCGTATTCCCACCAGCCCATCTCATGATCAGGGTCGACCCCGGAGAGCCTATAAAAGAGCTTTTCCAAAGGGCTCAGCACCGGATCCAGAAAAGTGCGTTTGCCGGTGTAGACCGCTGCCATATAGCGGCCGAAGGGCCACGCCAGCAGCAGAAACAAAACGATGAAAAAAACTAATTGAAACAGATCCGTGCCTTTCATCTACAAAACCTCCGCTTTGATCATGCAGTAGACGAGATAGATCAATAGGCCGACCGTGGTAATCCCGCCAAGAACCAGATCGAATGCATTCATTACATCCATGCCTCCTCCTCGGACAAAATAAGTTTGCTAAGAGCTTATCCAGATAAGCCGCCTCTATTCAACTGGCCACAATCAGATGTTAATGCTCTTGAGCATTAAAATGCTATGTGAAAAAGCTCGCAAAGAAGTAAATAAATTATTAATATTGCTTGCCGGCGGTTGCAGCAGATCCACTTGCAGGCCTCGGAGACAGGAACCTGACACTCTCTGCTACTACTTCCGTTGAGGTGTGGTTCCGGTAATTGGCAAAATCACTCTCTGGCAAAGCCTAGCATAAAATATTGTGTTCTACAGCACCCCGCTCAACATCTGGCGCTATGCAAGCCTCAAGGAACATAGCGCCTTAGTATTAACGTAAAAACTTGTTTGGCGATGACAAGTCCAGGATAGGAGATGAAAATTCGGATGTGCGGAATTGCCGGTTGGATTGACTGGGAACGCGACCTCACCCAGGAGCAGGCGGCACTGGAAGCAATGCAGAAGACCCTGGCGAACCGCGGCCCCGACGCCGAAGGGATGTGGGTCTCCGCTACCGCAGCCCTAGTACACCGGCGGCTGATCGTGGTCGACCCCGAGGGCGGCCTTCAGCCGATGGCCAGGGAGCGCGGCGGGAGGTGCTGCATCCTTACATACAACGGCGAACTGTACAATACCGGCGAGCTGCGGCAGGAATTGCAGGCCAAGGGATACACATTCGAGGGTTATTCGGATACAGAAGTGCTGCTGGTCTCCTACATAGAATGGGGGCCGGAGTGCATCAAGCGCTTCAACGGGATCTTCGCCTTCGGAATCTGGGACGAGGCAGAGCAGAGCCTGTTCCTGGGGCGCGACCGCCTGGGAGTGAAGCCGCTGTTTTATACGGTCAAGGGAAGCGCCTTTATTTTCGGGTCGGAGATCAAGGCCCTGCTGGCCAACCCTCTGGTAAAGCCGGAATTGGATGAACAGGGCCTGGCGGAGATCTTCGTCATGTGCCCCGCCCGGACGCCGGGGCAGGGCGTGTTCCGGGACATCAAGGAGGTCAAGCCGGGCTGGAGCCTGGTCTATAACCGGAGCGGGGCCCACCTGCAGCAGTATTGGAAGCTGGAGAGCCAGCCGCACCGGGATGACCTGGACACCACCGCCGAGACTATCCGAAATCTGCTGGAGGACACGGTAGAACGCCAACTCGTCTCCGACGTGCCGGTCTGTGTACTGCTCTCCGGCGGCTTGGACTCCAGTGCCATCACCGCCTTTGCGTCCCAGGCCTACCTGAGGGACGGTCTGGGACGGCTGCGCACCTTTTCGGTGGACTACGTCGACAATCAGCGCTACTTCCAGGCCAACCGCTTCGAGCCGGATGCCGACGCCTCCTGGGTGCAACGGGTAACCGAACACTGCGGCACCGAGCACCGGATCATCCTGGTAGATACGCCGGAACTGGTGGAGGCGCTGAGGATAGCCGTACACGCCCGCGACCTGCCCGGCATGGCCGACATCGACGCCTCCCTGTACCTGTTCTGCCGGGAGATTAAAAAGCAGGCTACGGTAGCCGTATCCGGGGAGTCGGCGGACGAGATCTTCGGAGGCTACCCGTGGTTCCACCGGCCGGAGTACGTACATTCAGGCGCCTTTCCCTGGATCCGCATGGTGCAGGAACGGATGCAACTATTGTCGCCGGACCTGGTCACCAGGCTGCGCCCGATCGAGTATGTGGCATCCCGGTACCAGGAGGCGATCTCCGACGTACCCAGGCTGACCGGGGAGGACCCCTCCGAGGCCCTGATGCGGCAGATGACGCACCTTAATATGTGGCACTTCATGCAGATCCTGCTGGACCGCAAGGACCGCATGAGTATGGCAGTCGGGCTGGAGGTGCGGGTGCCGTTCTGCGACCACCGGTTGGCGGAGTACGTCTGGAACATCCCCTGGACTTTCAAGGCCGACGGCGGTACGGCCAAGGGGATTCTGCGCCGGGCACTCCGGGGAGTGCTGCCTGAAGACGTCCTGGGCCGCCGCAAGAGCCCTTACCCGAAGACCCACAACCCATCCTACCTGAAGGCGGTCAGCAGGCAGGTGGCATCCATCCTGGGCGACCCGGACTCGCCCCTGCTGCCCTTTGTGGACACCGCCGCCCTGCGCCGGGTTGTCCAGACATCCGCCGAAGATTTTGATGCATCCTGGTTCAGCCAACTGATGCGCGGGCCACAACTCCTGGCCTACTTCATCCAGGTGGACACCTGGCTCCGGGACTACCATGTAAGTGTAGTGTAGACGCTCAAGCAACGAACAGCTTCTTTGAAAGTTCCGCCCGGCACTAAAGATGGGCCTCCCAACTTGAACACATATTCGATAAGCCTTCATATCATAAACGTCTTACAGGCAGGGTGCTGCGAAGTATTCTGTATACTTTTGCGGCGTTCCTGTTTTCGCGTTGACAAACACCTTCCAGCAGATATAATAAAAACGTGCAGTTATACCTGCAACGGGATGTTTTGTGGGCAGCGTCGTCCACCAAAGTTTCAGCGGGCAATGGAGCCCTTCTTTGAAAAGGAAGGGCTTTTTTTCATTTTTTCCGATGACCAACCGCTCTAATCCCGCCACTTCCTCCGCATCCGGGCTACGCCCGGCCTCAAGAATGCGGAGTACATCCTAAGCGGCGGTATAAGAGCGGCTACATCCCTGAATAACGATTTCTATGCTTCAGGGGGAGAAAATGAACTCCCCCTGAAGCTAAGAAATTTGTTGATAAGGACCACCCCGGAAAGCAGGAGGTGAAACCATAATACAGTAGGCAGGTTCACATTATTTTTTCCAAGGTAAAGGGTAACCTAAAGGAAGAGGATATTAACGAAGGAGGAGTTAGGATGACACCTGAAGAGGTACTGGCATTTGCCAAGCACAAGGGAATCGCCATGGTCGATCTGAAGTTCAACGACCTGCCGGGACTCTGGCAGCACTTCACCATCCCCATCAGCGAACTGGACGAGGGCGTGTTCACCGACGGAGTTGGCTTCGACGGCTCCAGCATCCGCGGCTTCCGGGAGATCCACGAGAGCGACATGCTGCTGATCCCGGACCCCGCCACGGCCGTGCTCGACCCGATCTGCAAGGCCCCGACCCTGTCCATGATCTCCATGGTCTCCGACCCGGTCACCAAGGAGTTATATTCCCGCGACCCCAGGTTCGTGGCCAAGAAGGCCGAGACATATTTAAAAAGCACCGGCATCGCCGACACCAGTTACTGGGGCCCTGAGATGGAATTCTTCATTTTTGATGACATCCGTTTCGATCAGAGCGTGAACTTCGGTTACTACTTCATCGATTCCAATGAAGGCGAGTGGAACACCGGACGGGACGAGGATCCGAACCTGGGTTACAAACCCCGCTACAAGGAAGGCTACTTCCCCGTACCGCCCCACGACTCCCAGCAGGACCTGCGCACTGAGATGGTGATGAACCTGATCGACGTGGGGATCGGCATTGAGGCCCACCACCACGAGGTAGCCAGCGGCGGCCAGGCCGAGATCGACATGAAGTTTGACACCCTGACCACAATGGCCGACAAGTGTATGCTCTACAAGTACATTATCAAGAACGTCGCCCGGCGCCACAACAAGGTAGTCACCTTCATGCCCAAGCCGCTCTTCCAGGACAACGGCTCCGGCATGCACACCCACCAGTCCCTATGGAAGGAGGGTGCCAACCTGTTCTTCGACGCCAACGGCTACGGCAAGATCAGCAAGCTGGCCAAGCACTATATCGCCGGGTTGCTGAAGCACGCCCCGGCCCTGCTGGCGTTCTGCGCCCCGACCACGAATTCCTACAAGCGGCTGGTGCCCGGCTTCGAGGCTCCGGTCAACCTGGCCTACTCCATGCGCAACCGCAGCGCCGCCGTTCGCATCCCGATGTACTCGGACAATCCGAAGAGCAAGCGCATCGAGTTCCGCCCGCCGGACTGCACCTGCAACCCTTACCTGTCCTTCGCCGCATTGTTGATGGCAGGCCTGGACGGAATCAGGAACGAGCTCGACCCGGGCGACCCGGTGGACAAGAACATCTACGACCTGGCCACCGAGGAAGCGGCCAACATCAAGACCGTGCCGGGCTCCCTCGATGCGGCGATGGCCGCCTTGGAGGCCGACCACGACTTCCTGCTGGAGGGCGGCGTGTTCACCGAGGACCTGGTGGATGTCTGGATCCAATACAAGAAGGAGCGGGAGATCGACGCCATCAGGCTGCGCCCGCATCCGTACGAATATCACCTCTACTTCGACCTGTAAACAAGAGGAATTCTACGAGGCTGTGTCGAATACGGAGATCGTTCCACATTCCAAGCCCCGTGCGAAATTGCCATATAGGCATACCGCATGACCCAGAAAGGGAAGACCCGTGCGCCTAGCCATAGCCCAACTGAACACGACGGTAGGTGACTTCAAGGGAAACGCTGCCAAGATTTGCAGCCACATCAGGCAGGCGGAGGCATCCGGGGCGGACCTGGTCTGTTTTCCGGAGTTGACGATCACCGGCTACCCGCCGGAGGACCTGCTGCTGAAGCCGAGTTTCATCGAAGCCAACCTGCGCAGCCTGGAGTCCCTGGCAGAGTTTACTAAAGAACTGCATATCGCTGCTGTCGTGGGGTTTGTCGACCTCAAGGACGGCGAGACCTATGATGCCGCCGCGGTGATCTACCGCGGCGCTCTTGTTGCCACCTACCACAAGGTCTATCTGCCCAACTACGGGGTATTCGACGAGAAGCGCTACTTCAAGAGCGGCGATGGCGGCCTGGTGATAGGTTGTGCCGGGGTCAACATCGGCATCACCATCTGCGAGGATATCTGGCACCCGATCGGACCGGCCGTGCTGGAGGCGAGGACGGGGAATGCCCAGTTGATCCTCAACCTGAGCGCATCCCCTTACCATAAGGGCAAACAGCAGTTCCGGGAGAAGATGCTGTCAGTCAGGGCCTCGGATAACGTGGCTCACATCGCTTACGCCAACCTGGTCGGCGGACAGGATGAACTGGTTTTTGACGGCAACAGCACCGTCTTCGATGAGGAGGGGACCCTGCTGGGGCGGGCGGCCGCCTTTGAGGAGGACCTGTTGGTGGTAGATTTACAGACGGAGCACATGCTGCACACCAGGCTCCACGACATTCGCCACCGGGAGGCGCCTGCTTCCGGTCTGTCCGGGCCGGTACGCCGGATCGATCTGCCATCATCCGCCGAGTACCCGCCCGGAAACAGAGTATACCCGCCGCTGCCGTTGCGGCAATCCCAGGCACAGCCTGCCGCCGGGAACGGGTGCTCGCTTGCGGCCGCGGAGGTCGAGGTCTACGCCGCAGTCGTGCTGGGCGTTCATGATTATGTAAACAAGAACGGCTTCAAGAGAGCATTCATCGGCCTCTCCGGCGGCATCGACTCCTCCCTGACCGCCGCCATCGCCGTGGATGCCCTGGGCGCCGATCAGGTCAGCGGCGTGCTGCTGCCGTCCCCCTATACCTCCCGGGACAGCATCGAGGATGCGGAGGCACTGGCGGCCAACCTGGGTATCAAGACCATTACCGTGTCCATCGCCCCCCTTTACGAGACCTACCTGGGCACCATATCCCCGGCCTGCGAAGGTAAGCCCGGCGACCTGACAACTCAAAACATCCAGGCCCGCATCCGGGGCAACATCCTGATGGCCCTGACCAACCAGTACGGCGGCCTGGTGCTCACCACCGGCAACAAGAGCGAGATGAGCGCCGGCTACGCCACCCTTTACGGGGACATGGCCGGTGGATTCGCCGTGCTCAAGGATATCCCCAAGACCCTGGTCTACCGGCTCTGCCATTACTTCAACCGGCGGGCCGGGCAGATGGTTATCCCACAGCGGGTGTTCGACAAGGCCCCTACCGCCGAACTGCGGCCCGACCAGCGGGACGAGGACGATCTGCCGCCCTACGCCATCCTCGACCAGATCATCGAGGCCTACGTGGAGGAGGACCGCAGCCCGCAGGAGATCGTCGACCGGGGCTTCGACCCGGCGGTGGTCACCCGGGTGATCCGCATGGTCGACCACAACGAATACAAGCGCCGCCAGGCGCCCCCCGGCGTCAAGATCACCCATCGCGCCTTCGGCAAGGACCGGCGCATGCCGATCACCAACCGCTTCGACGCCGGCTAATCCCTGTTCAATCCGATGACGTCACAATTGTGTTCATAAGAACTGTCGCCGTTGAAGCCGGCTGAAAAAATATGACGGAACCGCATGAAACCAAAAAGCCCCCTGCTTTTTACCGGCATGGGGCTTTGGTCTATTCCAGGTAGTCTTTCAATTTCTTGCTGCGGCTGGGGTGTCGCAGCTTCCGCAAGGCCTTGGCCTCGATCTGCCGGATACGCTCCCTGGTAACCCGGAACCGCTGTCCGACCTCTTCCAGGGTGCGGGCCTTCCCGTCGTCCAGCCCGAAGCGCAGTCTGAGCACTTCCTTCTCCCGGGGTGTCAGAGTCTCCAGAACCTCTTCCAGCTGCTCCTTGAGCAGGATGAAGGAAGCGGCCTCCGCCGGTGCCAGGGCTTCCTCGTCCTCGATGAAGTCCCCCAGGTGGCTGTCTTCCTCCTCGCCGATAGGAGTTTCCAGCGACACCGGTTCCTGGGCGATCTTCATGATTTCCCGCACCCGGTCAACGGACATATCCATCTCCCAGGCGATCTCCTCGGGAGTAGGGTCGCGGCCCTGCTCCTGCAGCAACTGCCGGGAGACCCGGACCAGCTTGTTGATGGTCTCCACCATGTGCACAGGAATACGAATAGTGCGGGCCTGGTCGGCAATCGCCCTGGTGATCGCCTGGCGGATNNATCCACCAGGTGGCATAGGTGCTGAACTTGTATCCTTTGCGGTAGTCGAACTTCTCCACTGCCTTGATCAGGCCGAGGTTGCCCTCCTGGATCAGGTCCAGAAACAGCATGCCGCGGCCGACGTAACGCTTGGCAATGCTGACCACCAGCCGCAGGTTGGCTTCGGCCAGGCGCCGCTTGGCCTCCTCGTCCCCGTCCTCGATCCACTTGGCCAACTGGATCTCCTCTTCGGCGGTGAGCAGCGGGATGCGCCCGATCTCCTTGAGGTACATACGCACCGGATCATCGATAGCGATCCCTTCCGGGATGGAGAGGTCGACCTCGACCTCCCCCTCCCGGGGTGCGGCTTCAGTTTCCTTCTGGAGGGCCTGACCATCGTTCCCTTCCTGTAGCACTTCGATGCCGAGCGATCCGAAGTGTTCGTAAATATCGTCTATCTGGTCGGGTGTCAGCTCAAAACCCTGCAGCGTATCCATGATCTCCTGGTAAGTAAGATTGCCCTTCGCTTTGCCGCGTTGGATCAGATCTTTGACGGCATCTAGCTTTGTTTGTTCCTCTTTCAATGGTCTCCCTCCTTTCGCTTGGCATAAGCCCGGCACTATTGCAAGGCTTTCGATGCCATTATTTTACAGACTCTGAAGCTCTTTATACAGTCTATCTAATTCTGCCATGACACCCATAATTCCTGCTTTTTCTTCATTCTTTCTATACTCTTGCAATTCGGCGCATCTTACAGCGATCTCCTTGCTCAGCAGTTCCCGCTTGATCACGGAAAGATAATCCGCTACCAACTGCTCCTGTTGCTGGGAGATCTCCTGGTCGTCACCAGCAATCAACAGCCCGGCCAGTTCGGCCTGGTCGCTCTCCGCCGCGTTTTCGATAATAGTGGCGGAGCTGCCCCAGGCAGTCTCTGCGATGCTGTTCACGAGTCGTCCGAGGCTGCCCTCAAAGACAGCAAACCCGATCTCCTGCCGCACCCATTCCCACACTTTCCGGTCAAGGCACATGAACCGGAACAGCCCGCGCCTGGCAACCTCGGCGGCAGAACCGCCCGGGGAGGCGAAAGTCTGTTTGCCATGTTCCATATTATATCTATTTTTATCAATTCTATCCTTTCCTACCCGTTTATTCAGGAAGCGCAGCAATTCCTGGCGGACTGCATCCTCGGAGACTCCTAGACGCCCAGCCAACAGCCTTCTGTAACTGTCACGTGTTATGATGTTGTCAAACCGGGCCAGTTCCTCCATTAGATTGCTCATGATCTCCGACTTTCCATCGACCGAGTCCTGGTCATATTGCTCCAGCAGTTGCTTAAACTTAAATTCGATCAAGGGCAGCCGGTGCTCCTGCAGCGCCACGGCAAAGGCCTCCCGGCCCTGCTCCCTCAAGAATTCATCCGGGTCTTTGGCGTCCGGAAAATCCAGGACGTAGACCCGCGCCTCCAGGTCCTGGAGGTATTCGGCGCCTCTCAGAGAGGCTGCCGAACCAGCGGCGTCCCGATCGAAAGAGAGCACCACTTCCTGGGTGTATCGGACCAGCAGCCTGGCCTGGTCATGGGTGAAGGCAGTGCCCAGCGAGGCCACGGCATTGCTGAAGCCATGCTGGTGCGCGGTGATGCAATCCATGTAGCCCTCCACCACCAGAGCATTGCCCCGCTCCCTGATAGCCGGCAGTGCGAAGTTCAGACCGTAGAGATTGCGGCTCTTGCTAAACGTACCGGTCTCCGGAGAGTTCAGGTACTTTGGCTGCTCATCCCCCAGCGCCCTGCCGCCAAAACCCAGGCAGCGCGCCTGGGCATCATGGATCGGGAAGATGATGCGACCCCGGAAACGGTCTAGCATTCCACCCTGTCGATTGACCAGCAAGCCTGCCGTAGACAGGGCCTGAACCGTAAACCCCTTCTGGGTGAAGGCGTCCAGCAAGGCCTGGCCCGAAGCCGGAGCAAAGCCCAAGGTGAACTGATCCCAGGCCCGGGGGTGCAGTCCCCGCTTCTTCAGGTACGCCCGGGCTGTCTCGCCCGCCTGGTTCTCTGTCAATATCTTATGATAGTAATCGGCCACCTGGGCATTCAAATCGTAATGTTCCTGCCGCGCCCAGAGGGCACCCGGCCTACTCGCAGAATCTCCCCGGTCCCGGGTGCCCT
>PLQY01000110.1 GCA_003160265.1 Peptococcaceae bacterium | reverse complement strand
GCCCTGAGCCACGCCTCCAACGTCACCGGCACCCTGCTGCCGGTCGCCGAGGCCGGACTCCTGGCGCGCCGGCAGGGCCTGGCGTTCTTGGTGGACGCATCCCAGACCGCGGGGATCTTTCCCATCGACGTAGAAGCGCTGAATATCGACCTGCTGGCATTTCCCGGCCATAAGAGCCTGTACGGCCCGCCGGGCACCGGCGGTCTCTACGTCAGGGAAGGCATTTCCCTGACACCGCTCAGGTATGGCGGCACCGGCAGCCAGTCCGAGTCCGAGGAACAGCCGGAGATCATGCCGGAGATGTTTGAGAGCGGCACCGTGAACACCGTTGGCATCGCCGGATTGGGCGCCGGTGTGGAGTTCCTGCTCCAGGAGGGGCTGGACCGGATCCGGGAGCACGAGGCTGCTCTGCTGGAACAATTGCGCTCCGGGCTGGCGGCGATCCCCGGTATGATTATCTATGGCCCCGGACGGCAGCCCCAGGCCCCGGTCCTGTCGGTGAACATTAGGGACAACGACTCTGGAGAGGTGGCTTTTCTGCTGGACAGTATCTACCAGATCGGCGTCCGGGCCGGACTGCACTGCGCTGCCCTCGCCCACCGCACCCTGGGTACTACCAAACAGGGCACGGTGCGCTTTGGCATCTCCTATTTCAACACCGACGAAGAGATCCGGCAGGCCATCGAGGCGATGTCGGGCCTCAGCAGCGAACTTGATTGAACATTTCCTTATGGTTCTCGCAAACGAACCCTTTTCATCTTTGCACCCAGGATACCGCTGCTTGCCGAAATGCCCGCTCCGGGCGTCTTATATGGATGGCAGGGGCACAGATTGGCGTCAGGGGGTGGTTGGGTGACACCGGAACAGTTGAGACGCCTTCATGACAACCTACCGGCTCAGCCCTGCCTGCTGGGCCTGGAGGACTACCGGAGCACGGCGGTGCTGATGCTGTTGCTGCTATTGGATGGGGAGTATCACTTCGTCCTGCAGGAGCGCCACCCGGAGATTCCCCAGGGCGGAGAGATCTGTTTTCCCGGGGGGCTGTTCGATCCGGACCACGACGCAGATACGGAGCAGACTGCCATCCGGGAGACGGTGGAAGAGTTGGGCATCCCGCAGGAGCGGATCGCAGTGGTTGGCGCCCTGGGTACCCTGGTCACCTCTATGGGGGCGACCGTGGATGCCTATGTGGGCATCGGCTGGCTTAAGGGGTTGGAAGAGCTGCGGATCAACGGCAGTGAGGTCAATTCCGTGTTCACCGTTCCGGTGTCGTACTTTGAGAACACGCCGCCAGAGGAGTACAAAACCGTGGTGCGGGAACACCCGACCTGTGTGGACGAGCGCACCGGACAGGAGACCATTCTGTTCCCGGCTGGGCAATTGGGGCTGCCGGAGCGCTATACCCGGCCCTGGGGAGCCAACCGGCACCGGATCCTGGTATACCGCGCGGGGCAGCGGATGGTCTGGGGGATCACCGCCCGGCTGATCTACGAGCTGATCCGGATGATGAAGTGAGCTTTGGGGGTGGGCAGCCTACTCTTTTTGCAGATTGTCCCGGGCGGCGCTGAGGGCGGCCTGGTAGATCTCCTTGAGGCTGATTCCGGTTTCTTCGGCCAGCTTGGCGCAGGCTTCATATTCCGGCGCCCGGTTGAAGTACTCCCGGGCGCCGTCCGGTCGACGGGCGTAGCCGAGCTTGACCGGGACCGTCCCATAGGGTGTGGCCACCTCTTCCATGGTCCGGAACAGCTTGAGCCGCCCGACCGGGTACCAGCGCAGGCCGAGGGCGGAGCTTTCCCGGAATAGGATGCGGGTCAGGGCGAGCAGCTTTTCCCGGGGGGAGAGCACGGTGACGATGTTGCCGGGCCTCCCCTTTTTCATCACCGTGGGGGTGAAGAGTACGTCGATGGCGCCACTCCGCTCCAGTTGCGCTCTGAGATAGGGCAGCAACTCGGGGTTGAGGTCGTCCAACTGTGTCTCCAGCACCAGCACCATGTCCTCGTCAAAGGCGGCATCCGGAACTGCCGTACCGGGCACGGCGCCTGTCGTCGCCGTATCCTCACCCAGCCAGGCCCTGAGCACGTTGGGCTGTTGGGGCAGGTCGCTGCTCCCCGCCCCGTAGCCGAACCGCTCCCAGCGGGCCAGGGGCGGTGGGCCGAAGCCGGAGGCCAGGGATACTGCCAGAACGGCGCCGGTGGGGGTGACCAACTCTGCTTCCAGGGGCACACCATAGGTGGGAACATTCTTGATCAGCCGCAGGGTAGCCGGCGCCGGCAGTGGCAGCAGGCCGTGCCTTGTCATGATGCTGCCCCCGGCCAGGGGTAGCGGCGAGACCAGTACCTGCTCCACGCCCAGATAGGAGACGGCGGCGAAGGTTCCGGCCAGGTCGAACAGGGTGTCCAGGCCGCCGATCTCGTGGAAGTGCACCTCTTCCGGAACGGTGCCGTGCACTCCCGCCTCCGCTTCCGCCAGACACAGCAGGGCGGCCTCGACCCGCTCCCGGATCGCTGCCGGCAGGCTGCTATGGCTCAGAATTTCCTGCAGGCTGCGCAGGCTTCGCCCGGTTGGCTGGTCTGAAATCGACCGGGCCTGCAGTTGGGTTGCCTGTATGCCTTTTTTTGACACCTGCCTGGCTTCCAGCAGAATGTCGACCCCCAACTGGGCCACCACTTGCTTCAGAAGATCCAGGGGGACCCCCAGATCGAGCAGGGCGGACAGGCACATGTCGCCGCTGATTCCGGAAAAGCAGTCAAGATAGAGAATGCGCATTAGGTTGCCTCCATGAAAGACCACCACACCGCGCCCCTGTTGGCGCCGGTTGCCAAACCAACAATTATAAGAAAGGCTTGCAGAAATACTTTGGCAGAGGACTAGGCGGGCTTCCCACCGCCGCTCCGGGTGATCAGGTGGGCCAGCGCCGCCGCTCCGAAGCCGTTGTCGATGTTGACCACGGCGATGCCCGGGGAGCAACTGTTGAGCATGGTGAGCAGGGGGGCCAGCCCCTGGAAGTTGGCGCCGTAACCGGTGCTGGTGGGCACGGCGATCACCGGCTTGTCCACCAGGCCGGCGACCACGCTCGGTAATACGCCGTCCATACCGGCGATGGCGATCACCACCTGCGCCTCCCCCAGCTCCGGTAGATGCTCCAACAGGCGGTGGATGCCGGCCACGCCTACGTCGTAGAGTCGCAACACCCGGTTTTCCAACAGCTCCGCGGTCAGAGCGGCCTCCTCGGCCACCGGGATATCGGCGGTGCCCCCGGTGAGGATGGCAATCGCACCCCAACGCGGCCGGATCTCGACGGTGCTGAGGTAGAGCAGCCGCGATTCCCGGGAGTAGTGGGCGGCCGGGAACTCTTCCTGGATCGCCTGGGCGGTGCGCGGCGGCACCCGGGTGGCCAACACCCGGTCGCTGTGGGCGGCCAACTCCCGGAAGGCTTGGGCCGCCTGGGCCGCTGTCTTTCCGGCGCAGTAGACCACCTCCGGAACGCCGCTACGCAGTTGGCGGTGATGGTCGATTTTGGCGCTGCCGATATCCCGGAAAGGCAAGTACTTCAACTCTGCCACCGCCTCGGCGACGCCGGTCTCACCCGACCGGACCTGTTCCAGCAGCCTGATTAATTGTTCTCCATCCAATCTCATTACCACCTATAATATAAAAAAATGGCTCGCTTGCAACCCTCGATCCAAGTTTAGCTTTGTACGGCTTGAGTGTCAAGAAAAGGAAGATTGGTGTTTGGAATGTAAATTTAGGTTTTACCTGAAAAAGAGGACAACAACTAAGCATGTCGAACCTTTCTTATGGAATCGTAGGCGTGCCACCCGGGGTCTTCGACCCGATCAAAAGGGGACTGAAAAGGATTGATTACAACATGGCAATTGACGGAATGACATTAACACCACAAAACATGCTGCTGTTGGCATCCGGCCTCTTGTTAGTGATCGGACTGTGTTTTCTGATCCTAAGCATCCGACTGCTGGTGATCGGCAGACGGTATCAGAGGTTGATGAAAGGGACCCGGGGGGCAAACCTGGAAGAACTGCTGGGGGAGACTCTGGAAACCTGTCAGGAAATCCGGAAGCGGCTCGGCCAGCTTGAGGATGGTACGGGCAGCCTGGTTGCGGACCAGGCGGCATCCCTGCAGGGAGTGGGCTTTGTGCGCTTCAATGCCTTCTCCGAAATGGGAAACATGAGCTTTGCCCTGGCGTTGCTCAATAAGAGTGGAGACGGTGTGGTTTTTTGCTGCCTTGTCAGCCGCGATGATTGCCGCCTCTATGCCCGGCAGGTGGTTGGCGGTGGTTCCACCACTCCCCTGAGCAATGAGGAGAAAGAGGCGATCCAGAAAGCCCTGGCCAACAAGAGACCGTAGCCGCGATCCTATACAGACGACCTTTCATTGCCGGATCCCCCATTGCCCTCTGCAGCGAGGAACTGCGTGAAAGAAGGCTGAACAGAGACACTTACGGGCAGAAAGAAGGGGTAGACATGGCTTGGGGCAAGAAGGACAGTCTGAGCACCGATGAGAAGCTGGACACCATTCTAGGCAAGGACACGAACTTCAAGGGCGAGATAGAGACTGTCGGCGGAATCCGCATCGATGGGCGCTTCAAGGGCTCTATCAAGGCCTCCGGGGATGTGATCCTCGGGGAAGGCGCCTATATCGAGGCGAAGGTATCCGGACGTAATGTCCTGATTGCCGGCGAGCTTCGCGGGCAGGTGGAGGCCTCCGGCAAAATGGAACTCACCCTGACGGGCAAGCTCTTAGGCAACCTGCTGGCTGCCAAGATGTATGTGGAAGAAGGAGCCGTTTTCCAGGGGGAGTGCAAGACCTTCGCGGAGGCGGCGCCTGATATCGAGGTTCGAGGGGAAGACCAAGAACTTGGCTAAAGGCCAATTCCTACAAAAATCGAGCCTCGAACATCGAACATCGAGAAGGGGTGTAGAGCCGTGTTTGCAGACCGTAGGGATGCTGGACGGCGGCTTGCCGCCAGGCTGCAGCATCTTCAGAAGCCGGACGTGTGCGTGCTTGGGATTCCCCGGGGAGGTGTGATCGTGGCTGCAGAGGTGGCGGCAGCGTTGGGTGCTCCCCTGGACGTGATCGTGCCTCGAAAGATCGGGGCGCCTTTCAACCCCGAACTGGCCGTCGGAGCGGTGGCGCCCGACGGTACGATTTTTTACGACGAGACCCTGATCGGTCGCGCTGGTATCGAACGCCGGGAGCTGGAACAGCAGGCAGCCAGGGAACTGCAGGAGATCAGGAGGCGTTTGAGCGTTTATCGAGGCGCCTGCACCGGGTGCGGGCCGGGCGCTGTTCCGGAATACCGGGGGCGCACCGTCATCCTGGTTGATGACGGCATTGCCACCGGCTACACTGTTCAAGCGGCCCTGCGCTCTCTGCGCCGGCAAAAACCGGACCGGCTGGTGCTGGCGGTGCCGGTCGCTCCCAGGGATTCCCTCGCCCGGATCGGCCCGGATGCCGACGAGGTCATCTGCCTGCTTGTACCCGAAGATTTTTATGCCGTGGGTCAGTTCTACCAGGATTTCCGCCAGACCACCGACGAGGAGGTCATCGCTGCCCTGGCGCATAACCACACCCGCGGGGTAACCACCGAAGGTGGGCCGTTATAATCTTAGCAGGGCAACCAGCCGGTCGAGGCCAGAAGATACCGGGGTGCGGCAACATGAAACAGCCATAGCGGCTGTTTTCTATTTGTTGAACCAGCATGCCNNCCGTCAGAAGCGGCGGCGGAAGCGCATCGCTGCAGCCAGACGGTGCAGACTGACACCAGGGCGCGGGCGATGCAGTCGGCGAGTTGCATTACCAGGAAGAGACGGGTGTTCTGCAGCACCAGGAACTCCATGAAGCCGCCGACATTGACCACCCCCGAGATAAAGACCTCGCCCACCTGGGGAAGGTCTTTGTGGACCCCGGCACCAGGGTGCAGCGGCCCGCGGCCGATCGAGACGGTGCCCACGTTCCAGGCCTGGCCGAGGCAGGCGTCCACCGCCACTATCAGCGGCTCCCGGTATGCCTGGTCGATCTCCTTGAGGGTAGCGGCCAGGTTGACGGCATGCACCGGCTCGTCTAGGGTGCCGTAGATCGGCAGCTCCGGCGCCAACTCCCGGGCGCGGCTGCCCACCAGTGGCCCGAGGCTGTCCCCGGTGAGACGGTCGGTGCCGATAGCGACCAGCACCAGCGGCCGGATTTGCCCCGGATCGAGGTCCTGCAACAGGTGCCCCAAAAAAGAGCCGATCTGCTGGGCGGCATTGCTGTCATGCACGCTAACCCGCAGGTCCTGTGGCTCATCGATGATCGGAGGCCTTCCATCGGGGGCATTCCCCGGGCGCACTCTGGGCGCGGGGTGTGTGCCCGTACCTCTAATGGGGTTGTGTCTCCGATCCTCTGCCCTGAAGGCTGCCTGATCATTGCTCACCGGCAATTCCTCCTATCGTCCACTGTGCCGGGCACTATCCCCCTGGGATAACTACTCTAAAGTATTATGGCAAAACTACTGTTTTTATACATTGGCAACCCTGTTTCCACATAGTTTTTAAAGGGACGGGGGGTGATGGGTGTGGCCCGCGGGGAGAAGGGTTTGGCCTGGAAAATTGCGGCAACCTTTATCGGGTCGATAGTCGGCGCCGGTTTTGCCTCCGGTCAGGAACTGAGCCAGTTTTTTCTAGGCTACGGAGTTGCCGGCAGGTATGGGGTCATCTGCTCCGGTCTGTTGTTCGCTCTCTGGGGAATGTGGCTGGGTGGGTATTGCAACCGCCGGCGCCTGGCATCCTATGCCGATTATCTGCATTTCCTGGTGGGAGGCATGGGGGCGGTTTGCGTCGATGTGCTGATCAGCCTGTATCTGTTCTGTTCGGTCTTTATCATGCTATCCGCAGCCAATGCCTTGTTTTCCGGGCACCTTGGCCTGCCCACGGGCTGTGGCGGCATCCTCACCGGTGTGGTAGTTGTGGCGGTGCTCTGGGGCGGCCTGGAATCCCTGGTCTCCTTCAACGTCCTCCTGGTGCCGTTAAAGTTCCTGGTCTGCCTGGCGGTTTTCTTCCTGACCCGGGGCATGGGAGGTCTGATCCCGCAGGCCGGAATGAGCCCGGGAGTACCGATCTTTCCCCACTGGATCGGGGCGACTCTGTTCTATGCAGGTTTCAACATGCTGGAGGCGATGGTGGTGCTGGTGCCCCTGAGTGAGCGGGCTACGGCCAGGGAGTGCCTGGCGGGCAATCTGCTGGGGGGGCTCGGATTGGGGGTCTTTGCGCTGCTGATCTTTCAGATCCTGCTTCCCTTTCGCAGCCAGGTGGCGGCCTGGGAAGTGCCGATGCTGGTGGTGGCCGGAATGGCGCACCCCAGCCTGCAGTGGGCATACTTTACCGTCCTGTGGGCGGCCATCCTCAGCAGCGCGGTGGTGAGCTGCTACGGGGTGTCTACCAGGCTTCGGGGACGCCTGGCCTATCATCCCGCCCTCATCCTGGTCCTCGTCCTGTCCCTGGTCCTCGCCCGCTTCCAGTTCTCTTCCCTGGTGCGCCTGATCTACCCGCTGTTCGGCGGTGTCGGCGTGCTGCTCCTGGCTGTTCAGATTGCCAGGACAATTGGCCTGCGCCTTTCCCGGTAGCCAAGCTCGAGGTTCGAACCTGAGTTGAGCGGATGCCCAGAACCCCGGCAAAAAGGATTTGCTTCCGTGATGTGGAATTGAATCATGAAAATGGGGGAAAATTGCCAAAGGCAATTTTTGCGAACCCATATTGTAAGCGAGAACATCGGAACACCTGGTGTGGCTTGCCGACGTTGTCCAGGGGCGCCAGGGTGGCGCCGTAATGGTGCGGTGGGGGTTGCATCGGGAGGAGGGGTGACTATGGCCAAGGTCGGGCCGGTGCGCCAGTTGCCGGCCGTCCACGAACTGGTTAAAAAGGCCGCTGCCGGGAGGGAGCGGCCCTATCCGGCGGGGTTGCTGACCGCGGCGGTGCGCCAGGTGCTGGCCGCCTGGCGCCGGGCGATCCTGGAGCAGGGAGAGACTCCTCCGGATCTCGATGGACTGGCGCGGGAGGTCCGGCAGTGGGTGGAGGCCAGGCTGCGTCCGAACCTGCGACCGGTGATCAACGCTACCGGAGTGGTGCTACACACCAACCTGGGCCGTGCTCCCTTGAGCGTCGAGGCCTGTGCTGCCATCGAGCGGGTGGCCCGGAGCTACTGCAACCTGGAGTTCAATTTGGAAGAAGGCAAGCGGGGCTCCCGCTACGACCACGTGGAGCGGCTGTTGACCACCTTGACCGGGGCCGAGGCCGCCCTGGTGGTGAACAACAACGCCGCGGCGGTGCTGCTGGTGCTCGATTCCCTGGCCCGCGGCCGGGAGGTGGTGGTTTCCCGGGGCGAACTGGTGGAGATCGGGGGGTCGTTCCGGATTCCGGAGGTGTTGGCTCGAAGCGGGGCGATCCTGAAAGAGGTGGGCACCACCAACAAGACCCACCTCTGGGACTATGAGCGGGCGATCGGCTCTGAGACCGCCATGCTCCTGAAGGTGCACCCCAGCAATTACCGGATCATGGGCTTTACATGCCAGGTCGCCGACGATGAATTGGTGGGCCTGGCTGCCAGGCACAAGGTAATAGTGGTTGAAGACCTGGGCAGCGGGGCACTGGTGGATCTGAGCCGGTACGGGGTGGGGCCTGAACCTACGGTCCAGGCCAGCCTGGCGGCAGGGGTGGATATTGTCACCTTCAGTGGGGACAAGCTCCTGGGCGGGCCGCAGGCAGGACTGATCCTGGGGCGCGCCGGACTGCTGCGCACCTTGAAGGAGAACCAGTTGCTGCGGGCGTTGCGGGTCGACAAGTTCACCCTGGCGGCCCTGGAGGCCACTCTGCAGGCCTATGTGCAGGAAGAGGCGGAGCAAACCCTGCCGGTGCTGCAGATGCTCACCGTCACACCGGACAGGCTGCAACAGCAGGCTGTGGACCTGCAAAAGCAATTGGCAGGGTGCCTGGGCGCCGAGTGCGCCATCGCCGTGCGCAAGGGGGGTTCGAGGGTGGGGGGAGGCGCCCTGCCCCTGGAGGAACTGCCGACCACCCTGGTGGAATTGCGCCCGGCACGCCTTAGCGCCGCCAGCCTGGCGGAACGCCTGCGCCGCGGCGACCCCCCGGTGCTGGTGCATATCCAGGAGGACTGCGTGTTGCTCGACCCCCGCACCCTCCAGGTTGGCGAGGCCGAACTGCTGGTGGAGGCGGTGGCCGCTGCCCTGTCCGACGGCGGGGAGAGGTGATTAAGATGGACTCCTTCATCATCGTCGGTACCGCCGGGCACGTGGACCACGGCAAGACCCAACTGGTCAAGGCTTTGACCGGCGTGGACACGGACCGCCTGAAGGAGGAGCAGGAGCGGGGGATCTCCATCGAGCTGGGGTTTGCCCCCCTGTACCTGGACAGCGGGGTGGTGGCCGGGATCGTGGACGTCCCCGGTCATGAGCGGTTCATCAAGAACATGCTGGCCGGCGCCGGCGGTGTGGACCTGGCCCTATTCGTGGTGGCGGCGGACGAGGGCGTGATGCCCCAGACCAGGGAGCACCTGGACATCCTGGACCTGCTGCATGTGCAGAAAGGGATCGTGGCCATCACCAAGACCGACCTGGTGGACCAGGACTGGCTGCAGATGGTGCAGGAAGAGGTGCGGGGCCTGCTGGCCGGCACCCGCTTTGCCGGCGCCCCGATCGTCCCTGTCTCCTCGATCACCGGGGAGGGCCTCGATCAACTGCGGATGGTCCTGATGCAGATGGCCGCCTCGGTGCAGCCCAAGCCCCGGACCGGCTCCGCCCGCCTGCCCATCGATCGGGTCTTCACTATCACCGGTTTCGGCACGGTGCTGACCGGGACCCTGTTCAGCGGCAGTATCCACGCCGGGGATGTGCTGGCGATCATGCCTGCGGAGGTTCAGGGACGGGTGCGCTCGCTGCAGGTGCACGGCAAAAAAACCGAGGAGGCCCATGCCGGTCAGCGGGTGGCGGTAAACCTGGCCGGGGTGGAGGTAAGCGAGGTGGAGCGGGGCGAGGTTCTGGTAACCCCCGGGGCTTTCGCTCCGGTTCATCGCCTGACCACCTGGCTTCACGCCCTGAAGGGCGCCCCCCGGCCACTGAAGAACTGGCAGCGGGTGCGGTTTCACCTGGGCGCCAAGGAGACCCTGGGTCGCCTGCGGTTGTTGGACCATGACGAACTAACGCCAGGGGCCGATGCCTTCGTGCAGATCGAGCTGGAGGAACCGGTAGTGGCCGCCGTCCACGACCGGTTCGTGATCCGGCAATACTCCCCGGTCACTACTGTGGGCGGCGGTGAGATTGTAGAGGTGGGAGGCCTCCGGCACCGGCGCTTCCGGGCCGAGGTGCTGGAGCGGCTGGAGCGCAAGCTATCGGGCAGCCCTTTCGCACGCTTGAGGGAGGAGCTGCAAACGGTGCGTGGGCCCGTAACCCCCGGGGACCTGTCCGTCAAGGCCGGTCTCAACATCGACGAGGCGCAGCGGTTTTTAGAGGAGATGCGGGATGCCGGGGACCTTTTCCTGTACCACCTGGGGAGCGAGACCCACGCTGTCACCGCAGCCTTGATGGCCTCCTGGGAGCAGACTGTGGAGGCGGCGCTCCAGCAGCACCATCAACAGTTCCCGCTACGCAGCGGCTACCCCAAGGAGGAGATGCGATCCCGGATCTTCAGTGCCATCCCCCCCCGGCTTTACCAGGCGCTGCTGGACAAGTGGGCAGCAGACCGGAAAGTGGTGCTCACCGGCCAGACCTTGGCCAGGCCCGACTTCGGCGTACACCTGACGCCAGGGCAGCAGGAGACCTGTGCAGGGGTGATTGCCGCACTGCAGGTCCAGCCCTTCGCTCCGCCTGCCATAGAGGAACTGCGTTCACTGTTCGGAGACCCGGAGCTGTTTCAGTATTACCTGCAGCATGAGAGCTTGGTCAAAGTGGGTGAGGAGTTCTACTTTTTGAAAGAGGCGGTGGATCAGGCCTGGCAATTATTGCAGGAATTTCTGATCAGGAATGATACGGTTACCGTCGCCGAGGCCCGGGACCTGTTGGGCACATCGCGGCGCTACTGTCTGCCACTGCTGGAATTCTTCGATCAGTCCAGGAAGACCCGGCGCTTGGGGGATAAGCGGGCGCTTTATCTCAAAAATAACTGAAAAAGTGTCGAGAAAAAATATAAAGAGCGAATGATTATGAAAGGAATTTTCCAGTAGCCGACGAATATAACCTTTATTAAGATTATCGGAGATAAACAGGATACCGAGGGGAGGGGGTAGTGCCCGGCTCCGCGTTCCGGGTAGGAATCATCCTTTTAGTCGAGACGAGGCAGAGAACGGCGCGTTAGCAGTGTCAGAGGAAGCCAGGCGCAATGGCGCACCCGGCAGGGTGGCGCGCGAGTCCGTGCCTGGCAAGATGATTTAGACCAGAGTCGCCTGCGCGACGATTTAAGGAACAGGTTTGGAGAGCAAGTAGAACAGCAAGAAGAAAACAGAGGGGGGTTTGGTAATTGATGAAACGTATGAAGTGGGTCGCGCTTTTATTGGTAGTGATGTTTGTGTTTTCAGTGGCGCTCTCCGGCTGCGCCCCCAAGACGGCGTCCAATGTAATCAAGATTGGCCTCATCGTACCACTCACCGGCAACGTGGCGACATTCGGCCAGTCGATCCAGAATGCTTTTAATCTGGAGATCAAGCAGGCTGGCGGTACGGTAGCGGGCTACACGATCCAGACCGTGGTGGCCGATGACCAGAACACCGCCAATCAGGCCACCGCCGTGGCGATCAAGCTGTGCACCCAGGACAAGGTGTCGGCTATCGTCGGTTCCGCCACCTCCCTGACCACCATCCCCATCTCGGTGGTCTGCGAGCAGTACCACGTGCCCTTTGTGACCCCGACCGCCACCAACGTCAAGGTCACGATGGACCCCACCAGGAAAATTTATGCTTTCCGGGCGTGCTTCATCGACCCGTTCCAGGGCCTGGCGGGCGCCACCTTTGACTACAACTACCTGCATGCCAAGACGGCCGCCGCCATGTTTGACGAGACTAACGCTTACAGCTCCGGCCTCAAGGACGCCTATGTGCAGGCCTTCACCAAGCTCGGCGGCAAGGTCGTAGCCCAAATGGCCTACACCACGACCGACACCGACTTCTCGGCCGACCTGACCCAGATCGCCAAGCTGAACCCGGACATCCTCTACCTGCCCGACTACTACCAGAAGGTCAGCCTGATCGGCGGGCAGGCCCGTAACCTTGGTGTCAAGTCCATCTTCATGGGCGGCGACGGTTGGGATTCCTCGGACCTCAGCTTTGCAGTGATGAATGGCAGCTACTTCACCAACCACTACTCGGCAGACGATCCGAGCCCCACGATCCAGGCGTGGGTCAGCGCATACAAGGCTGCCTACGGCTCCGTGCCGGATGCCCTGGCCACCCTGGGCGCCGATGCGACCCTGATCGTCCTGCAGGGAGTTAGGGACGCCCAGTCCACCGACCCGACCAAGATCAAGGACGCCATCCAGAATCTCAATGGTTTCCAGGGTATTACCGCCAAGTTCACCTTCGGCCCGGACGGCAACCCGGTCAATAAGCCGGCGGTCGTCTTGCAGATTAACGGCCCGGCGAAGAAGTATAACTTCATCACTGAGGTGGCACCATCCTAAGGTAAAAAAGGAAAGGGGCGGCTCCTGCGGGGGCGCCCCTTTCCAATGTTTACCGTCGCACACTGTGGAGGGGTAACAAGTGGTAACGTTTTTCCAGCAAGTCGTAAACGGTTTACAGTTGGGCCTGGTCTACGCCCTGATTGCCCTCGGCTATACCATGGTCTACGGGATTATCAAACTGATCAACTTCGCCCACGGTGACGTGTTCATGGTGGGTGCCTTCATGGGCTACATCGGCTTCACCTTCGTCAAGCTCCCCTGGCCGGTGGCTCTGGTCATGGCGTTGATCACCTGCGCCGTGATCGGGGTGATCAACGAGCGCCTCGTCTACAGGCCGCTACGCTATGCCGCCAAGATCAGCGCTCTGATCAGCGCCATCGGCGCCTCCTTTTTTATCGAATATTTCACCAGTCTCAACTTCGTCTTCGGTCCCAACTACATCTCGTATACTCCCCCCATCAAAGAGATTACTTGGATCATCGGGGGGGTCCGGATCACCGACATCCAGGTGGTCATCCTGGTCACGGTGGCCGCCTTCCTGGCGCTGCTGCAACTGCTGATTTTCCGAACGAAGTTGGGATCGGCCATGCGAACCGTCTCCTTCGACCATGACGCCGCCCGCCTGATGGGAGTCGATGTCGATCGGACGATCTCCTTCACCTTTTTCGTAGGCTCGGGTCTGGCCGGGATTGGCGGTGTGCTGTTCGGCTTTGCCTACCCGGAGATCTGGACCTTCCTGGGAGTCATGACCGGCCTGAAAGCATTCATCGCCGCCGTGCTGGGAGGCATCGGCATCATTCCGGGGGCGGTGCTGGGGGCGCTGATCATGGGGCAGGTGGAGATCATGACGGCCGCCTACATCTCTTCCCAGGCCCGTGACGCCGTGGCCTTCGCCATCCTGATCATCGTATTGCTGATCAGGCCGTCGGGGATCCTCGGGCGCAACGAGCCAGAGAAAATATAGGAGGTGGCGTCGTGAACAAGACAAAGCAGATGGTCCTGGCCCTGGTGGGCGTGGTGGTGCTGTATGCTCTGCTCAAGGCGCTGATCGTGACGGGGATCATCGGCCCCTACTGGCAGATTATCTTGAATGAGTCGATGATCTATGTCATCGGCGGCTTGGGCTTGAGTATCATCTACGGCTTTACCGGGCAGTTCTCGCTCGGCCATGCCGCCTTCGTGGGCATAGGCGCTTACTGCGCCGGCTGGTTTGCCATTACCTTCAGCCACTACGGTATATGGGCATCTCTGGGGTCGCTGGTGGTCGGCATGATCAGCGCAGGGCTGGTCGGCTACCTGATCGGCGTGCCGATCCTGCGGCTGAAGTCCGACTACCTGGGGATCGCCACCCTGGGCTTCAACTTCATCGTCTACGACGGGATGCAGAATTCCGACAAGCTGTCTTCTGTCTTGGGCGGAGCGCAGGGGATGACCGGTGTCCCGCAGTTTCAGACCTTTGAGTGGTACTTCGTGACGGCGGTGATTGTATTCATCCTGGTCAGGAATCTGGTTTTTTCCAGCCATGGCCGGGCGTTTACGGCGATCCGGGAGAACGAGACGGCGGCGGATGTGGTGGGGATAAGCCCGGCCAGAACGAAGATCATGGCTTTCACCGTCGGGTGCGTTCTGGCAGGACTGGGTGGCGCCCTGTATGCCCACAACTATCCGTACGTGAACCCCGATTCCTTCACCTTCCTGGAATCGATCAACTACCTGATCATCGTGGTGTTGGGCGGCATGGGCAGCATGACCGGGACGGTGATCACAGCCGTCGGCTGGACATTCCTGCTGGAGGTACTGCGGATGTTTCTGAGCCTGCTGGGCCCGTCCTTTATTAATTTGCGTGGCGTGCTCTATGCCCTGATCCTGATTGTAGTCATCATCTTAAGGCCGCAAGGCATTTTTGGCGGCATGGAGGCATCCTTCCTGGTGCCGCGCATCGGAAGGAGGAAGTCAAATGCCGCTGCTGGAAGTTAAGAACCTGGGGATCAACTTTGGCGGCCTGCGGGCTGTCAACAAGTTTGATCTGGACATCCAAACGGGGGAGATCGTCGGCGTCATCGGGCCGAACGGGGCCGGAAAGACCACTGTCTTCAACATGCTGTCCGGCTACTACCGGCCAACGGACGGGACGATCGCCTTCAAGGGCCGTACGATGAATGGCCTGAGGCCCTTTCAGGTAGCGCAGCGGGGCATCGCCCGCACCTTCCAGAACATCCGGTTATTCCCGCAGATCTCGGTGCTGGACAATGTCCGCATTGCCTTTCACCCCAGAGCTGGCTACAATATGCTGGATTCCATCCTGCGCACGCCCCGGTTCAAGGCCAGGGAGGCGGAACTGACCGGGCGCGCCATGAACCTGCTGGCCGTCTTCGGATTGGAGGACAAGGCGGAGATCAAGGCCAACGGCCTTCCCTACGGCGCCCAGCGACGGCTGGAGATCGCCAGGGCGATGGCGGTGCAGCCGGACCTGCTGTTGCTGGACGAGCCTGCGGCGGGCATGAACCCGGCGGAGGTGCAGCAGTTGGTGGAGTTGGTGCGGTTTGTCAAAGAAAAGTTCGACGTGACTGTGTTATTGATCGAACACCAGATGGGCCTGGTGATGAACCTCTGTGAGCGGTTGGTAGTGATGGACTTCGGAGAGATTATCGCCAGCGGCCTGCCGCAGGAGGTCCGAGAAAACCCGAAAGTGCTCGAGGCTTACCTGGGAAGGGGGGCTGTCGCATGATGCTGGAAGTCAAGAACCTGGACGTTTTTTACGGCAACATCCACGCTCTGCACGGCATCTCCTTCGAGGTGAATAAAGGCGAGATCGTCACCCTGATCGGGAGCAACGGCGCCGGCAAGACAACTATCCTGCGAAGCATCTCGGCCCTGAACAGGGTCCGGGGCGGGGAGGTCATCTATAACGGCAAGCCGATCGCCAACCTGAAGGCGCACCAGATCGTCAAGCTGGGCATCTCTCACGTGCCCGAGGGACGCAGGATCATCGGCAGCCTGACGGTGCTGGAGAATTTGATGATGGGCGCCTATATCCGCAGCGACAAGGCGGGCATCCAGGAGTCCCTGGAGGAGGTCTTCACCCGCTTTCCGAGGCTCAAGGAAAGAGTGAAACAATTAGGGGCTACCCTGTCCGGCGGTGAACAGCAAATGCTGGCCATCGGGCGCGGCTTGATGGCCAAGCCGGAGTTGCTGCTGCTGGATGAGCCATCTATGGGCCTGTCCCCGATCCTGGTGGAAGAGATCTTCGACATCATCTCCAGCATCAACAAGCTGGGGACTACCATCCTGCTGGTGGAGCAGAACGCCTTCATGGCCCTGCAGGTCGCCCAACGGGGCTACGTGCTGGAAACCGGAAGGATCGTCCTGTCCGGGCCGTCTGAGAAACTGCGGGAGGACGAGCAGGTGCGCGCCGCCTACCTGGGGGAAATTGCCTAACGGCAATTTCAGAGGCCAGAAGCCGGAGGCCGAAAAAAGCAAAAAACTTCTGGCGCGCGGTTATATTCTGGCCTCTGTTCTAAAAAGCATGCAAGTCCGGCACCAGACTTCATGCATCCGACATCCGTTATGAGAGGAGTGGGTCAAGTGCTGGTACGCGACCATATGACGCCGGACCCGGTCACCATCACGCCGCAAAACACCATCGCTGACGCCTTCGCCCTGTTGCGGGAGAATAAGATCCGCCGCCTGCCCGTAGTGGACAAGGGCAAGCTGGTGGGAATCATGACCGAACGCGACCTGGGGGATGTGTCCCCCTCGTCGGCGACTTCGCTGAGCATCTTCGAGATCAACTATTTGCTCTCCAAGATGACTATCGACAAGGTGATTAAAAAGCAGAAGCTGATTACCATCGTGCCGGACGCGTACGTGGAAGAAGCCGCCCTGCTCATGCGCCAGCATGGCATCGGCGCCCTTCCCGTGGTTGAAGACGGCAGGCTGGTGGGGATCATCACCGAGAGCGATATCTTTGACGCCTTCATAGAGATCATGGGCCTGAACGAGCCGGGCACTCGCCTCAACCTGGAGGCCGAGGACAAACCGGGTGAATTGGCCAAGGTCGTCAGCATCATCTTCAAGCACGGTGGCGATGTGTCCCATCTGGCGGTGTTCGGAAAAGGTACACTGGTGATTCAGTTGCGGAATGAAGAGGCCGGCCCCATTGTCGAAGACCTGGTCAAACAGGGCATGACCGTGAAGTCGGTGGCCTGGCGGGGACGGAATAACAGTTGACCAACCACATATTAGTTGTTGGGTTGGACAAAACTATCGAACTAATAATTGATTCTAATGCCATTTTGCTCTCCAGACCCAACCACTAAATTAGCATCCGGGGCGCGCCAGTTATTCACCACGGCACGCTATGTTTTTATAACGCAACATCGTCCTTTGCGATCTTGACCGATGGCTACCCGCTCTAGCTCCCGCTTCCTCCGCATCCAGACCTTCGGTCTGGCCTGAAGAATGCGGAGTACATGAAGCGGTGGGATAAGAGCNNCTTCAGTGGGGGAAAAGCAATCACCCGCTGAAGCCAAGACCCAGTTGAATCTTCGCGTTGTATCAGGATGTCCGACTAAAGGTTATTGCCTCTGAGTTTCGTGGCGCCTGAAAGCCTTAAATACAGTTCTGCCTCTGATTAAAGGCTTGACTTTATATTCGCGGGTTATTATTCTTTGAGAAAACAGGGGCATAGAGGGGTGGAATGGAGACCGTGCTGGGCTGGGTATGCGCCTATACACCCGAAGAGGTCTTTGCGGCCCTGGGAATTGAATCCTTCCGTCTCTGCGGCGGGGAGAACCAGGCAAGCGCCGTGCAGTACCTGCCGGTCAACCTCTGTCCCCTGGCCAGGGCCTGCCTGAGCGAGGGGCTGGATAACGCAGGGACGGGGGCATCATTGTCAGGGGTTGTGCTGACAGCATCCTGCCACGCCCTGGTACACCTGGCCAATGCCTTTCAGCATGCCCGGGGCGGCAACGGTCAATTTTTCGTGCATCTGCTGGACCTGCCTCGTACCTTTGGACGTGAGGACGATGCTGCCTGCCGGGCCTTCGCCGCTGCATTACGGGACCTGGCCGGGCGCCTGGGAGAATTCTACGGGGCGGCCTGGAGTGATGAGGCTTTCCTGACTGCCATCGATAAGCAGCAGCAGGTACGGCTGCTGCTGCGGGAACTCTACCGGATGCGCCGGGAACGCCCGGAACAGTTCCGGGCGGCAGGCCTCCTGGAGGTGGTGCGCGCTGCCGGCCGCACTCGGAAAGAGGAGTTGGCTCCGGTGCTGAACAGCCTGGTCGCCTCCCTGCAGGATGCCGGTTCGGGCGACAACTGGGATAGCGCTCAGGACGGGATGCAGGACGGCGGCCCTGCGGCTGCCGTATTTCTGGAGCATTTACGGCGTCAAGGATCATCCCTGGGGCCGCGCCTGTTGGTGACCGGCAACTCACTGCCGCCGGCCTATTTCGATCTGATCGAGGACCTCGGCGGTAATGTGGTCGGAGATGACCTCTGCCAGAGCTACCGCTACTGTCTGCCAGACACTGAACAGACGCTGGACGGCGGCGGGAGAGACCTTTTTATGACCCTCGCCCGCAGCTACCTGCGGCGCCCGGCCTGCCCCCGGATGCTGGCCGGGGCGGAGCGGTTCGCCTATCTGCAGGCGCTGATCCGGGAGTGCCAGGCACAGGGAGTGGTCTATCATACTCTGAAGTTCTGCGACGCCTCCATCTACGAATACGCCTTGCTGCGCAATCGCTTCATGGAGGCGGGCGTGCCGGTGCTCTACCTGGAGACCGAGTACCGGGATGCCGGGCTGGAGCAGGCCCGTACCCGCATCCAGGCCTTTCTGGAAGTGCTCGGCCCCCCGACGGAAAAATATTAGCTGAAGGAAACCAGGTGAAATGATGGACGTCGAAGGCTTTATGCGCCATATGCTGTGGGACCGGCGGCGGTGGAACAGGGTGCTGTCGTCCCCACTAACCTACACCTTGCTGGGCGGGGTTCTCAGGCTGACCAGGGGCAATTGGCCGCTGGATGCCATGTACCAGATGGGGGTGTTTGCTTTTAACGAGACCGGCCGGGCCTATGTCGGCAAGGCCCCTGTGGTCTGGTCGAGCGCCTTCTTTCCGGTGGAACTGGCCTGGGGCCTCGGCCTGTGCCCCTTTTCGCCGGAGGTGGCAGCCGCTTATATAGCGACGCTAGGTTTTGGCGAAGAGACCATGAGCATGGGGGAGCAGGCGGGTTACAGCCGGGACATCTGCTCCTTTCACCGCTGCATCGCCGGGGCCGCCTCGGCGGGCAACCTGCCCCGTCCGGCGGCGCTGCTGGCCAGCACTCATCTGTGTGACGGAGCGCCGCTTTTGTTCCAGAACCTGGCCGCCCTCTACGGGGCCCCGCTGCTGGCCCTGGACATCCCGTACAACTCCAGCCCGGAGGCGGTGCGCTATGTGGCCGGGCAGTTGGAGCAGGTATGGCTCAGCCTGGCGGATGTCACCGGCCAGCGCCCCGACCGGGACAAGTTGGCGGAGGCAGTTCGCTGTAGCGAGCGATTCCGGGCGCAGATGCAGCGGGTGAACGAACTGCGCTGCCGGGTACCGTCGCCGGTATCCGGGAACGACATGCTCGGTTTTATCTACCTCTTTTTTGTCGGCCAGGGCAGCCGGGAGGCGGCGGAGATCGCCGCAGGCCTGGCCAAGGAGATCGAGCGACGGGTGGCAGGACTTGGCAGGAGCGGGCAAACAGGCACACAGACGGAGAAATACCGCCTGCTCTGGATGCACCTGAAACCGTACTATAACAATGAGTTGATGAAGTTCGTGGAGCAGGATGGGGGCGTGCTGGCCATGGAGGAGTTCAGCCACGTTTACTGGACGCCCCTGGATCCGGAGCAGCCCTTCCTGAGCCTGGCCCGCAAAACCATGTCCCATTTTGCCTTCAAACCGGTCACCGAACGTATCCGGGTGATGGCGGAACTGGCCCGGAAGTACCGGGTGGACGGGATCGTGCACTTCTCGCACCATGGTTGCCGGACAGCTAGCGGCGGCGCCCTGATGATCAAGGAGGCCCTGCGGGATGAGGGCTGGCCGGTGCTGGTCCTGGAGGGAGACTGCATAGATGGAAGGAGCGAGGCCTGCGGTGGAATGCTGACCCGCATGCAGGCATTCCTGGAGATATTGCAGGAGAGGAAGTTGGGATGCGCCTTATGATTACTGCGGGGATTGATGTCGGCTCCCTGTCGACGGATGCGGTTCTGATGCGGGACGGAGAGACGCTGAGCCAGATCATCATCAACACCGGAGCCATGGCCCGGTCAGCGGCGGAGCGGGCCTTCGGGCTGGCCCTATCTGCAGCGGGCCTACGGGCCTCGGATGTGGACGCCGTGATCGCCACCGGCTACGGACGGATGAGCGTCTCCTTCGCCGACAGCCAGGTCACCGAGATCTCCTGCCACGGCCGGGGATCAGCATGGCTCTCCCCCAAGGTGCGGACGGTGATCGACATCGGTGGGCAGGACAGCAAGGCGATCCGCATCGACGGAAAGGGGAACGTGGTGGACTTTTTGATGAACGACAAGTGCGCTGCCGGCACCGGGCGTTTCCTGGAAGTGATGGCGCAGCGGCTGGAACTGGAGTTGGCGGAATTGGGCCGGGAAGACCAGCAGGCCGCCAGGGCAGCCCAGATCAGCAGCATGTGCACGGTGTTCGCGGAATCAGAGGTGGTCTCCCTGATCGCCCAGGGTGTGCCCCGCCCGGAGATCGTCCGCGGCCTGCACCTTTCCATTGCCGAACGTACTGCCGGCCTGGCCAACCGGCTCGGCCTGGCGCCCGAAGTGATGATGACCGGCGGAGTGGCTAAAAACCCGGGCGTGGTCAGGGCGCTCTCGGAGAAGCTGGGCGCCAAGATCATACTGCCCCCGGAACCCCAGATCGTCGGTGCCCTAGGGGCGGCCCTGATCGCCCAGCAGAAACACGCCCGGCAGTCCGTCTAAATAGCCCGGCTAAACAGTACAGCCAGCGTCTGATCGACTCATGCCGGTGTTTATGGTAGAATCAAACAAAACGGGGGCGGATTGTGCCTGGTGGTGCGCCTGGACTTCAAATCCAGTGAGAGGNNTGGTGAGTTCGATTCTCACACGCTCCCGCCAATTACAGCAAGGGTTTCAGGGAATCGGCATCGCCGTATCATGATATAGCTGTAATCGATTTTGCAAACGGATGCAAACGTCATCTCTCTCCCTGGTTGCGACGGGGAGAGCTTTTCTTTCTGGCGTGCATGATCGCCTTGGCGAAGGCCTGTGCAACCTGGCGCCTTCTCTTGTTGGTCACATCCGTGTACAGGTCTGCGGTGATCCCCAGGGTGCTGTGGCGGAGCCGGTCTGAGATGTCTTTCAGATCTACGCCGAGCTCGTGAAGAATTGTAGCATGCGAATGCCTTATATCATGGAAACGTATGTGCGGTAGTCCATGATATTTTAGGTTTCGGGTAAATGAACTGCTGAAGTTGCTTGGACTCCACGGGCTGCCGTTGAGACGGGTGCAGACCAGTCCGCTGTCGGTGTAATCTTTGCCCAAGAGGAGCTTCTGCTTCTTCTGGTCGGTATGGTAGCGATTCAATTCTCCTATCACGGAGTCGCCTCTTATCTAATGTAAAGCGTGAAATAATGAACACATGAACCTTGGGTAGAAAAATGAGCACAAAGAAAAAGGCGCCTAAGTTCTTGCAGGCAGATGTAGAGCGGGGGTTGATCCTAGCCTACTATGAGATGGTGAGAGGCTGCGCGGTTAGCCTTGATGTCGTGCTGGCCGCACACTCGTGACTTCAGTCGTTAGTTAGGCCAGCGAACTTCTGTTTGTTTTTAAGCTACTATATGGTATAATGCTCCATAGGAGGTGACCCGATGGAAACCAAACAGGTAGAGAAAGCCTACGTTTTCAGGCTATACCCTACCGAACAACAAGCAGAACTGATCAGTAAGTCCATCGGCTGCGCCCGGTTCGTCTACAACTACTTTCTGGCAAGACGAAGCAAATACTACGAAGAAACCGGAGAAACCCTGGGATATACCAAGTGTTCCGAAGAATTGACGCTACTCAAACAGACCAAAGAACATCTCTGGCTGAACGAAGTGGATAAGTTTGCTCTCCAGAACAGCCTGAGAAACCTGGACACCGCCTTCGTCAACTTCTTCCGGGAATGCCAGAGAGGCAATATCAAACAGGGCTATCCCAACTTTAAGAAAAAGCACGGCAATAGACAGAGTTACCGGACCAACTTCACCAACGACAATATCAAAGTGGACATGGAAACCTGCCAGGTCAAACTGCCGAAATTAGGATGGGCAGCTTTCCGCAAGAACAAGAAGCAAACCACCTTCCCAACAGAGATCATTAACGCAACAGTGAAACGCTCTCCAAGCGGTAGATTCTTCGTGTCTGTCTGCTGCGTGGATCAGGTAGAAATTCTCCCAGAGATAGACAAATGCGTTGGAGTAGATATGGGCCTGAAGCAATTTCTGATTCTATCAAGCGGAGAGCCTATCGAGAACCCCCGGTATTTCCGCAAGACTGGGAGACAACTGGCCCAAGCACAGCGCCGACTCTCCAGGATGAAGAAGGGGTCGAAGAACTACATCAAGCAAAGACTCAAAGTGGCAAAACTGCACGAACGTATTGCCAACCAGCGCAAGGATTTTCTGCACAAGCAATCGACCAGACTGGTAAAAGAAAACCAAATTATCTGTCTGGAAGATCTGCAGGTGAAGAACATGATTCTTAACCGCAAGTTGGCCAAGTCGATCCAGGACGCTGGGTGGAGTGACTTTAAACGCATGGTGGCATACAAATCCGATTGGTATGGCAGAACTCTTGTCCAGATCGGCAAGTTCTTCCCGTCCACTAAGAAGTGCGGCCACTGCGGAGAAGTGAACCCCATGCTCACCCTAAGCGAAAGAGAGTGGCAGTGTCCAGTCTGCAAAACTATTCACGACCGGGATCAAAATGCCGCAGCAAACATCTTAAATGAAGGCCTGCGGATTCTCGCAGCCTGAAAATAATGAACCGCAGGAACTGCGGGGGTAGCCTGTAGAGTTCCGGTAAGACCTCTCTTCGGAAGGCTGTGAACGATGAATCAGGAACGAGTGGTTGGAGTCACAAGAATCTCGTGGCTTTAGCCATGAGAGGTTCAAAAGCCGTATGAAAATATCGTTCCAGTAGTGGCTCTTGCTCATAAACTAGGGGAGTTATACGGGATGGATTTTTCCAGCATCTATCACTTTACGGAAAACGAAAAGCCGTCTACCCGGTTGCGCAGAATCCGGAACAAAGTTGAAGGCCTTCAGAAATACGCCAATTTTGCGGAATCACATGATGAGATGGAATGCCGCGCAGTCTACGAAATCTGGTGTTTCATACCGCCCAATAGAAATGTCACCGAAACCGTTGCTAAAGCCGAAGAAGAAGGCATGCCAGTAAAACTGCTCGGCATAGAAAAGGTCAGTGAAAGAATCAGGCAGGTTGCCTTCCTGGAGCCACTTGATAAGGAAGCAATTTATGAAAATGCCTTTCTTTGGGCGGCAAGTATGTTCCGCCAGGCCGGCGCCTGGAAATAGAACAGTAGATTAACACCGGGGTTATCCCCAGATGTTCATTTTTTTCCAAGGTTAATTGACGCTTCTTTTTGCCACTTCATATGGTATAATATTACAGAAGCCATGAAATCCGGGATTTAAGAATCAAGCGTCTTAAACGTCATAAGTGAGGAATACATATGGCCTTACTATTCGAATGGGATCCTGAAAAGGGTCGAAAAAATTTAAAGATACATGGCGTTTCATTCGATGAAGCGAGCACAACCTTTGGTGATCCGCTTGCGATCACGATTGACGATCCACTCCATTCCAAGGGTGAACAACGTTATGTTTTAATTGGGCAATCCCAGCAAAATCGTCTCTTGGTCGTAGTACACATTGAAAGAGGAGACCGGATACGTATCATCAGCGCCAGGTTGGCGACAAAGAAGGAGAAGCATGACTATGAAGAAAATGAAGGATGATCCAGACATGCTTGAAGAATACAATTTCAGCGGTGGTGTTCGTGGCAAGTATGCCAAGCGATATGCCGAAGGCGCCAATGTCGTGGTAATAGAACCCGACGTTGCCGAATATTTTCCTGATCATGACTCAGTGAACGAAGCGCTCCGTAGTCTGGCGGCAATTATCAAAAAGCAGAAGAAAGCCAAACAAGAGCCAGCAGACGCTATGTAATCCGAACTCTGCAATTGCCCGATGTTCTAAATTCTTATGCAGGATGATCTTGCAAACATTTTGCAAACGAACCTTTGAAAACCATATGAACAGACGATGATAGATGAATATGCCCCGGGCCGTCAAAGTTTTGATATTATTGATTTTCAGACACTAACGATAACAAACTGAAACCATCTAAAACGCCCTTTTCCGGACTTCAAATCCAGTGAGAGGCATGACGAGTGTCTGTGGTGGGTTCGATTCCCACACGCTCCCGCCAAATTATTGGGAGACATGGGGTTCAGAGTATCTCCAATATATAACACTGGAAGATAACTGGAAGCTTAATAGGTGAATCCAGTGATGCTCACGGAGTCTGTCAACTTCACTGGATTTATGCCAAACTGCATGGTTGAATTTAACCCTTTTTCTGTTCTGTCGGCAAAAAAAGAGCAGGAGGAGAGTTTATTTATGGGCAGGAGCAAAGTGGTTTCAATTCAGAAGGAAGTTCCGGCAACATGGGAAGAGGCGTTGCAGCAATTTCTGTGGTGGAAGCAGGCACAGGGGTTGAGCAAACGGACGGTTGAGGATTATAAGCTCCATGTCACTATGTTCTACAAGCGGTATCCAGCGGCTTACAGGGAAAAGGATTGCCTGAAACAGGCTGCTTTTGAATATATGGGGCAGCCAATCAAACCAGCTACCTACAACATGCGCCTGATCTACCTTCGGTCATTCTGCAACTGGTGCCTGAAAGAGGCGATAATGGTCTACAATCCCTTTAATGAACTGAAAAAGCGCAGAGACGAGGGCAGGGTGGTCAATATCGACTGTGATACCCTGAAGAGGTTGCTGTCTATGCCGGAAGCAAATACATTTGCCGGGCAACGTGATTACGCACTGTTGCTGTTGACCCTTGATACAGGCATCAGGCCGAAGGAAGCACTTTCGCTGTTACCGGATGATGTGAATCTGCGCAAACTCGGGTGGAATCGCGAGCTTGCTTTGTCACTGATTGGCGTTTAATGTGACTTTGCCGGGGACCTGCCTTGGCTCCCTCGTTATTTTTCTTATACCGCAAATTTTGAGGTTGGCGAATCATAATTGAATTATGGTATACTCCTACAAAATGGATATTGAATTACTAAGGAGGAAGAAATGTCATATTTAGGTGAAAGCATACCGAAACTTGGGTTTGGATTTATGCGGCTTCCAATGATTGGCAAAGATATTGATATCGAACAGACAAAAGAAATGGTTTCTCTGTTCATGTCCAAAGGGTTCAGTTATTTTGACTCTTCATGGGCCTATAACGGTGGAAAATCGGAAGAGGCAATGAAAACGGCAATCGTTGACCGTTATCCTCGTGAAAGCTTTCAAATTGCGACAAAATGCCCCGTTTGGTTTGTCCAAACCGAAGAAGAGGCCAAGGATATGTTCTGGACTTCATTGAAGCGCACCGGCGCGGGTTATATCGATTTCTATCTGCTCCACAATCTGGGAGATAGCCGTACCAAAATTTTTGATGATTTCGGAATGTGGGACTATGTCCGTGAGCTTAAGGAAAAAGGCCTCGTGCGGCATATCGGTTTTTCAATCCACGACAGAGCAGATGCGCTGGATAAAATTCTGACCGAGCACCCGGAGATGGAGTTTGTGCAATTCCAACTGAATTACGCCGACTGGGAGAGCCCCACCATTCAAGCTCGAAAATGCTATGAAGTGGCACTGAAGCATCACAAACCCATCGTCGTGATGGAACCGGTTAAGGGCGGTAGCTTGGCGAATACGCCTGATAGCATCCGAAAAATATTTGAAGATGCCAATCCCAATGTTTCACTGGCATCATGGGCTATACGTTATGCGGCATCTCTTGACAACCTCATTACAGTGCTGAGCGGAATGTCGACTATTGACCAGGTACGGGATAACGTATCTTATATGGAAAAGTTTAAGCCGCTCAATCAAGATGAACTCGCCGTTATTGAAAGGGCGCGAAAGGCGATCAGTGAGATTCCCAGCATTCCCTGTACAGCGTGCGAATATTGCTTAGAAGGCTGCCCGCAGAATATACCCATTTCCAATATATTTGCGGCGTATAACCGCAAGCTGATTTATCAAGATTTAGTCAGCGCGAAAAGTAACTATGGGTTTGCAACCAGAACAAGTGGTAAAGCCTCGGATTGCGTTGCCTGTGGAGACTGCGAGCAGGTCTGTCCTCAACACATCGAGATCATCGAAAACATGAAGACTATTGCCCAGGAGCTGGAATAAGAGTGGTGGCTGAAAAAAGTTGAGCAACTGAGCAAGGATGCAAATTCTACAGCACAGAGCATTCAAAAACCCCTGCTCAACTACTGCTCAAGCTGCTCAGGTTGAGCAAGACGACCCTGCACATTGAGTATCAAAGTAAATAACGTCTTTATCTACATTTACTAGAAAAGACGCTGCAGAGGAGTTGATATCACATGAACCCACTTAAACTAGTAGTCTATTATGATTACCTCTGACCGTGGTGCTACATCGGCCAAGTTGTGGCCGAAAGATTGCAGAAGGAGCATGGGGCAGAGGTAGACTGGCAGCCATTCTTACTGCACCCTGAAATACCGCCAGAAGGCCGGGAAATAACTCAGGAAAGGCGTCAGGCTATGATGCCAAGTTTGACGCGTATTATGCAAAGAGCTAAATCGGATAACCTGCCCTACGTGGTTCCTGGTAAAATGGTCTACTCAAGGCTTGCCCTTGAGGCCACAGAGTATGCCAGAGAACATGGTAAACTACACGCCTTCCACCATGCAGTATTTCACAAGCTATATGGTGAAGGACAGGATATCGGAAACTGGGAAGTACTGTCCGATGTAGCCAGGAGTGTGGGATTGGATACCGATGATATGATGCGTGCCGTTACAAGCGGTGCATATTCAGCGGCGATTGAAACCCAAACGGCTACAGCGCAGCGCCTTGGTATAGACGGCGTCCCCGCCTATATCCTGAACAATAAACATGCCGTTGTCGGAGCACAGCCCTATGAAGTATTTCAACGTTTGTTGGATGAGATTGATTCCGGGGATGATGAAAACATTAAAGTATAACCATTGCCCTGTATCTATTTAAAAGAGAACTTGCCGGAACTTTCCCGTAGCGTGATTGCCAGTAACTCTTTTACGGTCAGAGCTGAAAAATCCGGATACATTGTTTGCATGTCTGTCATCCTCTCCCATAAAAATTAGAGAGCCATGGGCTTGGCTCTCTTTCTTACATTGCTTATACCGTGAAAGTTTGATGTTGGATTTAAGGTCAACTTTAGAGGTAAATAATGTTTTAGAAACGAATTATTACTAAGGACGGAGCAGGCTTAATATTGGGCAATAAAGTTGGTTCAAGTCTGGCTCCCGGAACGAATACGAACGCTACAATAAAAGTA
>PLQY01000088.1 GCA_003160265.1 Peptococcaceae bacterium | reverse complement strand
TGTCATTAACCACTTTATTTGACGGTAACTTCGGAACCGAAAATGACGGGGAAGAATTCCATTTGCAACCGACACTGGCGGTGGCGTTTCCCTTTCGCCTGATGATAAAGCAAGCCCCGGCGACGGCGGGGCTTTGTTGATATGCTTCTCTCATCAAAACATCAAGATGGCGTCATATCTCTGCTCGGGATGTAGATAGAACTTGACGTCGTCGATCAGAAGATACCACTTTGTGTCAAGTTCAACAACTGCAAGGAAATAACGATCCTTCACCCGGATGCAGATCTGGTCCTCACAATGGAGAGGGCAGCAGTAGCGCTCACCCTCAAAGGCGTGCCACCTCTTTGTTTTAGGCAAATATACAAGTTTGACCATGGCGTCACTCCTTGTATTCGGTCAGTATCCTGGCGACATGAATGGCGTCCACCAGCTTTTCCTTCCTGACGACCGCATCCAGCAGGCAGGACACACAGACGTTATTGATCTCCCGGGCGATCCCCCGGGTATGGGCATAAATCGCATCGATCGCCTCAGCGGTGAAGATGGGGTGCTGCGCCCCAGCCGCCCGCAGTTGGTGTTCCACGTATTCTCTCATCTCGGCTGCTTCCAGGCCGCCCAGGTGGTAGCGGATGTTCAGCCGCTGAGTGATCGGTTTGAACAGGCGCATCTGCAGCGTGGCTCTGAGCTCCGGCTGGCCGACCACGATCAGGGCAAGCGGCGAGACAGAGTCGATCTGGAAGCTGGTCAGAAACCTGATCTCCTGCAGCATGTCCCCCTGCAGTAAGTGCGCCTCATCGATCACCGCCACTACAGTCTTCTGCTGGCTCTCATAGAGGTCCCAAACAGCGTGCTCATACTGGCGCTTGGCGTCGCTCTTCAGGTTTTGGGGGATGATCCCAAGCTGGAACAAAAGCTCCCGGTAGAAATCGCGGGGCTTCAATGATGAGTCACAGATGTAGATGAACCGGTACTTCGTCAAGTCGAGAGCATCCCGGAGCGCCCTGATGGCCGTGGACTTGCCGGATCCGATCTCCCCGGATAGAAGCCCGAAAGAGCGGGTTCTCACCATGTAGTGCAGCCTGGCCATGCATTCCCTGAACGAGGTTGACTGGTACAGATTATTGGTTGGGATCTCTTTGGAAAACGGGGCGCCTGTAAGTCCGAAGAATTGGCTGATCATGACGGATCCCCCTCTTCCTGCAGGTCACGAAGCCCCCGTTGCTTCTGTTCGGACATGAACTTCTCGTAGGCGAGTTCGACGTAGTTGAGGCCGGTTCTCGGAGCAATTTCAGGCGAAGATGCCTGTTCCGGTCTTTCCTTTGCCCGCCTGAAGGAGAGCTTCTCCAGCATGTGAGCGTCCTGCCGCCGCAACCCGTCCTTCCAGACCTGAATGACGGACATTTCATAGGGGTCGAACCTGAGATCCACGGTCTCTCCCGCCAGGCGCGTCTCCACCTCGTAGATGGTGCCCAGCAGGGAGACACAGCAGGTCTTGTCCACCTTGCGCCTCTCCTCCAGCAGGAAAATCTCCGCCAACTCATGGGGTGGGATGAGCCGGATGGGATGCTCGCACTTGAAATAGCGGTCGGCCGGCCTCTGCTTGAAGCTGTTGTGTATCTTCTGATGATAGGCCACGTCCTGCCAGGCTGCGAAGAACCGGTTGAGGTCGGCCAGGGTCTTAATCTTCCCCTGCTCGATCAGGTCGTAGGCTTCCGGCACGAAGCTCTGGTCGACGAATCTAAAAAACTTCTCCTGTTTTCCCCGCCCTTGGGGCTTGTAAGGCCTCGTGTGCTTAAGCTCCGTTCTCAGCCGGCCGCAGATCTGGGCAAAGTGGCGGGCAGAGTAGATTGCCCCATTGTCAACGTAACAGATCTCGGGGCAACCGTGCCTGATCAGCGCCTTCTTGAAACAGTCCTCAAGGCGCGGCAACCGCTCTTCGTAGTAGAACTGAGATCCGACGACGTACCTCGAATAGTCATCCATCCATACAACCAGGTAGGCCATCTTCTTCTTGCCCGGCTGGTCCGGGTGGGGCAGGTACAGGGTGTGCTGCACATCACCCTGCCAGACAGCGTTCCGGTACTCGGCCTCGAAGCGCCGGAAGGCGCCCGTCTCTTTCTCAAGAGCCTTTTTAGTCAGGTTGCGCCGGCGGAGTTGCTTGGACAGGGTGCTCTCCCTCAGCGCTCCCGGCGGCGCCAATCCTGCCAGTTCTAAGATAGCCATGATCTGCCTGACACTGCGGGCGGGATTCTCCCTCTTCAGGGCGATCGCCTTCTCCAGCACATCCGGCGCTATCTGCCTGCAGGCCAGCTTGTCCGCCCGCACTGAGGGCAGCAGGGCATCCCAGCCGCCTTCCCTGTAAAAACGCAGGTAGCGCTCTAGTGTACGGGTCTGCAATTTCGTAGACTGGCCGCCAGGGATGTCGTAGGTGTGGCTGGTGATCTCCCGGAGCAGGGCCGCCTGCTCCCCCGGCTCGAGCTTCCTGGTGACCAGGGGGGCGATCAGGCCGTAGCGGAAGTTCGCCACCTCCTGCCGCATCTTCTCATCCATCTGCATCCTTCCTTTCCAGTGGAATAGATTATCGTGAGCAGTATCTCACGCCGGAAGAAAGAAGGGCAGGAGGCAAAGTCTGTTGGAATTTCTCCTGGGCTGATGGGCTGGAGGAAGGGACATGCAGCAATGGGTAGTTATTGCATTATCATAGATGGGTGACGGGAGGATGGCCTCGTTTGGGCCAAGCAGAAAAAGCCCCGGAGGGGCAGGCAGTAAACCTATTCGGTTGTCTTACGCTTAGATCCGCAGGTGGACCGGAAGCAGGGTGTTGCTTGAGCTGAAGCGGCCCCTGAGGGGTGAGGGGTCAAGGCCGAGGAGGCGCAGGTATCTTTGCAGCAGAACGTCAAGCCAGCGCACCGTGTCCTCGGGGCTGGGATTCACGCCCCGGAAGTGCGAGCGCAGCAGATCCTCGTCCACCCCGAAACGGATCAGTTCGGCGGCGACCCACAGGGCAGTACCTCCGGCCTTGGCAAGGTGGCGTGTCCACCAACGCTTGACGGTTTTGGGATGGATGCCGCCAATTGCGGCGGAGGCCACTCCCCTGGCGATCTTCCTGAAGCTTTGACCGAGTTGCCGGCGCTTCATAGCGGCCTCCCGCACCGGTATGACGAAGTGTCCCCAGGGTGCTAAAAAGTCCGGCAGGACCGAGACTGTCCGCCCGCATATGGGGCAGCGCCAGCGGTAGATAGGAAGCTCGTACTGCCGGTGTTTGGTCACAGCAATGCGCCAGAAACAACCGTGCTCGTGCAGAACCCGGCAGTTGCATCCGGAGTTTTCGCAGGCAAATTGGAGGTCGGGGCGTTTCTCGCCGTAGCGCTTGCAGTAAGCACTGCAGTTTTTGCCCAGGAAGAGGATCTCGATCATTGGCTCTGCTGCGGTTCTTTGAGGAACGATGCGGCAAACAGGATGGCTTTCAAGGCATTTAGAACGAACGGAAAGTCTTCGCTCTCCCAATGGCTCGGATCATCCATGCTGTGGACGTTCGGCCATTCTTCCAGCAGCGTCGCAGCCTTTCTGATGTCTGCTGCCGTTTTTGACTTGTTCCCACGGAGAACCTCGATGGCCAGTTCCATTGCCAGGAGATATCTTTTAACATCCGGGTAGTCTTCCGTTGGCCAGGCATCCTTGTCGTCCATGCCGTAGAAGTTGACCCATCTCTCCAGGAGACGCGCCGCCCTTATCGGATCCAGTAGTTCAGACATTTCATGAATCCCCGTCCTTTGCCATACTGATTCAAGATCGAAGCTCTTCATGTCAATCCCTTCTTGAATCAGAATAGCCCAATCTGCCGTCACTGTACATACGGGATTAGGCTACTGACGGGGACAAATCAATATTTTACCGCCGGCTATTGTGACGAATTCACCCTATTCTGCTGACACGTAAAGTGGGTTTAAACA
>PLQY01000015.1 GCA_003160265.1 Peptococcaceae bacterium | reverse complement strand
CGATTTACTGTTCAAGTTGGGTCAAAGATGAGGAGGAGTGCTTGTGCGGCACTTGTGTCTTTTTATGTTTGCTCCGGCGGGCGTTGGCAATCTGCGCCCGCAGGGAGAAATCCCCTGGGTGCTCTATTTTGTCAAGAAAGGAGCGGATCGGAGGAATGAGAGGCGGTTGTTTTGATGACGAAAGAAGATTGGATCAGGCGGCGAGGGAGATGTCCTGGGAGGACCAGAACTGGTTGCTCAACTGGCTCATGGAGCGGTTGTGGCCGGATCTGGTGAGCAAGAAGGTGGTCTTTCATGAGGCTGTCCGGATTCTGGGTGCCGGCACGTCAAAAACAAAACTAATGCTTGCAATGGCTTACAGTTCAGCGATCGCGCCGGATGATGTCTACCCGAATCTCAAACCCAAAAGGAGGACGGGTTATGCTTAACGAGACAGTTATGGCTGAACCGAAAGATCTGGCGGCAAGGCTCAAGTTTTCCATGCACAAGCTTCTTGCTGAGCTTGAATCCCAAGTCGAAGAAGCACAGAAGATACACCGTAGGGCTGAGGATGCCGAAGATAGTGAAGCCGAATTCGATTCCCGAATCTACATGCATACCATCGAAGGTTTTCAGGACGCTGTTCAGCATGCCTATCATTATTGCAAGTATCTCCTGGGCGATATCGACGCCGCTGGCCGGCTTAAATTGAACGAATGGGGCAAGTTTTATCTTCCGGCCGTTGGTGAGAGGCGCGACACCTTCGAGTTCTCTTGCGGGTGCAGTATCGAGATCTTGGACGAGCAAAAGCAGAGGTGGCTGTATGGCAGCGTGGAGTATGCCGATCGGTATGAGCACGGCTACTATTTCAAGCCGGCTGGTATAGCGCTGCAGCCCGGTATCAAGGCCAGGCACCGCTATATCAATCCATGGGATGACTAGGGCGATCGTTGATCAGGCGCCAGAAGCGCCAGAAGGATAGGAGAGGGGGTAGGCGGGCATGAGCCCACCGAAACAGGCTGGCCAGCGTCCGATCGGCATCTCCTTGATGATCTGGGAAAGAGAACCTGATTCTCGTAAACGAGGGTCAGGTTTTTATTTCAATTCGATCGAAGGGATGTGGATTTATGATGTCTGTTGATGTGAAGCGCCGTTAAGCCGGTCGCGATGCGCTGATGCTGACAGCGGCAAGACTTCTAAACGCTGCCCTGTGCTTTACGCCTGATGGAGATCTGTTTGTGAATTATTAAAAGGAATTTTGGGAGGCGAAGTTAATGGTTTGGGAATTTGGCATTGACATTGGTTACTCTGGAACAAAAGCGGCCGCGGCCGATGTTCCGCTGGTCCAGTTGGCGTCGTTTGAGGCTGATATTCCGGACAGCAAGGGTGATGACCTTTTTAAGGGAAAAGCGGAACATCTGGTACAGCTGACGTTCAATGGCAGCCAGGTTGAAAAGTTAGTGGGAGGGGCGGCGCTGCGGACCGGCTCGGCAAAAGGGATGATGGGACAGGTGGAAAAGCCCGACATCACCCATGATTTGCTGCTGTTCACCGCAGCGTACCTGCTCTGCGCCGGCAGCAAATACCCTGCCGATCATGATGAAGTAGATGTCGTGCTGGGTCTGCCGATTGACTATCTCAGGCATCAACGAGGCGCGATCAAGCAACGACTGGAAAGGAGACCGGCCTGGATCTCCGTGGATGGTGGCGCAGAAAAGTGCATCGTGCTTCGAAACGTCGATGTGCGACCCCAGGGCGCCGGTATCATGATGTCAACCGACCCATCCATATTTCTGGTAACGGATCTGCCTGTAAACTATGTCCTGGTGCTGGATCTGGGCAGCTACACCATCAACTTTCTACTCTTCGAATTCCGTGCCGGCGAGAGCCCCCAATTGGTGCCTGACTGCTACGGGACGATAGAAAAAGGTGTGTCACTCGTCCAGCAGCGTATGGCCGACGTCTACCTGGAGTTGACGGGAAAGCCCCTGCCGTCATACATGATGGCCGATACCTGGCGTCACCGGCAGATTTACTCCGGCGGGAAGCTGATCGACCTGTCAGAGGCGATTGTGCAGGCGGCAAAGGTGGTTGCCGATGAAATCGTAAACCAGTTGCGTCTATTCTCAAGGAGAGGATGACCTATATCACTTCGACCATCGCAGGCGGCGGCGGGGCGCTGATCATGGGAGACGAACTGCGCCGCATGACTATGCGGACAAATGGCGACGTCAGATTGGTGTTTCCACACTTCGTCATCGTCGAAAACCCCGTTTATGCCAATGCCATCGGTTTCTTGAACGCCTGCAGGTCGCGTAAATCCCGGCAAGCCTGATACCTTGCGCTGTATGCATTTGAGCGCATTATTCGTGTCCATTTGCCGGTATGGTTTCGGGTTTGAACGATTTTTCCGTCTTCATACCGGCGAAAGGTGGTGGAAAACATGTCTAAGCCCTTGAAACGGCTGGAGATTCGCTTACCGGCTGATCACTGGATTTTCACCGTATCAGCAAGAGAGCGGACCGCCTATATTCGGCAGGCGCTGGACACGGCCTTACTGATAAACAAGAGATTCGACCGGGTCGAGGAAATGATGCGGCATGACCGCCTTGGAGAACCCTGGGCAGCCAGAGCGACAAAGGAAGCGCCAAAAGAGCCAGGCAATTTTGTTGCCGACATTCTCAATACGATAGCGGATCTTTAAATAGCAAAGTAAGGCGGTGCAAGGGAAGCAGAAAATTATTGGTTCAAAGCGCCGGACATCATCATTCAGGGTGTCTGGCGCTTTGTTTATGAGCATGAAATACGAGGTGATTGCTTTGCGTATTTTGAACGGTCCAAAGGGGGATCCAAAAAATACAGTTGAGGTTTATTTCGCTGACTCCTATGGCATCGTCGCTGGTGTCAAAATAACCGTGAAATCCAAAGACACCGGTATCTATCCCCGGAGCTTCACCGGCCAGGTGGAGACTATCTACCCCGCTTTCGCGCTGGTGCGCACCGTTGCGGGCTACCGCGTCACGATCCACCTGTCCGACCTGATCTGCTCTGTTGTCCATGTTCTGATTCACGGCAAAGCAGCGGCGGTCCGGACTGTCGCTGCAACCGGACGAAAGGAGATTCGCCATGCGGATCAGGCACTTGTATCAGCCAGTCTATAACCTGGGCGCCAAGCAAATAATCGGCCACGAGGCCCTGCTCCGGGGACCGGGGAACGAGGGGCCGGCGAAAGTATTGGCGGCGGCCGCCGGTTGCGGAATACTCCGGGAAGTGGATGCGGCCTCGTTTGCCATGGCCGTGGCCGGGGCGCCACCCGGCATCGCCTTTGTGAATATCCTCCCGGAAACATTGGTCTGGCTGGTGAGTCAGGACATCAGGATCACCAAATACGCCGGCAGACGCACCACGGAAGAGGTATGCGTCGAGATCGTCGAGATGTCGGCGCTGAACAGTGTGTTCCCACGTTTCATGCAGGCCATCGAGGCCGTGCGCGCTTCCGGTTTCAAGCTGGCGGTGGACGACGTATCCAGCGGGAATGACCGGCTCCGGCTGATAGCGGAACTGGCGCCCGACTATATCAAAATCGACCGCTACCTCGTGGCGGAGTGCGATCGCCACCCCAACCGGCTGCATACGATACATCGCCTTCTGCAGTTGGCCGGGGATCTGGGGGCTGCGGTCATCGCCGAGGGCATAGAGCGGCAGGAGGAGTTGTCTGCCCTGATCGATCTTGGTGTTATCTACGGCCAGGGTTTCCTGCTTGGCAGGCCGATGGAGATGGAAAGGTGCGTGGCGGAACATGTCTGACCATGAAGAGCGGCAAGTGCTGATTGACAAGCGGAAAAGAGGCTGGTTTTGGGATTACAATGACCTTTTCGACTCCTCTCTTTCGGAGCACGCCATTATCGTTCGCCTTTTTCTCGCCAGATGCGCCAACAAGAATCAGGAGGCCTGGCCGTCCTTGAACACGATTGCGAGGAGGTGCAAGATCAGCAAGCCCACGGCGATCAAGGCCGTGCGGGAACTGGAAAGTCAGGGCTGGATACGCCGCACTGTCCGGAAGACCAACGACGAGTACGACAGCACGATCTATTACCTTGAAGACCCACCGGATGCTGCGGAGGAAGCCCGCGGAGACGATGAAGCAAGCACACCGCCTGGCGCAGCGGGGGGTGGTAAAGCCAGTTTACCAGGTGGTAAAGCGGCTTTACCACCTGGTAAAAAAGAGGATAGGGGGGTGGTAAACGTAGTTGACCACCTGGTAAAGCCAGTTGACCCTAACAATACCCAGATAACAATACCCAATAAAAAAGAAAAAGATCAAGAAGATGCCGCTGATTCCGCTTCAGGACCGGAACCGGGTCATGACCGATTGTCTAATGTCCCGGAAACCAGGTTTAACAACAGGAGTGCTACAGACCCCGCTCCCGGCAGACCGCCGGGAGCCATCATGAAGGGAGCGAGAAAAGATGGCGCAGCCCCAACCAATTGCCAAGCTGATCGACCTGTCAGCCCTGGCGGAGAGATTGCGAGGCTTGAAGAACTCAGGAGACGGCAGGGCTTTTACGACCACCTCGGAGAGGCGCCAGGCGACTTCCCGTGCGATGTCTGACTGTCCGTTCAACCTGTGCGACGGATCGGGGCTGGTCGTCAGAATCATCGACGGCTTTGAGGTCGCCCGGTTCTGCAAGTGCCATGAGCAGCAGGAAATCGATCAGAGGTTCCGTTCGGCGGCCATTCCGGCAGAATTCGCCGCTCTGACCATCGCCTCGTTTGCGATCGACAGATATAAAAGACCAGAACACCGGAAGCGGGCCTTCGCAGCCAAAAAGATCGCCGTGAACTATGTGGAGCAGTCCCGGGTCATGCAGTCAAAGGGCAAGGGCCTGTATCTATACGGCAGAGTCAAAGGCTCGGGTAAGACCAGACTGGCGGCGTCGATGGCGAACGCCCTGATCAGGAAATACAGCATCAGCGCCAAGTTTATCACCACGTGGATTTCTTCAACGAGATCAGAGCTACATTCGACAGGGAGACCGGCATCTGCGCCTCCGACCTGATCGATGCCGCCCGGCAGGTTGACCTGCTGATCCTGGACGACATCGGAACGGAAAAGCAGGAATCGTCATGGGTCAACGAGACCATGTACGCCGTGCTGGACCACCGCCTGAACCAGCGCAAGACCACGATGTTCACCAGCAACTGCACGATCGAGGAACTGCGGCATCACGACAAGATCAAGTCGCGCATAGAGCGCATGGCGCTCCCGGTGTGGATGCCCGAAGAAGAGATCCGGGCGGATCTGGCCAGGGCGGAGAACGAGGAACTGCAGAAGCTGCTGCTGGGGGTGTGAGATGTGAGCGTGGAATTGGCGAAAAGAGACCCGCTTGTAACCGCTGCGGCGGTTATTTTTACGGTCCTTTTAGCCTGGTGGTGCTGGCCGTTCGCCCTGATCGCCGCCGTATCCTGGACTATCTGGCTGAGGCGCCGCTCACCAGGGCTGGCCGCGATCATAGCGCTTCTTGCCGCTGCGTTCCTGGTGGCGGACGTGGCGACCATGGGTTGCGCGGCGGCCTGGGTCGCCAAGGCTTTGTCGTACAACCCCCTCTTCAAGAAGGCGGCGGCCTTCCGGGCGGTAGCGCCGCGGTACTACCTGGCCCATCCCCTATCTGTCCTGCGGGCATGGGCAACCAACTTTAAAGGCCTGCAGTATTCCTTCGTGCGGAACGTATTCCTCGTCCTCAACGCCCTGGGCGGCACGCTGATCTTCCTGGTCTGGCAGCTTTACTTCGCGGACCAGGCCGGCGCAAAGAAAGACACCCACGGCCCCGCCCGCTGGGCGGAGAAGGCCGACCTGGCGCGGGTGTGCGAGTTTGGCCATGGGCCGGGCATCGTCCTCGGGGCGATGATAGATCGGAAGAGCGTGCGCATCCCGCCGACGCTCAAGGTCTGGATGAACAAGCACGTGCTGGTGGTCGGAACGCCCGGCAGCGGCAAGAGCCGGGCCTATGTGCGCCCCAACATCATGACCGCCGTGCGGGAGGGCATCAGCGTTCTCGTGACCGATCCGAAAGGGGAGATCTACAGGAGCATGGCCCGGTGGCTGCGCTCCAAGGGATATATAGTCAGAAAGCTCGACCTGGTGCAGATGCTGGAATCCAACCAATGGAACCCCCTGAACGAGATCAGCGAACCGCTGGATGCCGACGTGTTCTCCGAGGTGGTGATCTCCACCACGGATAACGGCGCTCAGAAAAACAGCGACAGTTTCTGGAACCGAGCCGAGCAGAACCTGCTCAAGGCGCTGGTCTTGTATGTCTGCTACGAGGCGGATGGCCGGAGATGCCCGGGCACGGTAGGGCAGGTTTACGATCTGGTGGCTCTGGGCGACAGGCTGGCGCTGGACAGCCGGTTCACCATACTGCCCAAAACGCATCCGGCTTACGGCCCGTACATGATCTCCAAGATGGCCGGCGAGAACATGTGGGGCAACATCGTGATCGGCCTCGGCACCCGGCTCCAGACCTTCCAGCAAGAACAAGTACGGCGGATCACGGACTCCACGGAAATAGACCTGGCCCTGCCGGGCAAGAACCCCTGCGCCTACTTCGTGATCACCCCCGACACGCATGGGGCGTTCAATTTCCTGGCGTCGCTCTTCTTCACCTTTCTCTTCGTCCGCCTGGTGGCTCTGGCGGACTCGGACAGCACGAACCGCCTTCCGGTGCCCGTCAGGGCATTATTGGACGAATTTGCCAATATTGTGGTCATCCCGGAGTTTGAGAAGAAGATCGCCACGGTGCGCAGCCGGGGCATCGAGTGCCACGTGATCATCCAGGGTCTGCCGCAACTGGAGCGCAAGTACGGGAGAACCTGGGAGGAGATCCTCTCCTGCTGCGACACGAAGCTGGTCCTGGGCGTGAAGGACAACCACACTGCGGACTACGTCTCCCGGCTGATTGGCCGGGCTACCGTGGCCACCGAGAGTGATAGCTACGGCCCCGGCGAGGGGGACCACCGGGTGACCAGGAGCAGCGCCGGAAGGGAGCTGATGATGCTGAGCGAGGTCGTGAACACCCGCGCCAGAACCAGCCTGGCGTTCCTGCCGGACGGCACGCCGCCGGTCAGGCTCCGGACGGTGGATTACCTGGAGTTTCCCGAGGCCGAGGAATTGTCCGCCTCCGGCATGGATCAGCCACGGCGGGAAATAACTCCGGAGCAGCTGGATATAGATGTGGACGGCTTGCAGAACGAGGAGCAAGTTGATCTCCCCGAAGGGCCGGGGATGGATGTTCCCCCGGACCTCGAGGAGCAGCCGGAACTACCGGAAAACGGCGGAAGAGGGGTTGGTGAAAAAAGCGCTTGGTGGCAAAGCTGAGTGGTTGACAGGAAAGAATGATGGACATGCCTGAATTGCTGCGTTTTAAGTTTATCCTGACCAGAAAGGAGCGGCCAATGCTTCGGCTGTTTTGAAAAGTTTCGCCGGCACGAGATGAGCGCTGAAACGAACGTCAATGAAGACGGTATCTATACGCTGAACATCTTCCTGTCGTGCCGGGAGCAGCTGGTTCTTACCGGTGATTGCCGGTGGCAGTTTAGCTAAAGTGCGGGCTATAATGGCCGGCGCTTTTTTTGTTTGGATTCCGGACGGGGCAATGGATCTTGGAATGGGCAATAAAAACAGAACAAGCTTAGAGAAGGAGAGGTGTTTCTCATGGTAATTTCCAAGGTAAAGCAAGATTTCATCGATGATAAGCAAAAGACGGGTATTGTGCTGGAAGATTACGTTGCTCCGGAGAACCAGATTATCGATCCTGAAGCCTTAGACAGAGATCTGCCGGATGAAGGGCGGGTCGCCTTAGAGCCGACGGCAACTCCTGTGCCTGAGAAGAGCAAGAAGACAAGCGGAAAAAAACCAAGGGAGACGTTCCCTGCGGCTATGCAAAAGGTAAAACCGGAGGGCTTCGTTCAGGAAGCGGATCGATGGGAGTATCTATGGTTCGTTCACAAGAAAGACCGGCCAATAGAGGCTTGCGTGGAAAAGATCACCTTCCCCGACAACTTGAAGACGGCCGTCTGGGAACTCGACCTCGGCGGCGTGAAGGGCGTCTGCCCGCTCAGTGAAACCGGCCTGGAGAGCCAGCGGCTCATGTTCCGTTACGTCGGCCAGGTGGTGAGAGTGAAAATCGCCGGTATGGATAAGGAAAATCGCCTGGCGGCCTGCTCCCGCCGGGCGGCCATTGCCGACGCCCGGGAAAGGGTATTTGCAACGCTTCAGCCCGATCAAATAATCGATGTGGTGGTGAAGGCAGTCCTGCCGGCGGAAGGCGACAAGCCGCCAAGACTCGTGGTGGACGTGGGGGGCGGAGTGCTGGTCGAGGTGTCCCGGGGTTCGGCGACAACGCGCCAGGCCGAGAGGCTGGAGCGGTTGTTCCGTCCGGGCAAACAGGCCAAGGCGAAGGTGATCCGGGTTGACCGCCAGACAGACACGATCAGGGTGTCTCTGACTGCCGTTGAGGCAGACCCATGGGCAACATACAGCTGCCAGAGGGGCGACGTGGTCGCGGCCAGGGTTGTCAGGCAGGTAAAACAGCAGGATGGCTCGCTGGTGCTGCACCTGGAAGTGCAGCCCGGGCTGATCGGGATCGCCTCGACTCTGCACGGACTTCATGTCGGGGAAAGAGTGCTCGCCAAGGTCAATGTCTATTCGCCCAAGGAGCAGAAACTGCGTCTTGACCTCTGGGGTTAGAGCAAAAAGCAGCTGGAAAGGAGTTGAATGCGCTGGAACAACTATTGGAACAAAAGTTGAAAGCGGATAGTTTTTATGCCCATGGAGTTTGCCTGGTCAAGATGAAGGCCGGCTCCATGAAAGAGAGGGACGATTGCGATGGCAAAGCAGTTGCTCTTATGGAATGCCTGGCGGAGGCCGGGGCGCTGACCCAGACCGCGGCCGCGGTGGCGCTGCGGCGCAACCGGCAAGAGATGGGCGCTGCGGCTAAAAGTCTCTGGCTCGCGGGGGTGGTGGATATCTACAGCGTGTTTTCGCAGAGCGCCCCAGGCACTACCAATGCGCAATTCCAGCTCTGGGCGGTCAAAGGGCGCCAGCATCCTGCCGATGCCAGTGATGCCTGCCGGCAGGCGGTCCTGGGGCTGTTTTACGCCCACGCCAGGCTGGAAATGCCCGGGTTCGGCTGGAGGTTGGTCCGCCGCCCTGGCCGGCCGGTGATGGCGGAAGTCAGTTTCGCCAGCAAGGACGGCGAGGCGATCCGGTGGCTGGTCGACGCTCCGAGACTGGGCGACGATCCTGCGCCGGAAGCGGATATATTTATTTACCCGGACTGCGAAGACGCTGAACAGAAAACGCCACCGGGAAAAAAATACACCTGGGATCTTGCCGTCGTGGGCGCCAGACCGGACGAATTCAGTCGCGCCGTGAAGCTGAAAAAATAGTCCAGGAGCCCTGCGTGTCCCGTGTCCTTGACATTACCTAGCAAGTTCTGTTAAATGTAAGTAACGAGATTGGTTAGCGGTTATTAATACATCACTACGCGGCACATCTTCTTCCCCGGCAAGTCGGGGAAGAAGATGTGCCGTCAGCTCTTGACGTTTAAGTTCTACTTCACATGCATGAACGGTGAAAGGAGTCTGGTATGTATGGCTGAGAGTCAGCCCGGTTACGTGATTAAGATGGTCGCAAAGCCTGGTCGCGGTGACACCCTGTTCGAGCTGGCGACGAAGTACATCAAGGAGTCAGGTGCCAGCGACCCTTGGGTCATGTGTGCAGTGCCCGGCGAGCCGGACACGATGTGGTCATTGGAGTTGTTTAAGGACGAGGGAGCGAAGTCGCGCTACGAAGGGAGCGAAGATGCCGACAAGTGGCGTGACGAGATCCTGGACCTTCTGGCCGAGCCCCCGTTGCGGGTCGAGGTTCGCCCCCGCACTGCCAGCTGGCTCAAGTGAGCGTGTGCGGTGCCATTATTGGTGGTGGCACCACCGATCGTTTGCCCGGCAGGGAGTGACTACCTGGCGGTCCGTCCGATGACGAGGTCGACCGGCCTCGCCGAACCCGAAGGTTAAGTGACAGGTAAGGGCGAGCCGATCTGATCTGACACGGAACTGACGGGAAGCGAAGTTCTCGGTGATTATTTACGGCGCGAAGGGGCGGAACTTAGACCATTTCAGGAATCGGTAAGATTTCGATGTGAGTGATCCGGATCCCCTCGGGTAAGATTTTAGGTGAGCGATCGCTCCCTGTTGACAACCTTTTAAAAAGGTTGTAGAGTTCGGATAAAGAAGCCCGTGGCAGAAGTTGTCAAAAGTCACGGGATGCCCAAGTCAATAAACTTGGTATGCCTGGTCTCAGAGGCTTTATAACTGAGACAACATCTCTTCCTGTCCACCGGTATCCCAAATACCGGTGCGGATGAAAGTTCCGGAACCTGCATGAGAAGAGCGAAGAGCGATCGCAGGCTGGCAGGGAAGGACACAGGAAAAGTCCCAGTGCGAAGAGCGGGTGTACTCCTGTGGCGGACGCTGAGAGCGAAGAGCGAGGCGTCTTTCGGAAAAGGCTTAAGAGGAAGTTTGCATGAAATGCGCGAAGAGCGATTGCGAGTTTCCCGCCTTGACGGAACCTCTGTGGTGCGAAGAGCGGGGCAGAGGCGGTGGGACCCAGCCGTGAGTGACGGGCAGAACGGCCACTGGGCAGAGAGCGAAGAGCGATGCGGTGGCCTGCGTGGGCAGTGCGGTAACCTGCCCGGCGGAGGAGCGGCGAATGCCGCAGCGGTTGGCGGGGGTTTACGCCTAGGAATCGCCCCCAATTGGGACCCGTAGTACTCCGCATGAAGAGATTCCGAATTCCGGTGCGTTGTTGCAGGCGCGCTGGCAACTGAATAACTTTTGAAAGACGAGACACTTTTGCCATTAGGAGCAGCATGCTGCTCAAGGTGGTTTTGTGTCTTTTTTTGTTTGCCCCGGCGGGCGTGGAATCTTGCGCCCGCAGGGAGAAATCCCTCCGGGCACTCTATTTTGTCAAGAGAGGAGCGGATCGGAGGAATGAGAGGTGATTGTTTTGATGACGAGAGAAGAGTTGGAACGGGCGGCGCAAGAGATGAGCTGGGAGGACCAGAACTGGCTTTTCAACCGGCTCATGGATCGTCTCTGGCCGGATCTGGCGGGGAAGAAGGTGGCCTTGGTTGAGGCGACCGGATTCTTTGATGAAGATGAATGGACAGATGACGACTACGAAGAGTTGGAAGAATGAAAAGAGGAAGTTCAGGCCGGGCGATGTGGTCATAGTTGAACTGCCCTTCCGGCAGAAACCTGGCTCTAAAACCAGGCCTGCAGTAGTGGTGAGTTCGGAGTACCACAACCAGGCAAGACAGGATCTGGTGGTTGCAAGTGTATCCAGTCAGCCGGCAGCAGGTCCCTGGGATCTGAATATCGAACATTGGCGGGAAGCCGGACTGAAAATACCGTCCAAAGTGGTCAGTGACCAGATCATGACGGTATTCCAAGACAAGCTGAAGCTGGTGGGGCATATCGATCCTGAGACCTTAGCCGAAATGAAGGTGAAAGTAGCTCTGATCCTGGAGCTCTGCAGCGACTGTGACGAACTGGACGGGTAGCAACAGGGCCGTTGGCCCGTAAATCCAATCACTCAAAGGAGGCGATTGGGTGCGGGCCGAGAGGCGGCCGCGCACCCGCACAAGATGGCGAGCGGAATAACTGGGAACGACTCGATGTTTTACGTAAGACAGACCCCCTGGCACGGCATGGGCGTCCGCGTTGAAGAAGCGCTGACCAGCGAGGAAGCGCTGCGTATCTCCGGGCTTGACTGGCGAGTTGAGCAGGTGCCGGTTTTTTACGGTGAGGGACACGCCTTAACCGATGAATACCGGGCAAACCTCCGCGACGATACCGGCGATCTATTGGGTATTGTCAGCGACCAATACCAGATCTGCCAGAACGCCGAAGCCTTCGCCTTCACCGACCAGCTTCTGGGCGAGGGCGTCAGGTACGAGACCGCAGGAAGTCTCTTTGGTGGCCGGAAAACATGGCTGCTGGCCCGGATGGAGCAAGTCACCATCCTTGGCGACCAGGTTGACCCGTATCTGCTCTTTAGCAACGGGCACGACGGATATAACGCAGTTAAAGTGGCAATCACGCCAACTCGGGTAGTTTGCAATAACACCCTGACTGCGGCGCTAAGAGGAGCCAGGAGAATCTGGACAACCAAGCATCGGGGCGACATGATCTCCAAACTGGAGCAGGCCAGGATGACCCTGGTCAACGCCAACCAATACATGGAGATCCTGCGTCTCAAGGCGGAGGAGTTCGCAAGCCTGATCCTGACTTCGGCTCAAGTGGGAGAATACATCGAAAGCCTGTTTCCCATAGACGAGACCAGGGCAACGGCACGGGTCAGAAACAACGCCATCGAACTCCGCGAGGACTTCAGGGCAAGGCTGGCGGCGCCCGACCTGGCGAACTTCAAAAACTCGGCATACGCCTTGTTCAATGCGGCTGCCGACTTCGCCGACCACCGGGAGCCTGCACGGAAAAGCGCCAACTGGCAGGAAAATAGACTTGCCAGGGTAATCGACGGAGATCCCTTTATGGAGAGAGCGCAATTGTTGCTCAATCGCTATGTGGAAAGTAAATAGAGTTAGTTGAAACCCATTTTCCGCTCCAAGGGAAAACTTATTTGAACATTGACAAGCAAGTTTTTAAAAAGTCGTTCGTTCAGCAGTTTTAGCCGGTGTCCACACCACCATCCAGCTCCAGAGGTTTGACGTTCAGGGCGGCCAGGATCTCCACCATGAAGGGCTTGATGTTGCCGATCTGCTGCATGATCTGTCCATTGACCCTTAAAGTGACGATGGCCGGCATGCGGAACATGAACAGCGCCTGCCTGGCCGACGTGGCAAGTCTCTCCTGCTTGACGACGTATTCGATCAGGGCGTAGACGATCANNTCAGGGCGATGATCATCACCAGCACCAGAGCCCTGATCCGCTCATCTTTCTGCAGGAACACCGGCCTCACCTTCAGGGTGCTTTTCGTCGTCCGGAACCGGTGCTCCACCAGGTGTCGCGACTTGTATAATTCCAGCACCTCATCGGCGTCGTGGGTCTTTTCATCCAGGCTGGTGGCCAGAACATACTTGCCGAGGAGGAGGCGCTCTTGGTCTAAAAGTTCTTTCTCATATTCCCAGGTCAGGGTCATGGCATCCTCATCCCTGGCGTCAAGAATGACATGAAACAGCCTGCCGTAACTACCGTGCTTGGCGAGCATCTTTTTGATCTGGTCATTGGCGTAATCATAATTCTTGTATTTGAATTTATTGAGGTGGCTTCTGATCTTTTCAAGGTCGGCAGCGACTTTGGCCAGGTTTTTATCGAGCGTCTT